>NZ_JALNUL010000078.1:0-12198 GCF_026540775.1 Methylobacterium sp. GC_Met_3
CGAACTCGCTAATTCGGCCTTACCCTTCACCATGGCGGCCGCACTTCCGAACCTACTCTCGTAACGACAAGCGTGCTTGACGACGGATCGAAATGCCGCAATCGTGTGTCGAGATCGCTGCCAATCTTTTATCTATTGAATGACCCGAGTTTATGAACTCGCAGCCCAGTCCGAACGCGGCTAGGGCAGACGACGGCGGTAGCTCGCTGCCGCTCAACTCGCTCGACAATATTATCACAGGTCGCGCACCACCGCTGGCGCGTGGGCCCTCGCCCTACAGTCCTGAACCGCGCCTGATTGACCATCTCCTGGCCGTCGCCACCCGCGCAGGCCGCCTTGCCGGGCAGGACTGGTCCGACCTCGCTTACACGGCGGGACTTTTCCACGACCTCGGCAAGTACAACCCGACATTCCAAAGCTATATGCTCGGCACTGGCGCGCGTGTCCCGCACTCGATCGTCGGCGCGCTCCACCTTTTCAACACTGCGCCCCAAAATGATTTCCGGGGTGGGCTCGCGCTCGCCTATGCGGTCGCCGGTCACCACGGCGCGTTGGCCGATTTCGGAACGACCGGCGATAATTCCGCGGCGACTCTGGAGTTCAAGCTGAACGATCCGGCTGGCGGGACGCTTCTCGCCAACAGCAGGCGCTTCGCCTCAGAGCGGCGCCTCCAGCGGCACCTTCCGGCCATCCCAAACTGGGCGACCGACGAGTTTTCCTACTCGTTCCTAATCCGCATGATCTTCTCGACCTTGGTCGATGCTGACCGGCTTCACTCCGAAGAGACAACGGATGCGGAGGTCCACGCGCTCCGGCACCGCTCCACCACGATCGCAGCCCTTCTCGACCGCCTGAACGGCCGTTTGGCTCAGTTTGGGCAGCCGACTTCGCAGATTGCGCGGGAGCGGGCGAACCTGCTCCAGCAATGCCGGGAGGCGGCCATGCTGCGTCGCGGCCTGTATAATCTCAGCGCCTCGACCGGTCTGGGCAAGACGCTGTCGAGCCTCGCCTTCGCGCTCGAACATGCCGACGCACATGGGATGCCCCGCGTGATCTACGTGGCGCCGTACACTTCAATCATCGAGCAGACTGCGGGCGTGTTCCGGGACGCGCTGGGCGATGCCGATGTGGTCGAGCACCACAGCAGTGTGGTGACCGACACACCCGATGATGTCGATGACGAGGGCCTTCGGAACCGCGAGCGCGAGAAGCTCAATCGCGAGAACTGGGATGCCCCGGTGATCGTCACCACGGCCGTGCAGTTCTTCGAGTCGCTCTTCGCCGCCAGGGCACGCCGGGCGCGCAAGATCAACCGGATCGCCAACGCGGTGATCATCATCGACGAGGCACAATTCCTGCCGCCTGCGTATCTGCGCCCGCTGGTGCGATCGATGCGCGAGTTGATCGACCATTACGGCTGCACGATCGTCCTCTCGACGGCCACACAGCCCGATCTCGACCCGAAGCCGTGGGCAGCATTCGACGGGCTCTCGAACCCATACGAAATCGTCGAGGATGTGCCCGGCCTGTTTCAGCGCATGAGTGGTCGCGTTCAGATCATCGTGCCACCCGATTTGACTGTGCAGGAGCCGCTAGGCGATCTGGCCGACCGGGTGATTCAGCACGACAAGATCCTCACGATCGTTAACACGAAGGGCACGGCACGTGATCTATACGGCATCCTGATCGCGAAGGGTCTCGGCGCCTATCATCTCTCAGCGAACATGTGCGCGGCCCACCGCACGGATGTTCTCGGCGAGGTGCGTGCCAAGCTTCCGGATCCAGCCTCCGGGCCGCTCCGACTGGTGAGCACTTCGCTCATCGAGGCCGGTGTCGATGTGGATTTCCCGGTCGTGTTCCGGGCAATCAGTGGCCTCGACTCGCTCGCCCAGGCTGCCGGGCGGTGTAATCGTGAGGGCAGGCTCGCCAGCGGCCGCTTCGAGATCGTCGTCGTGCACGAGCCGATCCCGCACCTGATCGCGAACGTCATGGCCACACGGCGCATCATCGGGATGACGGGCGCCCACGGCTACCTGTTCTCGGCCGAGAATTTCCGGAACTACTTCTCGGACCTGTACGGTCACTGGCGTCGTCAGGGCCGGACGGTGGGTGCCACCGACCCGCTCGATCGCCGCGACGTGCTCCGAAAGTTGCGCGGCCCGCGCGTGCAGTTCCGCGAGGCCGAGGCGGCCATGCGGATCGTCGAGGATCCCCAGCAGGGGCAGGACACCTCAGTCATCGTGCCCTACGGCGCGATCGGCACGGCGCTCTGCGACGAGTTCATCCGGGTCAACTCGGGCGGGCGGGGTAGCGCCAACCTGTTCGAGCGAACGCAGCGCTACAGCGTGAACCTCCCGGAGCGGCAGGTCACCCAGGCGCTCGCCACGGGCTCAATCGTCTACCTGGATCGGCTCAGCACCTACGTCGCGACGAGATACGACCCCGTCTACGGGCTCGTTGTCCAATAACACCGCCTGCGAGGAACGCCCTATTATGAGCAGAAATCACATCCGTTTGCGGGTCGAAGGCGAGTTCGCGTGCTTTACGCGGCCGGAGTTCAAGGCCGAGCGCCGCTCCTACGACGTGATGAACCCGAGCGCCGCCCAGGGGCTTCTGGAGTCGATCTACTGGAAGCCGCAGATGCGCTACGAGATCCTGCGCATCCACGTGCTGAAGCCGATCCGGTTCATCTCGATGACCCTGAACGAGTTGGGTCAGACGGCCTCGCGCAACGGCCAGAACATCATCGACGACCGGATCCAGAAGACCACCTCGATCCTGGCCGACGTGGCCTACGTGATCGAGGCGAGGATCGACGAGTTCGAGGACCAGGGCAAGCACGGCGCCGTGTTCGAGCGTCGAGCCAGCCAGGGGCAGTATTTTCGACCGCCAGTGCTCGGCCAGCGCGAGTTCGTGTGCCGGTTCAAGCTGCTCGGCCGGGACGAGACGTTCAGGCCAATTCCGGTCACCCGGAATCTCGGCTGGATGTTCCACCAGCGCCTATTCGACGCCAGCGGCCGGGCCGAGCGCATGACGTTTTTCGACGCCAAACTCGTCAACGGAACCCTGGAGATCCCACCTTTCCTGGAGACCCGCCATGCTGCTTAACCGCCTCGTCGAGCAGCAGTCTCGGCTGGTCGCGAACGCCGAGATCAGCCGGATCGACGGGTACGAGCCTGTCGTGATGCACTTCGCGATCATCCTCGACCCAACCGGCCGGGCGATCGTCGTGCGAGCGACGGACGGCAAAGAGAAAATCTTGGCGCCGCGCACCGACCGCACGGCCAACACCCTCGGCGGCCTGCTCTGGGACCATCCGGACTACCTTCTCGGCCTGACGATCCTGCCGGAGATCAAGCCGAGCGCTACGGCCGCCGAGATCGAGAAGATGAAGGCCCAGGCGGAGGCCAAGGCTCTCAAGCGCCTCGGCTCGGCGATCGTCGCGCCGAGCGGCAACGAGCAGTCCTTCCTGAACACGCTCTACCTGATCCGTCAGAGCGTCCGGGACGCGGGCGAGAGCTACGCGATCCTGGACGCGATCATGAACTTCTATACCAAGGGACATCGCGAGGCGTTCCTCGCCGACCAGATGTCCCAGCCGATTCGCGAGCGGGCCGAGAAGGGCGAGAAGCCGACGATCTTCCTCGCCATGGACGACGGTCTCGGTCCGGAACTGGCCATTGAGACGCCGGGCCTCGACGAACACCTCGTGCACGGCCGCATCGCCGTCTCGCAGGCGGAGCGCGTGCAGTGCTGCATCAGCGGGGATGAGGCCGTGGCCGCGGACCTGCACGGCTACATCAAGGGCGTCCTGGGCGGCCAGCCGACCGGCACCAAGCTTGTTTCATTCAATGCGGGTCACTTCGACTCGTTCGGCCTCCGGGACGGGAGGAACGGCCCGGTTAGCGCCGACATTGCCCGCGGCTACCACCGGGGCCTGAACCACATGCTGTGGTCGCAGACCCACCACGTCGCTTTCGGCAACGGTAAGCGTCCGGGCGACTTCAGCATGATCGTCTGGGGCACGGACTCGACCGTCTCCGGCAAGGCCGCCCTATTTGAGGACCCGATCGTCGAGCTTCAGAAGGTCCGCAGGTTGATCCGCGCGGCCTACGTCGGCCAGGAGCCCCAGAGCATCGTCCGGTCCGGGCTCCAGGGTCCGACCATGCCGGAGTTCTACTTTCTAGCGCTGAAGGCCAACTCCGCCCGACTGTCGCCGATCCTGTGGCAGGAGATGACGGCCGAGGAGTTCTACCGCGCCGCCCGCTCCTGGTACGCCGATATGGCCCTGATCCCGCCGAAGCGGGACGCCCGACCGTACCTTTCCATCCCGCAGCTTCTCGGGGCAATTCTGCCGCCCGGCGAGAAGTTCGACAAGCACCTGATGGGCCGCCTCTTCACCGCGGCGATCCAGCCGGGCACGCCTGTGCAGCCGGAGGTCATGGATGCCGCGCTGCGCGCCTTCAAAACAACCCTGATGGGCTACGTCCCTAAGCTTGGCGTTCGCGCCGTGAGTAGAGGAAAGGATGGCCCTACTCTCAGCTACCCGATGCGGCAGCATCGCATCGTTTCATTGGCCAAGCTCGCACTCGCGAGAAGCCACAGACCGCAGAGGCTTCCGATGGCGCTCGACAAGACCAGGACGGACGTATCCTACAATCTCGGTCGCCTGTTCGCGGTCTTGGAGGCCACCCAGAAGCGGGCTATCCCCGACGCCTACACGACCATCATCGCCCGGATCTCCGGCGCAATGGAGACCCCGGCCTTCGAGTTTCGAGCCCTGCTCGCGAAGAACACGAAGCACCTGAGCACCTTGGGGCCGCGCGGCGGATGGTTCGCCAAGCAGGTCGCCGAGGTCATGGGCAACCTGGACGGTCGCCTCCCGACCATCCTGCGGGCTGACGAGCAGGTTATCTTCATGGTCGGCTACTGGCATCAGGTCGCCGAAATGCGCCGCGCGCCCACTGCCCAGGCCGATGAGACCGAGGATGAAGAGCCAGTCGCCAGCGACGCCGCCTAAGTCTTTCCGAACCCCACCAGAGCATCACGAGGATAGGACCATGGCCAAGACCGCTGATACCGCCGCCGTTTCCGCTATCGAGGGCGTCCGCCGGACCGACATCTGCATCCTGTTCGACATCTCAAATGGCAACCCGAACGGCGATCCGGACCGCGGCAATGCCCCGCGCCGCAACCCGATCACCGGTCAGGGTCTGGTGACTGGCGTTTGCCTGAAGCGGAAGATCCGCGACCGGATCGCCGAGCGCTACGAGGGGCAGCCCGGCATGGAGATCTTCATCACGCGGGACGCCGTGCTCGGCGAGAAGAAGGCCGAGACCATCAAGGGCAAGGCCGACCCGAACACCGCGATCCAGGAGCGCTTCTACGATGTGCGCGCCTTCGGGGCAGTGCTGCGCGCTAACAAGAGCGAGGAGTCCCGCGCCGACAACGTCAACGGCCCCGTCCAGGTGAGCTACGCGCAGACGATCGACGAGATCCAAGTGAGTGAGCCCGCGATCACCCGCTGCGCCAGCGAGAATCGCCGCGAGCGGGAGGGACGTGAACTCGACAACAAGACCTTCGGCGCCCAGCCAATGCTGCACTATGGCCTCTACCGGGCGCACATCTTCGTGGACCCGATCAAGGCTAGGAAGACCGGCTTCTCATCAGACGATTTCGCGGCCCTCAAGGATGCACTCTTAAATCTTTTCGAGGGCGATCGAGCAGGCATGCGCAACACCATGTGCGTCCGGGCCGTCTACGCCTTCGAGCATGTTAGCGCTTACGGCACGCCGGGTGCGAACGGCCTCGAACTCCTGGAGGCTGTTGCCGTCGAGCGAAAGTCTAATACTCCGGCGACCAGCTACGCCGATTACAACATTTATTTACCGGAGAATCTCCCGGAGGGCGTGACGATGCAAGTCTGGAAGGCACCACAGTCTTTCGGTCGCAAGCTTGCGGCCTAAGCGGTCCGCGCGAAGTTCTAGGGATCCACCCGGCTGTTTTGAAGTGGCGTAAAAGCCAAGGTCTCTGGAAATATAAATTTCCTGCCCACCTGCACCGCCAATCTGCGCTGGCATAGGGGTGGATGGAGCGGCTCGCGCGAACGCCGAAATCAAGGATATTCTTTTGGGGTTGACGGCCACGATCGATAAGTAGTTAACTTTCAGAGACGCGGATCGAAAATGGGGATGTTGTCCAGCCTAAAGGTATGGAGGTTTAGTCGCTCCATCACGGGGGCGCGGATTGAAATTCTTCGGCGAGTCGTTCGCGCTCGGCGGTAAGCGGTCGCTTCCTCATGGAAGCGTGGATTGAAACTCTGCTCGCTCAGCACGAGCGCGAAGGGCGTCTGTAGCTCCTTCACGGGGGCGTGGATTGAAACGATCTGACCAACGAGAATATGCGCCTGGGCGTCGGTCGCTACTTCACAGGGCGTGGATTGAAACCTCGTGAAGGAGGCTTCTTAGGTCAATGACCTGATCGCTTCTTCAAGGGAGCGCGGATTGAAACTACCTCCTGGACGGCGCCTACGCACAGGGCGACTGTTACTCCCTCTCGGGAGGGCGGTTTAACCGTGAGAAGAGATCGCTAGCTACTTTTCAGCCAGAGTGTACGAAGGTCGCTCTCTCACCAGAACGAGGATTGAAAACAACTCTTGAAAGACAGCTAGAGCATGCTTTTTTCCTGATGACGGATTGGAATGGCATTTTCCACGGCCATTATGTACAAGGAAATGCATAACTCTATTTTTGATGGGCGCGAATTTAATACTTAATTTTATTGAGATGCGGTATTATATACAGTATCGCTCTTCAGAGCGCGGATTGAAACATTGCTTGATATTTCATCTTAGATGCGCGTCCTTCGCCCCTCGTTCGGGAGTGCTAGGCGCGCGTTGGTTGCTTTAGGGCCGAAGCCATAGGGTGCGTGAAGGTACGCCATTGAGCTTCGGTCTGGTACCGCGACGGGCAATGTCAGGTTTGGATTACTTCCAAGGTCATGGAACGCGATCGGACTTAGTCTCAAGGGCTTATGGCGTGTTACTAAATTAAGTGCCGCAGAACGAGGCGCGCAATGCCTGTACTGTATTGGCCTCGATGACCCAGCGCCCGCCCACTGAGAGCCCGAACCCAACTCCGTGGCGCGCTCGAAGCTCGCCGAGCACCCGAATTCGAGTGGCCTCGTAGTTTGCTTCGACGTGAGCCCGCCAGCGCGCCGCTTGTAGCTCGCGCTCGAAGGTCTCGCGCACAGGCCAGAGAGGTAAACCTGCTCCGCGTCGAAGCGCGTTTCTGCACCAGATCGCACTCAGGATCGCCCCAGCATCTACCGTTCTCGATGTCGATGTCGTCATCTCGGCGCCGAAGATGAAAGATAAAGTTCTGGTCGTCCAGCTTTGTAGTTACCATTCGCGTTTTTGGGGTGGATCACCGGTAGAATAAGTTGTCACTTACCGTTCTTATGCTAAGCTCCTGACAGTCGAGACGGGTCGTCGCGTAAGGGCGTGCGACCACGGCGATGCTTTTGGAGCACGCCCTTGGCCATTCACCTCCACGATTGTGTCTCCCAGAACGACACTCAGGCTTTTCGCGAGCCTGCCCCAGTTAGCGGCTGGGCCCTCGCATTGATGGCTCGCCTTGACCGAGGCGGGGCCCGCGGCCTCATCGCTGACCTAACTATGGCCGGTGTTCTCACGCGGCAGGCCGCCTTCCTTGTGGTCTCCACCCTCGACCTAGACACACCCAACGATTTCCTCTGCCGCCTCGGTGTCGCGGCCCAGGGGGCTGAAGGCATTGGCCTCGCCCTGCGGGCCCGCCCCGCCCGTCAGATCATCGCGGCAGCCTTCGCAGTCAGTCCCCACGACGTGCCCACCGGCTATCTGCGCGCCTTGGCCAAGATCGAGGAAATCGGAGCAGGCGTACCCGGCTTGCACCCGTTCGCCGACCCGGCCTCGTACCGCCGCCTCTTCGAGGTCTTGGTCCATCAACGTCACAGCCGCCGGGCTCACGCGCTACGCTACTCGACCAAGTTGCGGTCGAGCACGGTCGAGGCAGCCATGACGCTGGACCCAATCTTGGTGTGGCCCGAAGTTCTCGCCGTCACCGGCACGCCGCAGCGCGTCTCGGCGGCAAACACTGCATTGGATCTCATCCGGGCCTGCCACTCAACCCTGGACGAAGAAGCTTTGGTTACCGCCATGCGCCTGTCGCTCAAGAGCTTCGGCGTTATCGAGGCTTTCGCCAAAACGGCGCTCAGCACCGCTGATCGGCTGCCCACACCGCTACCCGCTGCCGAGGGTATCCGGCCGTTGCGGTCGGCCGCGGAGTACCGCGAGATCGGGGCCAGATTGCGCAACTGCGCGCCAACGAAGATCCCCGAAGCCGCGCTTGGCCTGTTCGCCATCGTCGAGGTGACGCACCGGGCCGACGACGGTTCGGAGACGATCTTGGCGGCGTCGCTGACACCCACGATTGATGGCTGCTGGATGGTCTCTGAGGTCGGGGGCACCAAGAACCGGCAGCCGTCCAGAGAGGTGTTGTACCCGGTGCTAAGGCGCCTTCAGGGGCTCGGAGCGATCATCCCCGGCCCGGCAGTCGGCGGCCCCTACCGCAAGGACGTGGCTGATCTGCTGGGGATCTACCGCTACGCGCCACTTCACGACGCCCTACACCCTCACGGCATCAACGCGGAGGACGACATGCCCGCGGCGCTGAACACCGAGACCGAGGTGGCCGCCTAAATCAGGACGGACAGCGTGATCATCGAGTTCGACGACGATCTTCTCGACCGCTGGAGCAATGAGCAGCTTCTGACGTTGCGCCCAGCCCTGGAGGATCTTGCAGTCCGCATGCGCCGCAATCTGCGTCTCCTCGACAGCCTCCTTGGCGTCGGTAAGGACTGGCCGGATCTCGCCCGCGAGCACAATCGGCTCTGCTACGACCTGCACGAGGCGAACACCCTCGTCGAGGCACTACAGCATGACTTGGCAACCGCCCGAGCGTGGATCGAACGCCTCCAGAGCAGGCTCGCCGAGTTGCAGGACGACGGCGACGCGCACGTTTATGCATCAGTGGGTCTGACCCCGAACGCGCACGCTGTCGTCGTTCACGCAGCCCGCCGAGCACTGCTCGGTCACTACCACCCCGATCGCGCCTCGCCCGATGACAAGAGCAAGATGTCGTCTCAGTTCGCCGCGGCCTCAGCAGCGTTCGACAGAATCGAGGCGCTTAGGCGATGACGTTCTTCTGGCGCCTCTGCTACTCCGTGTCCGACCCGAAACCCTCGCGCCGCCGGGCGTGCCACGCAGTCCTGAAATGTGTTCGAAGGTGTAGTCGGTATCGTGACCGGCAACATCTCCGCCCTGCTGAACAGTGCGAAGGGCTACGTGGTCGGCCTGATCGCGGGCGCCGTCGTGCAGGAGGTCGTCGGCGTAACGCACTTGGCCTTGGTGTTCGCCATCGGCTTGGCCCTGGTGTACGCGATTGATGGCTATCTGCGAGGATCAACGCGCTCGCGCCAGGGGCGCTCCGCCATCGAAAAGAACGCGGAAGTCTCGGTCTACAGAGCCGATAAGCATCACGTTTTCGGTTTTCGCCACCGATGACACTGCTCAATATCCGAGAAGGGTGGCGAGCGGACCTTGAGTTTCCGCCCGGAAGCGGAAGTTCCGGATCTGGCCCTGAGCGAACATACAGAGCGCTCTTCCCAACGCGGAAGCCGTGGCAAAACTTAGCCATTGATCTAAGCATCTTTGCGATGTACAGTTAGCCATATGGATAACCATGGCTTGGCGCTCGATGCCATTTTCCACGCTCTGGCGGACCCGACACGAAGGGCCATAGTCCAGCGGTTGGGTCGTGGCGACGCGACGGTCAGTGAACTGGCGCGGCCGTTCGATATGGCGCTGCCATCCTTCGTCAAACACATCTCGGTGCTTGAGCGGTCGCGCCTGATCACCTCGCAAAAGCGTGGCCGGATTCGAACCTGCCGCCTCGAACCCGAAAATCTGGCCACGACGGAGCGCTGGTTCGACGAGCTACGCGTCCAATGGACTAGCCGATGCTTCAACCTCGACACCCTGCTTGTGAAGCTGAACGGAGGCGAAGATGATCGATGATCTACGATTTGAATTTCTGATCGATAAGGACCGGCGGACAATCACGGTCATCCGGGAGTTTGCTGGCCCGCGTCAACTCGTGTGGGATTGCCACACGAGGAGCGAACTTCTCGACCGATGGTTCGCGCCCAAACCGCTAACCACTCGGACCAAGCACATGGACTTCCGCGTGGGCGGTTATTGGCACTACGCCATGATCACACCCGATGATCAGAAATTCTGGAACCGCTTGGATTACAAAGCGATCAACCCCATCGACGGCTACGCAGCGCAGGACGGCTTCTGCGACGAAACCGGCGCCGTCAATCCGAACCTGCCCGGATCGCAGTGGGATGTCGCCTTCGCCGACGAAGGCGACAGGACCTTGGTGACCACAATCGTCCAGTACGGCTCGGCCGACGCGCTCCAAGCGGCGGTCGAAATGGGATTGGAAGGCGGCATGGCGTCCACCCTGGAGCGCCTCGACGAACTGCTTCTGCAAATCACGGCGTCATAGGCTCCTATGGGAGGGGTCGCGATGACGACCGCTATGAAACCGCCGCTCTGGTTTTGGATCGTCGCGATCCTGCTGACGCTATGGGAAGTAATGGGCTGCTTCGCCTGCGTCATGCAGATCAAGGTCGGTGCGGCGGCGATGGGACCAGCCGACTACTGGTCACTGAATTACTATGCCACCCTGCCGGTCTGGTACAACGCGATCAATGTCGTCGCGACCTTTGGCGGATTGCTCGGCGGCTTGGCTTTGCTACTGCGCAACCGGCGAGCAGTACCCCTGTTTTGGGCCTCGCTCGCCGCGGTCGTTTTGATGTTCGGTTATGCCTTTCTGGCCACCGACCTCATTGCTCACAAGGGATCGGCGGCGGTACTGCCGTTTCCGTTATTCATCGCTTTGGTCGGCGCGCTGTCGATATGGTTCGCGCACTTCGCCGCGAAAGTGGGGTGGCTGCGCTCCTAAGGCGATGTCCTTTTTCCACCCAAGGCGGTCGAAGGTCTCTATATGATCAACAGCCTAGAAGCGGACCTTCCGAAGGTCCAAGAAGGGTCGGGAGTCGATGCCCGCAATGATGACATCGGCGGCACGGCGAGATCTGTTCGACGCACCAGATCTGTCACTCGTTCAACTTGGTGATTTTGCAGCCGGGACGACGGGGAGTATCCGGCACACCCTCCCGTTTCCGGTGGTCTAAACGCTAGGCTTACCGGATGTGCCGGAGCTTGTTGGCTTGCCTTCACGTGCTGGTTCTTCGTCTGGTTCTTCGACTCCGGCCGCTCAAACAGATCCCTGATCCTCACAAAAAGCTCTCCTGTATAAGTAGATCGAGATATTTATCCGAGTTGATTTCCGAGGAAATTCTTATGTTTGGTTCTCAATTATTGCGGCTCTGCGAGGAGATGAAGGCGCTAAGTCTGACATCGTCGCGCGAGCATTTCTCCCGATCTTGGTGCGGCCGCGGTCATTCCTACCTCCACGATTTCACACGGCGCGACGGAGCGACTGCGCGGGTTTCGCCTGAGACCGTCGAGCGGATCCGTATGAGGCTGGCCGAGGCCGGTGCGCTGCTGACCGGAGAACTCCGCGACCGCGTGCGGGCTTACGACGACGCGATCCTTCGCGACATGCATGTCGCCGATCTGCTATCGCGCCGCTCGATCGACGCGAGGTGCCCGTAATGGCTGGGATGAACGTTTCGAGCATTCGCCGTATGATCGCTCGACTACAGGCCAACTTGGAAATTCAGGCAACCCTTGCCAGCCACACTTTCGTGGTTGCGGGAGCCGTCCCGATGATTTTGGACCTGAACTCCCGATCCCAAGACTACCGGCACCGCCTCGCTAACGAGTGGTGCGAAGCACTTGCCACTGGCCGCTGGCGTCGCCGTATCTGCGAACGTAGGGGCAACGCTGTCCTAGATACCGTCATCTTCGAGTTCGACAGCGAGGCCGATACGGCGGCGTTAAACGTCTGGCTCACGATGCGCGGCTGGTGAAGAGAACGTCGCCGACGTGAGTCGAGGTTCACGATCCTCTTCAAGCCTTGAAGATGTTTGCCGATAAGTCCTGAACGCCTTTTGCCACGTAGGTCA
>NZ_JALNUL010000079.1:0-12131 GCF_026540775.1 Methylobacterium sp. GC_Met_3
AAGTGGTCTGAGTTAGAGGTTCTTTGGCGGAAGCGTCCGACGCTGGCGAGGATGGCCTCGGCGGGTTTGGTCCAGACGAAGGGCTTCGGGTCGGCGTTGGTGTGGTCGATGTAGCGGTGGATCGCGGCTTCGAGATCGTCGGTGTTTTGGAAGGCGCCGCGCTGTAGGCGTCTGCGGGTGAGGCGAGCGAACCAGCCCTCGACAAGGTTGAGCCACGATGCGGATGTCGGGGTGAAGTGCAGGTGCCAGCGCGGGCGCTTCACCAGCCAGTCGTGGATCAGCTTGGTCTTGTGGGTGGCGGCGTTGTCGAGCACGAGGTGGACGTCGAGGTCTGCCGGCACGCTCGCCTCGACCTGATCGAGGAAGGCGCGGAACTCGACCGAACGATGTCGGCGTGTGCAGCGGCCGATCACGGTCCCCGACCGGACGTCGAGGGCGGCGAACAGATCGGTGGTGCCCTGGCGGCGATAGTCGTGGGTCCGGCGCTCGGGCTGGCCGGGCCGCATCGGCAGCACGGGGGCCGTGCCGGTCAGCGCCTGGATCGGGGCTTCTCGTCCACGCACAGCACCACGGCCCGATGCGGCGGGGCCATGTACAGGCCGACCACGTCCCGGACCTTGTCGACGAAGGCGGGATCGGTCGAGAGCTTGAAGGTCTCGGTCCTGTGCGGCTGCAGGCCGAAGGCGCGCCAGACCCGCGAGACCATGGTCTGGCTCATCCCGACCCGCTTCGCCATGGCACGCGTCGACCAGTGGGTGGCGTTCTCCGGCTGGCTCTCCAATGTGAGGGTGATCATCGCCTCGATCGCCGTGTCCTCGGTGGCACGCGGCGCACCGGAGCGGGGCAGGTCGACGAGACCATCGACGCGGTGGGCCAGGAAACGGGCACGCCAGGTCGTGACGCCCGGACGGCTGATTCCGAGGCTGCGGGCGATGCCGGTGTTCGTGGAGCCAGGCTCGGCACAGGCGCCAGCACGATCCGCGCGCGCTGGGCCAGCGCCTGACCGACGTTGCGGCGGCGCACCAGACCCTCCAGCCGCGCACGCTCGTCCGCGCTCAGGTGAAGTTCGGCTGGTCTGGGACCGTGGGCCATCGCAGCAACCTCCGCTCAGAAGCCCAGCAGATGGCTCTCACGTCCCAAACCGCAAGGAAATCTCTAACTCAGACCATTAGCACCGCTTTGACAGATCAACCGAACGGTTGAGATTGTTGCAGATAGGCCTACCACGGCCATGAGCGGGGGTCTGTACGATGTCAGCGCTTGCGGATGGCGTGAGGATCTGGATCGATGGCTGCAGCCATTCCTTGCGGGACTGTCGCATCCGGCGCGCCAAGCGATTTGGCCGCTCTACCTGGCTGGGCTGATCGGCTTGGGTGACTGCAAGACCGTCCAGCCGATGGCGGCCCCAGCCGAGTAATTACCCAGGCCCTTGCGCGGGTTGGGTTTCGCTGATTCCCTCGTGGGATGGGGCGCAGCGATCTTGAGCGGTGGAGGCGCGAGGAGCTGATCGAGCTGGTGCTGCGGCTGCAGCGTCCGGACAAGACCTCGCGCACCTCCTCGAAGCCACCGGCGACCGACCGCAAGGAGCGGCGCGAGCACTCCAAGCCCGGCGGGGCCAAGCCCGGCCACGAGGGCCACAGCCGGGTGATGAGCGACGATCCCGACGCCGTCGTCGAGCCTCGTCCTGATCGCTGAGCGTGCTGCGGCGGCGCCCTGCACGGAGATCTTCCCTCCGAACTCGTGAGCGTGTCCGAGCGGATCGAGCTGCCGGAGGTGGCCCCGGTCGTGACGCAGCATCAACGGCTGGCCGTGCAGGTCCGACCTGCGGGGCTCGGGTCGTCGCACCGGTGCCGGAGGCGGCCCGTGGCACACCCTTCGGCCCGCGGCTGCATGCGGTGGCGACCTATCTGAAGACCTTCCAGGCGCTCTCCTACGAGCGGCTGCAGGCGGCGTTGTCGGATCTGTTTGGTCTCACCCTCAGCCAAGGCGGGCTGATGAACCTGCTCCAGCGCGCGCAGAGCCGCTTCCATCCGGGTCACGAGGCCGCCGTGTCCGCCCTGCGCAAGGCCGCGGTGGTCGCCTCGGACGAGACCGGCGTGCGGATCGAGGGCTCGAACGCTTATCATTGCGTGTTCCACGCGGCCAATGCCGTGGTGCACACGGCCTCGCCGACGCGGGGCGCCATCGTGGTGCGGGAGATGATGGATGGGCACCGGCCCGCGGTGTGGATTTCGGACCGCTACACGGCTCAGCAGGGCCATGCGGCCGAACACCAGACCTGCCTCGCCCATCTCGCCCGCGACGTCGCCTACGTCGTCGAGGCGCGCGACGATCCGGTGCCCTGGCGTCTGCAGCTCTGGCTGGCCTCCGTGTTCGCCCTGGCCGAGCGCGTCACTACCTTGGCCACCTCGACCCTGGCAGCCAAGCACCGGAGCCTTGACCGACAACTCGGGGCCATCCTCGCCACGCCGAGCGGCTGCGACTTGACCCGCGACCTGCAGGCTAAGATCGGCCGAGCCCGCGCTCAGCTCCTCGTCTTCCTCGCCCATCCCGGGGCGGTCGAGCCGACCAACAACGGCTCGGAGAGGCTGCTGCGCCCGGCTGTCGTGCAGCGGAAGGTCACCAACGGCTACCGCGCGATGTGGGCCGCCGAGGGCGAGGCCGCCATCCGAACCGTCGTCGATACCGCATGCCTCACAGGCCACAGTCCCTTCGGCACCCTCCTAAAGACCGTTGGCGGCTAAACCCTGCAATCGCCGGGGTGAGTAATTACCTCGCCTATCCCGGAAAGGTCGAGCCGACCAACAACGGCTCCGAGCGGCTGCTTCGTCCGGCCGTCGTGCAACGGAAGGTCACCAACGGCTACCCCGCCATGTGGGCGGCCGAGGGTGAGGCCGCCATCCGCAACGTCGTCGATACCGCACGCCTCACAGGCAGCAGCCCCTTCAGCACCGTCCTCAAAACCATCGGTGCCTGAACCCTGCCATCACAGGCCTGGGTAATTACGTCGGCGCGAAGCCGCCGCATGATGGGGTCGGGAGAGCAAGGCATCTCAATCTGTTTCACGACCTGGTCTGCTGACGCGGACCGGTTCGGGACTTTGGTTCGGGACCGTCAACGAGATCGCCTCGCCCATCGTCCCCACGGGAACGATCCGGGTCACCCTCGCGGGTGAAGTCTGGCCTGCCGTCGTTCCGTTCGACGGGGTAGGCGTGTCTCGGTCATGCGAAGGCAGCGACGGTGGCCGTCGGCTCCTTGCCAAAGCGGAACTCATACCAATCGGCGTTGATCATAACCGGTAGGCCCACGCGCGCAGACCCAGGAACATGATCTTCCAGGGCTGGTCGATGAGGCGATTCCAGGCGTCGCAGCACCGGTCGACAATGTCGTCGTAGGAGGCGAAGATCCGGTCGCCGAGCCAGTTGTCGCGCATGAATTGCCACACGTTCTCCACCGGGTTGAGTTCAGGCGCGCAGGGCGGCAGCGTGAGGAGGGTGATGTTGGCCGGCACGATGACGTCGTGAGCGCTGTGCCAGCCTGCGCCATCCAGGATCAGTACGACATGCGCGCGGGGCGCGACGGAGCGGCTGATCTCGGCCAGATGCAGGGTCATCGCCGCGCTGTCGCAGCGGGGGAGGACGAGACCGGCACCCTTGCCCTTCTCCGGACAGATCGCGCCGAAGATGTAGGCGTAGGCCGTGCGCTGGTCCGTGGGTGCCGAGGGTCGTGTCCCGCGGCGTGCCCATCGTCGCGGTAGGGTGTTCTTCTGGCCGACGCGCGCTTCGTCTTGCCACCAGACCTCGATGGCCGTTCCAGCTGGTAGCCCCGCGCGGATCGCCGTCACGGCGGCGGGGAGGTTTTTTTGAACGCGGTGAGCGCAGCCGGATCCTGCTCATGGTGGCGCGGGCGCACCAACAGCTTGCGGAAGCCAAGGCGATGAGCCAGCCGTCCGAGCGTGCTCTCGTCCAGGCTGACGCCGAAGCTCGCGTAAACCCAGGCCGCCAGATCCTTCAGCCGCCAACGCACCCCGCCATGCCGGTCCGGGTCCGGCCCGCTCTCGACGATCTGCATCAGCGCCCTGCGCTGTGCCGCGTCCAGCTTCGGCTTCTGGCCCGGCGCCTTGCGGTCGATCAGCCCAGCCGGGCCATCCGCGTTGAAGGCCAGCACCCAGTCGCGCACCGTCTGCAGGCCCACCACCCCGATCCGCGCCGCATCGGTGCGGCTGCCGCCGTCGTAGATCTCAGCCAGAGCCAGAAGACGACGGCTCCGGCCCGCATCCCGGCTGACCTTCGCGCGCCGCCGCAGATCGTCAGCCGTGAAGTCCTCGCGCAGCCAAACCGCAGATGACAGGCCAAACCCTCCGGTTCACCTCATCGAATCAGATCCAGAACCGATACCCCGTGAGTCAGCCTCACCGTCGATTGGTATCAGTCCCGTGGCTCCGCATCCGGTGCAGGACGACGGCGAGCTTGCGCGCGACCGCCACGCGGGCCGGCGCCATGCCACCATGCTTGGCAACCTAAATCCCCCAGGCGCGCAGGCTCGACCATTGGCGTGAGCGCGTCAGCAGCCAGTGCGCGGCCTCGTAGAGCGCGGTGCGAGCGAGTTCGTCGCCGCAGCGGCTGACCTTAAGCAGCCATGAGCTGGACGATCTTGCGCAGCAAATCCGAGAACCGTCGCCACTTGGGGCGGCGTCCCCGGGAGAACGTCATCCAGAACGCCGATCCGCTAAAGAGAGGGAAGGATCCCGCAGCCGAAACGCGCTCTTCACCTCATCCAAGATCCAAGATTTTCCGTGGATTGCTGCGTCCGAATGCGAAGTCGACGACAGCAAGCAAATTTCCCTTCAGCCGGCCACGATGATCGAACTTCGACTTCGGAAAAGCAGAATGATAGATATTTGAAAGCAACGATTTGACGATAAAATCGAAAGCGGTACGTGTTTCCACGGTGCCTTTATTGCGGAGATATATCAAATTCGCGACTTGCGAATAGCCCAGCCGTACGCCGCTCGTTCTACCGCCACTTACACCGAGATGAACACCCTTGCACCGATCATAATAAAGAACTCGGCCTAAGCGTCGCGCTTGGCCTGTAAGATCTCTGTCCTCCTGCCAGGCATACAGCGGCAGCCCTTCATCGAACGAACAGCTTTCAAACAAGCTGCCACGAAATGCCATATTGCAGCCATAGACACTTAGCGTTTCCCGGGTGGATCCACTCGCCCAATGAGATCCAGTCTGAATACCAGCCCCGTTGATCGCTCGTGCCTCATCTTCTGAAACTGACGACCCATGAATACCATCCGCAAGAACATTACCTGTTATTCCGACGACGTCTTCGTCGCGAGAAAACAACTCTTCGCATTCAAGAAGCCATCGAGGGTCTGGTCTAAAATCATCATCGAAGAACACGACCGATGTGCGGTAATCGAGGTTGCGCGAAGCTTGCAGATATCTGACCGCGTCGTTCCGCTGCGCTGTCAGTCCTGGAGAGTTCGAGACCCTGAAAACAACATTCAAATTAGGCGGAATACACGACTTCTCAACCGCGATATCGGCCGCCGAAGCCCCGACGACGACGACCACCGAAGGGACAGCCTCTTGGCCACCGAGGTTTTCGAGGAGGTGACCAACCTCCCGAGCCCGCCCACGCGTCGCGACGACGACATGTAAGGTATCAACGACCTCTCTCATGTGCAGCCCCCCCTTTCACTGCACCCCGTATCGAAACTCGCGCTTCGTCGGAGATCTATTGAGGCGATCGGGCTTCGTTAGACCGCCCGAATACTATGCGCGACCGTTGCATCGAGATCTCACAAGCCGAATCAGCCATGCCCCAGCGAAGCTCAAACGGCGAAACAGGACGAGAACGCGTAGTACGGGTCGCTCCCGACGAAGCGCGGCAGACAACCAAGCCGAGATTCCGACGCGGAGCAGTCTTATGACGATCGACTCGCTCGTTGAATCCACGATTGCGCCGTATGAACGTGCCACTACCGATCGCTATGCGTGCGAACGTATCGCTGATCAGCCTGCAACCAAGAACTCGATCAAACCGAAACCGTCGACTGAAAAGAATGACACATGTCGATTTTCGAACAAGATCGCGGGTTTCTCCCCGACGACTTCCAACACGCTAATCCCACTTGAGCGAAGATGCTCAAGCGAGCGCTGAAGGTCGAGGGTCTCGTAACAAACATGATACACGCCCGGCCCACTTTTTTTCAGCATGCGGTTGAGCGGCCCAACTGTATCAGAAGGCCAGATAACCTCGACATCGGGCTGTATAACGTGGTGCCACATACAAAGGTTGACATTCTGCAAGGGGTCCAGAACCCGACGGCCCTCGCTATAACCGATGCACCGGAGATAGTTCGTCGTCGTTGTCGGGTTCAACGTCGCGACGCCTAGATGATGAAATTTGAAAAACGGGGCGAGTTCCCCTTCAGCGATAGGATGGGTCGGACTTGGATGCAGCGGGCCTGGTGCCGTTGGAGACATTCAGGATGCCCCTTTCGCTTTAATCAGTGTCAGAAGGTCGCCGACGTTAGTGAGCCTACTCACTTCAGACGCAGAAAAACTCACGCCGAACTCCTTTGCAGCCTCAAGCATAAGTCTGATATGACTCAAGCTATCCCACTCCGCGATGTCGTCCGCCGTCATATCCGGCCGCAGCTCGATTGTCTCATCATCGAATACGTCCCGGAATACCTGCTGAAGCTTCGTTTGCGTGTCCATGATCGAACCTACCGTCCCATTCGCTAGCGGATCCGGAACTCGTACATCCGATCCGATTGAGATACGTCGCTATAGTCTCGCCAATCGCTTTCGCGACACTTGGTTTCGCATGGACCTCGTCCGAGAAAGAGGCCTGCGAGGGGTAACCATTGACCTCGATGAATTTGACTGCGTCATTACCGACGAAGCGCTGCTTCATCTCGGATATTTTGTCTTTATATTCTCGGTACATGGGAACCGCCGACGCCCACCAATCCGGTATCGGAAGGTCAACGATCACCACTTTATCACCATCCTGTGTGATATCAGCTATCGTTTTCTCCAAAAGGGCGAATTGCGTGGAGGATAACTGATCTTTAAAGCCGAGCTGCTGATGCCAGTATCTCACAGCAGCAGCCTTCTGCTCATCGGAGAAGGACGCTGCTTCCCGTTCGCCTTCGCTTCTCACATCTGGCCGCACAAAAAAGAATGACCGCGCTCGAAGGCTGGCCGCCCGAGAAATCTTTTCAACCATGGCAAACGGGCTGACCAAAACCGACAGTAATGGCTCGAAACTGGCTCCTCCCCACGGTCGGTACAGCTCTCCCTGTTTGGTATAGACTCCATAACGCTGAAATTCCAGGTCCAGATCAGTTTCAGCGTTCGGACGGTCAGCGGAATTCCATCGGTCTTTGCTATCGCCGAAGAGACCGAACCAGATCCCTAAAACATAGATATCTCGATGTCCGGGAACGAGCTGACGATTTTTCAGAGCGATCAGAGCCGTCTGCCTGAGTTCGGTAATGTTTTCGTTGCCGATCGATAAGTTGTCCACGACGGCACACGGCATTTTGTCCATCATCACCGGAGGGCGCAGTTCGATATCCGCGTTTGAGGCACCGAGGATCATCACCCGTCGTTCCCCGTGCCGAAGGCTATCCTGCATGAAGACGAGATACTTCGTCGCGGTAGCGTAAAGCGAGTCGGACGCCGCGCCGGTGTCCACGTATCGATTCAGCCCGCGTGACGGCGCAAGGCAAAACGCCACGGCGACGAGGAGCGAATAAAGAACGGCGACGCTCAGGAGAACACGCAGAATGGACCTAAATATAGCCAACATATTAAAATGCCTTATAAACGAATTCTGGAGCTTTCGTCAGCATAGAGGATACGAATAGAACGGAGAGAAACGCGAGGGCGCATCGCACCGCCGCAAATGTCGTTCCGCTGACGATGGTCCCGCCGAACGGCACCTTTGCGAACGCGCCGCCGAGGGCGCGAGCGATCGATGCGCCAATTGCGAACAGAGCGGCCAGCGAGCTCAAAGCGATCGCCACCCCCGTCGGACCGAGCCGCGCCGTGAGGGCAAACAGTTGCCCAATCTCGTTGATCCACAAACAGGTTAGCGCGAGCGTGAAAAACGAGAACGTCAATCCAGCGCATGCCTGCCCGTACAGCACATTTTTTTGCAGCGCCTTATAGGACGGTTTACCGATAAATCGCGGGAGCGTTAGCTGCCAGATTTTATTCGCGCACGCGCCGAGTGCCATCAGCAACCCGTAGACGACGAAAACCAACGTCGATCCATGCCAGATGCCCATCACGAGAAAGGTCACGAAAAAGGCCGATAACCCGACGTAAGCTGAAGCCTTTGAGCTCGGAAACCGTTTCATGAGCGAAATCATCAGCGGCGTAAACAGATAAGACTTGAACCATTGAGACATCGTCATGTGCCATCGCTGCCAGAACTCGAGGAAGCTCTTCGACGTGAACGGCTTATTAAAATTCTCCGGGACATCGATCTGCATCATACGGCCCAAACCGATCACGATATCCATATAGCCCGAAAAATTATAATACAGATATCCGGTATACGCCGCGGCGCTTGCGGTATATAGAAATACGAATTTCAGCCAGTCGACCTGAACGGGCTCTGAAATAAATTGTACGCTGAGGTTCTGGAACACGTAATCAAAAGCCCCTGCGATCACGGCGAGTTTCACGAAGCCCAGGGCCATTCGAGACAGAGCGTCCATCACCTCACGATCGCTGATCGGTTCTTTGATGGCACGTTGTTCATCCCGGAACTCTTCCCAACGCTGCACCGGGCCGGATAGGAAGCAAAG
The DNA here is from genome assembly GCF_026540775.1 of Methylobacterium sp. GC_Met_3. NCBI lineage: Bacteria > Pseudomonadati > Pseudomonadota > Alphaproteobacteria > Hyphomicrobiales > Methylobacteriaceae > Methylobacterium > Methylobacterium sp. GC_Met_3. The sequence goes on from NZ_JALNUL010000079.1 coordinate 8,846, forward strand.
GAAGTTACAGGTATACAAATAATACTCAAGCAAGCTGGGCTTGGATTTAATCTCACCGTTTGACACCTCGACGAGAAGTCCGATGATACGAAATAATATATAAGACAATCCGACGGTCGTATAAATAAATGGCAATCCTACGCACTTGAGAAAGAAAAATTGCTTGAGGTAGACGAAAGCGGCCAACAACACGCTGACGCTAACGAAAAGTGATGTTTTGTCCCGGCTTTCCCTGGCGGCGCAGATCAGCACGAAGCCGACCAGAAGAAACAGGAGCAATGGAACGGCTGAAGCAGGTCCGTTTGTATAAGTCGTAATGAAATACGATGTTGAAAGAGCGAGGACGAACTGCTTAGCCCTCCTCGAACGCGAGATGTGATACAAAACGACGGTCGCGAACGCAAACGCGATGAACTGAACCGAGACAAAATTCATGCTTCTCTCGCCGCTGATAAATTTCGTTGTCTCTAGCTGCGCAGCTCGGTACGCCTAGCCTTATAGACTAAGGGATATCAGGTTCGATCGATCCGAGTAATCTTCATAGTCGGTTCTTCGAGATCGACGTCCGTGCTAAGCTCCCAAGTGGTCGCCCCATCCCGGAGCGTTTCCTTGAGGGTGAAACCGAGCTTAGGATAATGATCCTTGACCATGTCGTTTCTTCCGCTGGGTATCCATTCGCCGACCAGCTTGGTCACACCGGAAGCTTTCGCTTGAATGAGCATCTCTCTTAGAACCATATGTTCGACCTTTCGGCCCAACACGCGACAACTCATCAGCCATGTGTCGATCACCCACACGGTTTCGCCGGCAGGTCTACAGATGACAACGCTGATCATTCCGTTGTCGCCAAACTTGTCTTGTAAACGAACCTGCAATGTATAAACCTGAGGATCTTCTTCCGCTTTTTGGACTTCCGCCTCGGTATAACGCCGCGTCGTCAAGTTGTACTGGTTGCTCTTGTTGATTAATTGCGCCACCCTTGAACGACCGATCTTATCGAACGGGCTGAATAGGATTTCCATTTGCAAAGTTTGGAGATACTCATCCATGTTTATGGATTTGCTCATTAAATCGAGCCGCTTTGCGTTGTCTTTATAGGAGTCCGAGCGTTTTTTGTCGTCTTCGTTAAACGATATCGCCTCGAAACAGTTTGATGCTATCAACGTACGGGCGTAACCAGCCGGATCTTCCGTCAGCTCAGGAACCAAGACCGAGGGCAGCGCCCGTCGGATCTGGTCTCTCTCTACCGGATTGTCATCGACGAACACCAAAGAGTCCAACCCGATGTTCAGTTCCTGCGCAATCGCCGCGATATTCGACGCCTTGTCGTTCCAGTTTGCCTGAAAGGCAACCAGATGTTTCTCACGCAACAGCATCTCGGGATGGTTTCTGAACGGCTCGCGTGCTACTTCATCGGTGTTTTTCGAGCTGACTGCCAAAAGAATACCGCGCTTATGGAGGTCTACCGCCGTCTGCTGCAGCACCAAGTGGGCTTCGCCAGTTGCGTCACCCTGCCTGATGTTGATGCCGGCCATCCCATCATCACCGATAACGCCCCCCCACACGGTGTTATCTAAATCGAGAACTAGGCATTTCCTCGATTTTCCGCGAATTGCTCCGATGATAGAGCCGACGCGATCGGCGTATAAAGGAATGAAGCTATACGAGAATGGCAACTTTGCGACGTTCCACTCTTGGTCAGAGAACCAGTTGCTAGTACCGACTGTTGCTGCCAGATGCTCGACATCGAAGAGGATGTTTCCGTCATCCCGCGATAGCTCTATCAACGCCGCGTTCAATCGATCGAGTATCCAGCCGAGCGTCCCTGCGACGCTGCGATCCAGGCTACCGAGCAATTGCTCGGGCCGACGTGGTATCGTCTGAAGGATACAGAGAGCATTGCTGTGAGATTTAATTGCCGTGCAGATGGTACGGTACAGTTGGAGGCAATTCTCGACGGTTTCGGCCGCCTTATCCGAGTTGCCAGGAGTGATCGAGATCGGGAGGCTTCGATGATCGAGTGCTATCAGCACCCCGTCCGGCTTCATCGCGTTCACGGTTGAAGCTGGGTCAAGCGCGTCCTGCAATGCCTGATCGTAGCTTCCGGAAGCGGCGTTGAGGGCGATGCCATGCCGGATTGCACTCGCCATGAGTGCCGGGATGACGAGGTCTGTGGTGCCAGTTCCGAGCAGGGCTAGGCGGAAGGGCGACAACGGTGTCAGTCGCGCTTCCTTGTCGAGCAGCGCCTTGACTGTTCCTCCCAGGATGCGAAGTTGGTTGTTATCCAACCGAGCGCCAGCAAGCTTGGACAGGCTCGCGGCGAGGTCCGCCTGTTCGTCAAGCAAGGCCTTGCAAGCGTGCCGAAAATTCTCGATCGGCAGGGGGAGCCAATTCAAACTTTCATACATGTTGAGTGACATGGTGATCCTCACGTTCTCGTTGCGCTTCTCGCAGGCCCTACGGCTCGCGGCTGCGCGCGAGTTGACGGTGATCGTCGAGAGTGCAGACCGACCCTCGATCTTTTTCAACGCATAATGTGGCTGAACGCGTTGTTAAGGTATCTGGCTTTTCTGGGGCCATAGTCCATCACCTTATCGGTTGGGGCCCGCGCGGCCAAGCCCCGGGTCTCTACCGACCACAATCTGTATGGAGGTGTATGCGGGGAACGGAATTGATCGAGTCTACCTAGGTCGGCGTTATTCACGGCCGTTTATTGGCTGTGTTAAGAAATTCGCACTGCCGATCTTGCTTCGCCGACGTTTGAAGATTTGCCCCGATTATAGACGCATCCCAGGATCACGCCTTCGGTCGTCCATCGGTGGGCGGAACTGCCCTTCGCTCGCCTCGACACGTCTCCCATAGCCAGGAATTCAAGTGCTTCCGGAGTCCTGGCGCGTTGCCTCAGCGATCAGGGCGGATCGACCACCTCATAACGGCGGAGAACATCCGAGGACGACGACGCGCGTAGTTTCGTCCAATCACTCGTAGGTCATCGTGGGCCTTTGGCCGTCTAGTGCATTGACTCAGACGGATGGTTCAGGCGATCGGCTGATGTGTGCGAGGATGCCGGCGGCGGGTTTGGTCCACACGAAAGGTCTGGCGCGTCGGTTGTGCTCGACGATGTGGCGTTTGATCGCTGCCTGCAGATCGATGACGCCGGTGAAGGAACCAAGTCGCAACCGACGACGGGTCAGCGCGGAGAAGAAGCCCTCGACGATGTTGAGCCACGAGGCCGAGGTCGGGGTGTAGTGGAACGTCCAGGGCGGGTGCCGGGCGAGCCAGGCGC
>NZ_JALNUL010000008.1:0-196631 GCF_026540775.1 Methylobacterium sp. GC_Met_3
CACGATCAAGGCGAACTTCCCGACCCGGATCAGCTTCCAGGTGACCAGCAAGATCGATAGCCGCACGATCCTGGGGGAGATGGGCGCGGAGCAGCTGCTGGGTCAGGGCGACATGCTGTTCATGGCCGGGGGCGGGCGCACGACCCGGGTGCACGGGCCGTTCTGCTCGGACAGCGAGGTCGAGACCGTGGTCGCTCACCTCAAGCGCCAGGGCCGCCCCAGCTACCTCGACGCCGTCACGGCCGATGACGAGGAAGGTGCCCTGGAGAAGGGCGCCAAGGGCAAGGCCGGTGCGGCGGAGCTGGAACTCGACGGCGCGGTGTTCGACCAGGGCTCCTTCGGCGAGACCGGCGGCGACCTCTACGACCAGGCCGTGCAGGTGGTGCTGCGCGACCAGAAGGCCTCGACCAGCTACATCCAGCGGCGTCTTCAGATCGGCTACAACCGCGCCGCCTCGCTGATGGAGCGGATGGAGGTCGAGGGCATCGTCGGCCCGGCCAACCACGCCGGCAAGCGCGAGATCCTGGTGGAGGATGCGGTCGGCTGAGGATCGTGGGGCGCCGGCGCGTCCACGGGGGCCCTCCCCCGCTGGAGCTACGATGTTCAGACATCTCGGACTGAAGCGCGGGTCCCCCTCTCCCCGCGCGGGGAGAGGCCGGCATGGACCTCGTCGTCCGTGCGGGAAGCGAAGCGGTGGTGAGGGGGCGGCTCCGGAAGAGACTTCTCCGTTCGAGCCCCCTCACCTCCGGCTGCCGCCTCGCTCCGGCGATGACAAGGTCGCTGGAGCCCCCCCTCCCTGCTCGCGGGGCGAGGGGAGGATCCCAGTCGGCACATCGCGAGTGCGATTGCCCCGCTCGCACACTCACTATCCAAAGCGCAAAAATTTTCGCTCGTCCCAGGAACCTAACCTCTGTGAGCACGTTACGCGCGTGCGAGGCCTGAAAACGGGCTCGCTTGAGGGCGCCGGACCCGGTGTCTGGCGTCGCTTGTAGTCACGTTGCTCACAGGAGGATGTGGTTATGAGGACTTACGACGTTTCGCCCCTGTTCCGGTCGTCCATCGGGTTCGACCGCCTGTTCGAGCTGCTCAACCAAGCCGAGCGCGTCGAGCCGTCCACGGCTTGGCCGCCCTACAACATCGAGAAGGTCGCCGAGGATCAGTACCGCATCACCATGGCGGTGGCGGGCTTCACGGCTGACGAGATCGAGCTGACCCAGCAGGACACCACGCTCCTCGTCGCCGGCCAGAAGGCCGCTCAGGAGGGCGAGAAGCAGTATCTGCACCGCGGCATCGCGGCCCGAACCTTCCGGCAGACGTTCAATCTGGCCGAGCACGTGAAGGTGGTGGACGCGAGCCTGGAGAACGGCCTGCTCACCGTCGCGCTGAAGCGCGAGGTGCCGGAGGCCCTGAAGCCCCGCCGCATCGCCATCGGCGGCGTCACGGCGACGGCGGGCCAGGACAACGCCCCGGCGCAGATCAGCCGCGTGCGCGAGGCCCAGGCGGCCTGATCCCGCATCCGTCGGCCCGGGCCCCGCCGGGGCCGGACGGACGCCATTCCAGACGACACTCTCTTGCGGGTCCCCGGACCCGGGGGCTCGCTCCCGCAACTGGCAACATCTGCGATGGAGAGAGCATCATGAGCGTGAGAGATCTAATTCCCTGGAACCGCAGCACCGGCACCCCCGCCCCGGCCAGCCTGCCGAGCGAGCCGACGAGCCCGTTCCTGGCCCTGCACCGCGAGGTGAACCGCCTGTTCGACGACGTGTTCAACGGGTTCGGCGTGCCGAGCCTGGCGCATATGAGCCTCGCGACTCGGAGCGTCGGCTGGCCGAACGTCGAGGTGGTGGAGGCGGAGGGCGGCGCCCTGCGCGTCTCTGCCGAGCTGCCCGGGCTCGACGAGAAGGATGTCGAGCTCCTGGTCGAGGATGGCGTGCTCACCCTGAAGGGCGAGAAGCGCGCCGAGACCACCGACAAGGAGCGCGGCTATTCCGAGCGCAGCTACGGCCGCTTCGAGCGGTCGATCGCGCTGCCCTTCGCGGTGCAGGACGATAAGGCCGAGGCGACCTTCCGCAACGGCGTCCTCACCGTGACGCTGCCACGCTCGGCCGAGGTGCCGGAGCGTCGGCGCCGCATCGCGATCAACGGCGGCGGTGCTTCGGCGGCCAAGCACTGAGCGGCGCCGAGGCGGTTGAGACCGAACGCATGACGGAGCGGCCGGCGCGTCCTCCAAAGGGGGCGTGCCGGCCCATTCCAGCCTTTGCCCGCCTGCGGCGGGTCCCGAGGAGGATTTCATGCAGCAGATCGACATTCATCCCATTCAGGCCGGCCCGGTCGGTGCCGGTATCGAGCGCCTGGGCGTCGAGCGTCTGGGCCCGGTGACGGCCGCCAACCTGCGGCCGCCGGCGGTCGACCCGTTCGAGGCCTTCGTGGCGCCGGGCGACGTCTTCCGGCAGCCCCGCGAGGTGCTGACCTATCCGGGCTTATCGGTCGCCGAGAAGCGGGCGATCCTGGCCTCCTGGGCCTCCGACGCCCGGGCGGTCGAGTCCAACCCGACCCTGCGTTGCCTGCCGGGCTGCCGGGCCGAGCCCGTCCCGATCGACGAGATCCTGGAGGCGCTCCAGGCCCTCGACGAGGGCTCCCCTGCGCCGGCTGCGCCACGCCGACCGCTCTTCCCGGCGGCCTTCACCCGGCGCTGGGACGGAGGCCGGAGAGCGCCCGGATCTGCCTTGAACTGAACCGGGAGGGCGTTCCATGACGATGGTCCACCTGAACAATCCGCATCACGACCTCTGGCGCCGGCGGCGGCACCGCGCCCGCAACCAGGCGGGCGTGACCAACGAGTCCATGCTGGTCAGCTGGCTGCTGACCGCCGTGATGTGCCTCGCCCTGGCGGCGCCCTGCCCGCCCGCGGCCCTGCCCTGGGTGGCGGCCGGGCTGCTGAGCCTGTCGGGCTTCGCGTGGCTCGGCCTCGCCCTGATCCGGGGCGTCCCGCCGGGCGCATCCCCCGCCCTGACGGCCTGGGACGCCGCGCTGCTGTCTTTCGCGGCGAGCTTCGGCGTCCAGACGGCTGCGCGGCTCGGGCTCCTCGGAGCCTGACACCCGTGAACGATAGCCATGCGCCTTACCCCGGAGGATGCCACCGGCCCCCGGGGTGAGGCGGGATCGGGGCCCGGCAGAGCTCCGGTCCCGGTCGCGATACTGAGATATGTCGGGAGGTCACCATGGAGGAACGGACGATCGAAGCTGGCCACAACAACCCGCCCATGGCGGTGCCGCCCGGCTGGCTCGCCGGCCGCACGGCCCGGATCCGGCGCCGCGAGCGCCCGGTCGACACCGCGGGCCGCGCCCGGACGGGGACGTGGCTCCTCACCGTCGAGCGCGAGACGCCGCCCGAAATCGAGCCCCTGATGGGCTGGACAGCCGGCGACGATCCCCTCGCCACGCAGGTTCAGCTCAGCTTTCCCACCCGGGCCGAGGCGATTGCCTATACCGAGCGCCACGGCCTGACCGACACGGTCGAGCCGGAGACCGCCGTCACGGGCCCGACCCCGGTCGCGCCGACGATCCCGTCCTGGCGGCCCGGCCTGCGGCCGCGGCCTCCGCACCCACCGGCTCGACGCGCCGCGGGGCGCCGCCGGGCCACACCGGAGCTTCCGGATCTGGAGCGGGCGCTGGTCAACCCGGCGGCGGTGTTCGCCGCGCCCGCGCAGGTGCTCGACCATCCTCGGCTGCTGCCCGGCTGCAAGCGGGAGATCCTGCGGCGCTGGGCCTGGGATGAGTACCTGAAGGAGGTGGCGGCCGCCGAAGGCATGGCCGAGGGCGAGCCGTCGCAGCTCGACGCCGTGACGGCCGCACTCCTGGCGCTCGGCGAGACCTGGCATCCCCACCCGGCCGCGCCGGCCGCCGCAATGCCCGTGTCGGAGGAGCGCGCCTCAAGGGATCTCGCGCGGGCCGCATGAGGCCGGATCGAGCGCGGGTCCTCTCTGCCGCTCGGGCTGGGAGATTCACAGGGAACGGTCTGAAGCCCGCGCGCGCCTCTCCCCGCACGTGGAGTGGGGGGAACACGGCGTTAAGCCTCGGCGCAGCCGGCACCGTGCGAATCCGCTTGCACCGCGCAGGAGCCGCTGTGAGACCAGCGTCGCCTATGCCACCGAGAACCGGAACTCCGTGGCCGCCGAAAAGGTCTCGCCGGGGCGCAGCACCGCGGACGGGAAGCTCGGGTGGTTCGGGGCGTCGGGGAAGCCTTGCGTCTCGAAGCAGACCCCGTCGCCGGAGCGATAGATCCGGCCGGACGGCCCGATCAGCGTGCCGTCGAGATTGTTGCCGCTGTAGAGCTGCAGCGCCGGTTGCGTGGTCCACACGTCGAGCCGGCGCCCGCTGCCGGGATCGATGCAGGTCGCAGCCGGCCGTAGGGTCCCGGCCGGGCCGCGCAGCGCGAAGGTGTGGTCGTAGCCCTTGGCGTAGGCGACCTGCGGATCCCCGGTCCGGATCCGCTCCTCCAAGGTCCGCGGATCGCGAAAGTCGAACGGCGTCCCGGCGACAGGCTGGAGCGCGCCGGTCGGGATCTGGGTCGCATCGGTCGGCGCGAAGGCATCGGCCTCCACCTGCACCCGATGGCCGAGGACGCTGCCCGCCCCCTCCCCGGCGAGGTTGAAGTAGCTGTGGTTGGTGAGGTTCAGGATCGTGGGCCGGTCGGTCTGGGCGGCATAATCGATGCGCAGCACCCCGTCCGCCGGCAGGCTGTAGGTCACGCGGACGTCGAGGGTCCCGGGGAACCCCTCCTCCCCGTCCGGCGAGCGGCGGCTCAGGACGAGGCGCGTCGCGTCGGAGCCTTCCACCCGCCACAGGCGCCTGCCGAAGTTCTGCGGGCCGCCGTGCAGGGTGTTGGGCCCCTCGTTCACCGGCAGCTGATAGCCGTGTCCGTCGAGGCTGAAGCGCCCGTTCGCGATCCGGTTGGCGTAGCGGCCGACGATCGCGCCGAAGCTCGGGCTCACGGTCTCGTAGCCCTTGAGCGTCGCGAGGCCGAGCACGACGTTGGCCGTGCGCCCGTCCCGGTCGGGCACCTCGATCGCCGTGACGACGGCGCCGAATTCGATGACGGCGACCCGCAACGAGTCCCGGCTCAGGCTATGGCGGGCGACCGGGTGGCCATCCGCGGTCCGTCCGAAGGTCTCGGCCGGCATCCGCCTAGCGCTTCCACACGCCGAGCCGCTCGCTCCGGGCGTGATCCTCGGCCGCGACCAGTTCGGGGCTCGCCTCCGGGGAGGCACGGCCGCCGCCGTTGAACAGCACCACCTCGGAGATGTCGCGCCCGTCCACGAGGCAGTTCATGGTGGCGCTGCCGGGGGCGGGCTGGCAGGTCACTTGCCGGCTGCCGATGTAGCGGGCCAGTTCCTCCGCCTGTCCGCCCCGCACCCACTCGACGCCGAACAGGTGCACCACCTTGCCGCCAACCTTGAGGGTCGCGGTGTCGATCACCTGCGCCTGTCCCGCGATGGCGTTCGGCGGCAATGGTGTGTCGGGCTCGGCATCGCCCGCGGTTTCAGGGGGCGGCGTGACCGTATCGGGGGCGGCGGACGGCGCGCTCGGGGTGCCCCCACCCTGGGCCGCACTGTTCGGGGCTGTGCCGTTCGGAGCCGTACTGTTCGGAGCCTCCCCGCGGGACGCCGCCGGAGCGGCGGGGCGCGGCGCGATCGGCCCGCTTCTCTCCAGGACAAGACCGGCGGCGATCACAGCCACCAGCGTGCCGGCGGCCGCACCCAGGAGCAGGCGGCGCTGCCGGTGGGACCCGTCATCCACGCCGCCGAAGCCGAACCGGTCGCGCAGGCGATCCCGGCCGTCGCGGAGCGTCTCGCCGAACCGGCCGGGCCCGCTGTTCCAGGCCGCCGCCGGATCCGTCCCCGGGGCTGCTCCGCCCGCCCCCTCGGCCGGGCTGGCGAGCCGGCCGCGCAGGCGCGTCCGCAGGGTCGCGAACCGGCCGGCGGCGTTTTGGGCCAGGACGCGACCCTGCTCGGAGGAGCGCTCCGCCAGGGAGCGGGCCCGTTCGGACTGCGCGCCGACGAAGCGTGCGGTGGCGGCCTTCATCTCGTAGGCACCGGTCAGCAGGGCCGAATCCCGGGGCTCCTCGATGGCGGGCGCGGCCGGTTCGATCTCCGGCTCGGGGGGGAGGAACAGGGCGGGATGGCGGCTGCGCAGTTCCACGACGAGATCCGCCAGGGTCATCGGTGCATCGGACCCGTCCCGGTGGCGCACGACACCCTGCCGGTCGAGCACCCGGATGCCGGTCCCGGCCTCATCGGGGATGCAGGCGGCCTCGGCCAAGAGTTCGAGGGTCCGCACCGCCACGGGCCGCGGGCGGGCGCGGGCAATCTCCTCCCGGATCGCCGCGCGCAGGGCGTGGCGGCTGGGATCGTCGAGGGCCGGACGGGCCGGTTCCGCCTCCTGTTGCTCCACCAGAGTCGACGACGTCATTCACCCGATCCCGGCACCACCCAGGCGCGGCCCGGAATCGATCGGCCGGGGCCCGCGCGGGAGCGCCTTACAAAACATCTGATCGCCGGGATTCGTCTCCTCGGCGATCCGCCGCACGCGGCGACAGGCTCCTTACGCCTTGCCGGGCGAGGCGGCCAGGGTCCCGGCCTGGATGCTCCGCCGCAGGACACGGCCGGTCTCGCCCAGGATGTAGGGCCGCGCGCCGGCAAAACCCACCTCCAGGATCAGCTCGGCCTCGCCGATGGACACGGCGCCGCGCCCCGGATTGGCGGTGCGGAACTCGACCAGCGTGCGGATCGTGCAGGTCTCGGCGTCGCAAGCGGCGCGCATGGCCCGCGGCTCGTAGCGCCGCTCGGGCCAGCGCTGGACGAAGCTGCGCTTCTCGGCCACGAGCCCCGCCGTGGTGACCGGACGGCCGTAGAAGCGCACGCGCGACGCGTAGTACCGGGTCGCCGCGCCCACCATGGTGTCGTCGGACCCCGAGACGGTGGCGAGGTAGCTCGCCGTCAGCGCCCGGGCGGCGGCGACGCGCTCGGCCGACACGCCCGGTGCCGGGCCGAATGCGGCCGGCGTCTCCGCGAGGCGGTGCGGACGATGGGTCTCCTGACGCGCTTCCTGGCGCGCTTCGTGGTGCTCCAGGCGGCGCAGGCTCTCGCGGACCGGCGGACGCTCCAGGGCAGCCGCCCGCTTCGGACCCGGCGCCCGCGTCGCCGCAGCCTTCGGCAGGGCGTCCTCGCCGGGTTCCGGCTTGGCGGCCTGACGGACCGGCGCGGCGTCGCGCGGAGTCTCGGGCTGGGCCTTCGCGGCATTCGTCTCCGGGTTCTGGGGCATGGCGGCCTTCAGCGATTCCTTCACGGCACCGGCGGCCCGCGGCGGCGGGTCGACCCAGCCCCCCTGGCTCGCCGCGCCCTGCTGCTGGGCCGCAGCCGTGCCCGCGAGGGCGAGCGGCAGGAGCATGCCAAGGACGAGCGATTGGGTGCGTGCCTGGAGTCGGGCGGGGCGGGTGGCGGACATCGGTGCCTTCCTGGCGGCCGGGGCGGACAGTGACGAGAACGCGCCCGCGGGGGTGGGGAGTTCCACGCAGATCTCGGGCGCGATTGACATCCTGCCTGATCGTACGGCGGCGGGCAGCCTTGGATTGCGGGGATGATGGGGTTGCGTTCGTCCGTTTGGGTACCAAGTCGGGGACAGTCTTGGCTTTGGCCGTTCCCAGGCTCCATTCCGCCCGCTCTCCCGCCGCTGCGCATCGAGGTTTTCGTGGCCCGACCTGACGCCAAGGCCTGCCCGACCCCGCGACCCGGGAGCCCCCGATGAGCGCCCCGCCGCGCCGGGCCTTGCTGATCTGCAACGCCAAGGCCCGCAATGGCGGGTCCGACCTGGACGAGATCCGCCGGATCCTGCGCGCGGGTGGGATCGAGCCGGTGGAGCCGCCGCCGGATGCCGATTGCCGCGCCGAGATCCGCAAACACGCCGGGGCGGTCGATCTCGTGATCCTCGGCGGCGGCGACGGCACCATGAACTTCGCCGCCCCGGCCCTGGTGGAGACCGGCCTGCCGCTCGCGATCCTGCCGCTCGGCACGGCCAACGACCTCGCCCGCTCCCTCAACCTGCCGCCCGATCCCCTGGACGCCGCCCGCTTCATTCCGACCGCCGAGGCGCGGCCGGTGGATCTCGGCTGGGTCAACGGGCACTACTATTTCAACGTCGCGAGCATCGGCTTCTCGGCCGAACTCGCGGGTGAGCTGACGGCGGAATCGAAAAAGACCTTCGGCGTGCTGGGTTACGCGGTGGCGGCAATCCGGGTGCTGCGCCGGGTCCGGCCCTTCACGGTGACGATCGAGCATGATGGCACGGTCGAGAAGGTCACCACCATCCAGGTTTCGGTCGGCAACGGCCGGCACTACGGCGGCGGCATGACGGTCGCGGAGAGCGCCGCGGTTGATGACGGCAAGCTCGATTTCTACAGCCTTGAGATCGATCATTGGTGGCGGCTGATCGCGCTGCTGCCGGCGCTCCGGCGAGGCACCCACGGCCGGGCGGCCGACGTGCGGGCCTTCCACGCCCAGGAGATCCGGATCACGACCCGCCGGCCGCGGCCGGTGAACACCGATGGCGAGTTGACCACGCACACCCCCGCGCATTTCAAGGTCTTCCCGAAGATCCTGCAAGTCTTCGCCCCCGAGCCGGTGCGCGGCCCGAGTTCGTTCGACCTCGGCACCCTCGGCAGCCGCCTGTTCCCGACCAGCGAGGCCCCCCGCCCGTGACCGACCTGATCCAGCTCGCCAGCCAGCCCGCCGTCTGGGCCGCGCTCGCCACCCTCGTGGTGATGGAGGTGGTGCTCGGTATCGACAACCTGATCTTCATCTCGATCCTGACCAACAAGCTGCCGGCCGACCAGCAGACCCGGGCCCGGCGGATCGGCATCGGGCTGGCGCTGATCCTGCGCCTGGGACTGCTGGGCACGGTGGCGTTCATCGTGCACCTGACCGAGCCGGTCTTCTCGGTGTTCGGGCAGGACTTCTCCTGGCGCGACCTGATCCTGATCGGCGGCGGCCTGTTCCTGCTCTGGAAGGCCACCAAGGAGATCCACCACTCTGTGGACCCGGAGCCGAAATCGGAAGAACCCGGCGGCAGCCTGGGCTTCGGCGCGGCGATCGGCCAGATCCTGCTGCTCGACCTCGTGTTCTCGATCGACTCGATCATCACGGCGGTCGGCATGACCGAGCACGTGCCGGTGATGATGGTGGCGGTGATCGTCGCCGTGGCGGTGATGCTGCTGGCCGCAGAGCCGCTCTCGGCCTTCATCGCCCGCAACCCCACCGTGGTGATGCTGGCGCTCGGCTTCCTGATCATGATCGGCATGGTGCTGATCGCCGAAGGGTTCGGGGCGCACGTGCCGAAGGGCTACATCTACACCGCCATGGCGTTCTCGGCGGGCGTGGAGGGCCTCAACATGCTGGCCCGGCGGCGACGGCGTGGCACCAAGGCTGCGGTACCCGGTCGGGTCGAGCGAGCCTGATGCGGATCCTCGCGGCGCTCGGCCTGCTGCTCGTCCCGGTCCTTGCCTACGCGGAGACGAAGCCTGCCATGTCCGATCCCGCCATCCTGCACGATCTCGCCCCCACCGGCACGCTCAGGGCGGCGATCAACCTCGGCAATCCGGTTCTGGCGCAGGCCGGACCGAACGGGCCCGCGGGGGTGTCGGTGGATCTCGCCCGGGCACTCGCCGCGCGGCTCGGCGTCAAGGTGGCATTCGTGACCTTCCCAGGGGCGGGCGCGGTCTCGGGCTCGGCGGGGTCGGGCACCTGGGACATCTGCTTCCTGGCGATCGACCCGAAGCGGGCCGAGGGCATCGCCTTCACGACGCCCTACGTGCTGATCGCCGGCAGCTACCTCGTGCCGGACTCCTCCCCGATCCGGACTCTGGAGGCGGTCGACCGCGACGGCGTGCGGATCTCGGTGGGCCGCGGCAGTGCCTACGACCTGTTCCTGAGCCGGAGCCTCAAGCACGCGACCCTGGTGCGGGCGCCGACCTCAGCCGAGGCAGTCACGGCCTTCGCGCAGGACGGGCTGGAGGTGGCCGCCGGGGTGGAGCAACCGCTCGCTGCCTACGCGGCGGCGCATCCGGAGGTGCGGTTGCTGCCGGGGCACTTCATGGAGATCCCGCAGGCGATGGGCCTGCCGGTCGGACGCCCGGCGGGGGCGGCCTACCTCGCTGATTTCCTGGCGTGGGCGAAGCGGGACGGGCTCGTGCGCCGCGGCCTGGAAGCCAGCGGACAGGATCCGGGACTGGCTGCGCCCTGAGCCGCCTTACGCCGCGCTGAGATGCGCCAGATCCACGCCGGCCGAGAGATGCGCCTTGGTATCCAGGATCTCGATGGCGACGACGCGGCCCTCCGCATCGAAATCGAAGATGATACCGGGGCGCACCTCTTCGCTCTCGCTGACCGATGTATCGGCCAAGCGTAGGTAGAGGGCGTCAGCCTCCGGGTCGTATCTGACTTTCATGTCGGCGCCTCCAGCCACGATCGAGGAACGAGGAAGAGCGTGATGATGGCCTTCGGCGACCCCGGCGCCATAACGGGGGCCTTGGACAGCAGCGCCGTCAGCTCATCGAGTCCGCTTATCCCACCCACACCCTCATCCTGAGGTGACCGCGTCAGCGGGCCTCGAAGGAACCCTCCAGGGATCGCGCGGCTGGCTGGAGCCCTCCTTCGAGGCGGCCGCTGCGCTGCGGCACCTCAGGATGAGGGACAGGGTGGGATCGGGCTGGTCGATGGATCACACCACCAGATTCACGATCCGCCCCGGCACCACGATCACCTTGCGGGGTGCCCTCCCCTCCAGGATCGTCTGGACCACCTCCAGCGCCAGGGTCGCGACCTCCACGGCTTTGGCGTCGGCGTCCCGCGGCACGGTGACGTCCGCGCGCTTCTTGCCGTTGATCTGGACCGGCAGGGTGATCTCGTCCTCGACGAGCAACCCGGCTTCCGCCTCCGGCCAGGGCGCCTGCGCGACGAGCCCGGAGCCCCCCAGCACCGTCCAGCACTCCTCGGCCAGATGCGGCATCATCGGCGCGATCAGCTGCACCAGGATGCTGGCCGCCTCCTTGGCGACAGCCGCCGTGACCGGGCCGCGCAAGCCATCCTCCAGGGCGTTGGCCAGGGTGTAGATGTGGGCCACGCAGCGGTTGAAGCGCAGGCGCTCGATATCGTCCTGCACGGAGGCCAGCGCCCGGTGGGCGGCCTTGCGCAGGGGCAGGTCGGCGGCGCCGTCACCGGTCGCCTGCTCGGCGGCGTTCACCAGACGCCAGACCTTCTGGACGAACCGGGCCGCGCCCTGCACGCCCTCCTCGGTCCAGATCACGTCGCGCTCGGGGGGCGAGTCGGACAGCATGAACCAGCGCGCCGTGTCGGCCCCGTAGCTCGCAATGATGTCGTCGGGGTCGACCACGTTCTTCTTCGACTTCGACATCTTCTCGATCGGGCCGATCGCGATCGGCGCCTGAGTTTTCACGTGAAACGCGCGGCGCTCGCCCTCTTCCGTGGAGAAGCGGATTTCGGCCGGCGGCACCCAGGCGCCGGCCGCATCCTTGTAGGTCTCGTGGACCACCATGCCCTGCGTGAACAGGCCGGCGAAGGGCTCGGCGACGCCGGCCCAGCCGGTCTCGCGCATCGCCCGCATGAAGAACCGGGCGTAGAGCAGATGCAGGATCGCGTGCTCGATGCCGCCGATATACTGGTCCACCGCCAGCCAGTGATCGACCACGGCGCGGTCGGTGGGCGCGTCGGTGAGCCAAGGCGCGGTGAAGCGGGCGTAGTACCAGGACGAATCGACGAACGTGTCCATCGTGTCGGTCTCGCGCCGGGCCGCCGCGCCGCAATGCGGGCAGGACACGTTGCGCCAGGCGGCGTCGCGCTCCAGCGGATTGCCGGGCTGGTCGAACGACACCTCCTCGGGCAGCTTCACCGGCAGGTCGGCCACCGGTACGGGGACCGGCCCGCAGGATTCGCAGTGGATGATCGGGATCGGGCAGCCCCAGTAGCGCTGGCGCGAGACGCCCCAGTCGCGCAGGCGGAACTGCACCTTGCGGGTGGCGACCCCCTCCCCTTCGAGGCGCCGGGCCACCGCCTCGAACGCCGCGTCGGTGCTCAGCCCGTCGAGGAAGCGTGAATTGATCATCCGCCCGTCCTCGACATAGGCGGTGTCGGTGATGACGAACGTGGCCGGGTCCTGCCCCTCCGGGCAGACGACCGGCGTGTTGCCGAGCCCGTACTTGTTCGCAAAGTCGAGGTCGCGCTGGTCGTGCGCCGGGCAGCCGAACACCGCGCCGGTGCCGTATTCCATCAGCACGAAGTTCGCCACGTAGACCGGCAGCGCCCAGGACGAGTCGAGGGGATGGCGCACGGTCAGGCCGGTGTCGAAGCCGTGCTTCTCGGCGGTGTCGATCGCGGCCTGCGCCGTGCCGGTGCGGCGGCACTCCTCGATGAAGCCCTGCAGCTCCGGCCGTCCCTCGGCCAAAGCGGCCGCCAGCGGATGGTCGGCCGCGATCGCCAGGAACTTCGCGCCGAACAGCGTGTCGGGCCGGGTCGTGTAGACGGTCACCGAATCGAGGGCGCCGGCGACCGGCTGTGCCAGGGCGAACCGGACTTCCAGGCCTTCCGAGCGGCCGATCCAGTTCTTCTGCATCAGCCGGACCTTCTCCGGCCAGCGGTCCAGCCCGTCGAGGGCGGTCAGCAGATCCTCCGCGAAGTCGGTGATCTTGAAGAACCACTGCGTCAACTCGCGGCTCTCCACCAGGGCGCCGGAGCGCCAGCCGCGCCCGTCGATCACCTGCTCGTTGGCCAGCACGGTGTGGTCCACAGGATCCCAGTTCACCTTGGCGGTGCGGCGGGTGACGAGGCCCTTGTCCAGGAAGTCGAGGAACATGCGCTGCTGGTGCTTGTAGTAGTCGGGATCGCAGGTCGCGATCTCCCGGCTCCAGTCGAGCGACAGGCCCATGGCCTTCAGCTGGTCGCGCATGGAAGCGATGTTGGCGTAGGTCCAGTCCCGCGGGTTGACCTTGCGCTCCATGGCGGCGTTCTCGGCTGGCAGGCCGAACGCGTCCCAGCCCATCGGGTGCAGCACGTTGAAGCCGCGGGCGCGCTTGTAGCGAGCCACCACGTCGCCCATCGCGTAGTTGCGGACATGGCCCATATGGATGCGCCCCGACGGGTAGGGGAACATCTCCAGCACGTAGTATTTCGGGCGGCTGTCGGCGTTGTCGGTCTCGAACAGCCGCTGCTCCGCCCAGGCGCCCTGCCAGCGCGGCTCGGCATCCTTGGCGTTGTAGCGCTCGACGGGTTGGGGAACGGCGGTGCTGGTCATGGATCCGGCGGGGTCAGGGGCTCGTCGATCATTCCGCGGAATGACGACGGCACGGTCGCGTCGCGATAGCATATCTGCGCGGGAGCCGGTCAACGCAGCGTACGATTCGGGCTTGCACGGAGCGCGCGAGCGCATAGGTCGGAACCGGCGCCCGGCAGTGACAGGACAGGCACGCGATGGACGACGCGATCACTGATTCGAGCGCCCCGGCGACGGATGGGATGGGACACCCGACCGCGAAGCTGCCGGTCGGGCAGGCCGACGTCGCCGCTGGGCTCGCCGAGGTGCGGGCGGCGATCGCCCGGGCGGCCGAGGATTCGGAGCGTGACTCGTCCGAGGTCCAGCTGGTCGCTGTCTCCAAGACCGTGCCGGCCGAAGGCATCCTGCCGGCGCTCGAGGCGGGGCAGCGGGTGTTCGGCGAGAACTACGTGCAGGAATCGACGGCGAAGTGGCCGGACCTGCGCGCCCGCTACCCGGATGTGGAACTGCACCTCGTCGGGCCGCTGCAATCCAACAAGGCCCGGGAGGCGGTGGCGCTGTTCGACGTGATCCACGCCCTGGACCGGCCGTCGCTGGCTGCCGCGCTCGCCAAGGAGATCGCCCGGTCGGGGCGCGCGCCGAAGCTGCTGATCCAGGTCAACACCGGCGCGGAGCCGCAGAAGGGCGGTGTCCTGCCGGACCAGCTCGCCGCCCTGCTGGCGGAATGCCGCGACACGCACGGGCTGGCGATCCAGGGGCTGATGTGCATCCCCCCCGCGGAGGATCCGCCCTCGGCCCATTTCGCCCTGCTGGCGCGGCTCGCCAAGGAGCACGACCTGCCGATCCTCTCCATGGGCATGAGCGCCGACTTCCCGGCGGCGATCCAGCTCGGCGCCACCCATGTCCGGGTCGGGACCGCCATCTTCGGGGCGCGCAAGCCGAAAGGGTAGCGGCGCCTGGCCCATGTCCCGGTTTCGAAAGGGCGAGCCCTTTCGCGGGTCCAGGGCAGAGCCCTGTTGAACATCTCAGGGCCGAGCAACTCAGGGGCAAGCCACTCAGGGCTCTGCCCTGAGAACCCGCCCAAGGGCTCGCCCTTGGGAATCCCGATCTGGGCCGGCCAGCACGCCCCTAAAGCGTCGAGCGGAAATACGCGATCGTCCGCTCCAGCCCCTCGCGCAACTGCACGGTCGGCTCCCAATCCAGCACGGCCTTCGCCTTCCCGATATCGGGCCGGCGCTGCCGCGGGTCGTCCGGCGGCAGGGGACGGTGGGTGATCCGCGAGCGCGAACTCGTCAGCTCGATCACCATGTGGGCGAGGTCGCGGATCGTGAACTCGTTCGGATTGCCGATGTTGATCGGTCCGGTCACCTCCGGCCCGCTGTCCATCAGGCGGACGAAGCCCTCGATCAGGTCGCTCACGTAGCAGAACGAGCGCGTCTGCTCCCCGTCGCCGTAGAGCGTGATCTCGTCGCCCCGAAGCGCCTGCATGATCAGGTTGGAGACGACGCGGCCGTCGTTCGGGTGCATGCGCGGGCCGTAGGTGTTGAAGATGCGCACGACCTTGATCGGCAGATTGTGCTGGCGCCGATAGTCGAAGAACAGGGTCTCGGCGCAGCGCTTACCCTCGTCGTAGCAGGAGCGGAAGCCGATCGGGTTGACGTGGCCGACGTATTCCTCGACCTGCGGATGCACTTCCGGGTCGCCGTAGACCTCCGACGTGGAGGCCTGGAACACCTTGATCCGCAGCCGCTTGGCCAAGCCCAGCATGTTGATCGCGCCGATGACGCTCGTCTTCGTCGTCTGGACCGGGTCGAACTGGTAATGCACCGGCGAAGCCGGGCAGGCGAGATTGTAGATCTCGTCGACTTCGACGTAGAGCGGGAACGTCACGTCGTGACGCATGATCTCGAAGCGCGGATTGCCCAGCAGATGCGCGATGTTCCGCCGTGTGCCGGTGTAGAAGTTGTCGACGCACAGGACTTCATGTCCGTCATTGAGCAGCCGCTCACAGAGATGCGACCCGAGGAAGCCGGCACCGCCCGTCACGAGGATCTTCTTGATATCGTCGTAGCGCACGCTCGAACCCTCCTTCCACCCAACGCGCCCTGCCCCGCCGGGGTGCGGCCGCCGCCCCGCCGATCCCTCACGCGTCGAGGGCGGGCCCGTCCCCGCGTCGACCGACGCTCGTGTAGGAAAATCCGTGACGGCGGGCCGTTTCCGGTTCGTAGATATTGCGCAGATCGATTAAGACCGGTGCTGCCATGATCGCCCGCAGCCGGGCCAGGTCGAGGGCCCGGAAGGCGTTCCACTCGGTCACGATCACCACCGCGTCCGCCCCCTCCGCGCAGGCATAGGCGTCGTCGGCGAAGTCCACGCCCGGCATCAGCGGGCGGGCCTGCTCCAGGCCCTCGGGATCGTAGGCGCGGACACGGCAGCCCGCATCCTGCAGGCCGGTGGCGATCGCCAGGGACGGGGCCTCGCGCATGTCGTCGGTGTCCGGCTTGAAGGTGAGGCCGAGCATGGCCACGGTCTTGCCTCGCACCGATCCGCCGCAGGCCCGGATCACCTTGCGGGCCATCGCGCGCTTGCGGCTGTCGTTGACGGCCACGACGGTCTCGACGATCCGCAACGGCACCTCGTGGTCTTGCGCGGTCTTCACCAGCGCCAGGGTGTCCTTCGGGAAGCAGGATCCGCCATAGCCCGGACCGGCATGGAGGAATTTCGGCCCGATCCGTCCATCGAGGCCGATCCCGCGCGCCACGGCCTGCACGTCGGCCCCGACGACCTCGCACAATTCGGCGATCTCGTTGATGAACGTGATCTTGGTCGCCAGGAACGCGTTGGCGGCGTATTTCGTGAGTTCGGCCGTGCGCCGGCCCATCACGAGGATCGGCGCCGCGTTGAGGTACAGGGGGCGGTAGATCTCGCGCATGACCGCCTCGGCGCGCGGATCGTCCACGCCGATGACGATCCGATCGGGCCGCTTGAAGTCGGAGATCGCGGCGCCTTCGCGGAGGAATTCCGGGTTCGAGACGACCGCGATATCCGCCTCGGGGGCGATCTCACGCACGATCCGCTCGACCACGTCACCCTCCCCCACCGGAACGGTCGACTTGGTCACGATGACCGTGAATCCCCTCACCGACCGGGCGATTTCCTGGGCGGCCTCGCGGACATAGGTCATGTCGGCGAAGCCGTCCCCGCGGCGCGACGGCGTGCCGACCGCGATGAAGACGGCCTCCGCCTGGGCGACCGCGGGGCCGAGATCCGTCACGAAGGCCAGCCGGCCCTGGGCGACGTTGTCGGCGACGAGGTCGCCGAGGCCCGGCTCGTAGATCGGCATCCGCCCCGCATTCAGGGCGGCGATCTTCGCGGGATCCTTGTCGATGCAGACGACAGAATGGCCGAAATCCGCCAGGCAGACCCCGGTGACCAGCCCGACATAGCCCGATCCGACCACGGCCAGACGCATATGCTCCTCCTCGGACCTCGGTCCGCAAGATCTGCAGGATCCCGTTCAGATGATCGTATCCAACTCCTGCACGATCCTCCTGCGGCGGGAGTAGACATTGTCCCAGATATACGGCTCGACGATACTCTTGTACCGGGTCTGGAGGATATATTTGACCTTCTTCAGGCCTTTGAGAGGCTGGGTATTCCGATTGGTGTTCGGAAAGGATTTCGCAAACTCGGTATAGACCTGAAAATAGGCGTCTCCCCAGGGGGTGAAAGGGCCGTGCCAGGGGCGTGGGTTCGAGCAGAAATGCAGCAGATGGGCGGGCACCTCTCGGAAATGGCTGTAGTTCATGAGGAAGGTGGGAAAATTCCATCTCATGGACATCAAATTCTTGTTGCCAGCTAATATAATATTCAGAGCGTCCTGATCGAAGAAGGTGAAAGCGTTCTTGTTCCGGGCGAGCAGACCTTTGATCTCCGACCGCAGGTCGCCGATGATGCTCCGCTTGAGTTTCATCACGCCCGAATTGAAGTACCGCTCGTGATCGGCCTCGTTGATGTCCAGGGATCGGAAATATCGTTTGATCCGCTTCGCCATCCGGGTGTTGTCGTTGACGATCAGGGTCATGGCATCGCGGGCCGCCACGAAATCGTGGTGCGCCAGACCGGGCGCGAACAGGTCCTCGAGGGAGTTGGGCACCTGTGTATCGCCGTCGATATACACCAGATTCCTGTATTGTGCCGGAAGCCCCTTGTCGAGAAACAGCCGCGCGTAGGCCAGGGGGACGCCCTCAAGTTCAGATTGCGGCATCAGGATGAATTTGACTCCGGACGCCTCGGAAAGTGTCGCCGCCAATCGTGTGTTGTCGTTCGGCTCATCGAAACACACGATGGCGACATTGGCGCGCTCATGCGGCGTGTTTTTTCTGACCTGCAGGGCACTCAATGTTGCAGGAAACAGATAATTCGAATCGACAGCATAGCAAACGCAATTGTCCTGCATTGCCGCCTCGGCTTACGATCTTAATTAATGCTTAAAAGTGGCATATCATGAAGCATTCACGATAGCAAATTGTGCATTTGTGACTTTTTCAAGCTAAAATGATTTTATTTTATAAAACAATATTCGGTTCGCATCAAAATAGTTCGGAAATCGAGTCGCTCCACCGTAGAGCAGAAATTCGACAATCCGGTCGCTCGCCGAGATCACTCTGAATAGAAACGAATACAGATTTTCTATGTTTTCTCATGCCGAATACAGCTCTACACAGCCTTCTTGACAGTTCGAAATCAGAATTCATAAATCGCGGATACATTCCGTTCGGCGAACTCACGAACGCGTGAACAAGCCGGTGCGCCCTCACCCGATCCGCAGACAGGTCCGTGGCCCGAGCCGCCGCAGCAGCCGCAACAGATCGGCCCGGGCGAGCGCGACGCAGCCTTCCGTGGGGCGGTAGCCGTCCCGGGCGAGGTGCAGGAAGATCGCCGACCCCCGCCCTCTGCGAATCGGCCCGCGGTTGTAGTCGAGGTCGATCACCACGTCGTAGAGCCCGTCGTCCCGCCAGAGCGTTTCGGCGCTGACGCCCGGGGCCGGCAGGCGGATCGGGCGGTTGTAGCGGCGGTCCCGGCTTTCGTCGCACCAGCCGTCGCCGGGCCGGGTCGCCCGGAGCGGCAGGGCCGTGCGTGGGCGAAGCCCGAGATGGTCGGGCCGGTAGGCGCCGCCGCGCAGCCGGAACCGTCCGCGAGGCGAGCCGCCGTCGCCCTCACGCTTGTCGACGACGATGCCGCCGGCGCCGAGCGCGCAGGGAATCACCGTGGGTCCGACCAGCAGGTGGCCCCGGGACCGGTTGCCGATCACCGCGCGCATGCGGATCTCGCGCAAAGTCACGGGGACGCCGTCCTCGGCCCGTCCGCCCGGCCGTCGCCGCATGTCCGCCCTCCCCTCAGCCAGCCGGCTGGCCGGCCTCGACCGGCGCGCCTTATGCCCGATATTCGCGCCCGGACAGATGAAAATTGCGCACAAGGCAATTTCCCGCCACAAAGTGTGCTCTATCCTTGCCCGGAGCCTGGGGCGTCAGCCGGGACTTGGGAGGAGACCGGTCCCGCGCCAGCGCGAGAGGGGCACCTTCGGAGTCCGGCACGGCGGCCCGGCCACCGCAGCAGACCCGCTCGCCGGGGCGCCCTCCGCCTCGACGGTGCAATGATGCGGAAACGAAGGCCTCCGCAGGATCGCCGCGATCACGTATCGCGGCGATCCTGCCGAGAACCGCTAGTCTTGCGTGCTGCCCCCCGGGAGGATCGCCCTCCCCCACCGGCGGCCTGTCCTGGGACCCGGACGATGTCGAATGCCTACCGCCTGCTGATCTGCGATGATGACGCGATCCTGCGCGACACCCTGACCGAGCAGCTCGATCTCTGCGACGAGTTCACGGTCTTCACCGAGGCGAACGCCACGGACGCGATCCGGCGGACCGCCACGGAGCGCATCGACCTCGCCGTGATGGATGTCGGCCTGCCCGATCTCGACGGGCGCGAGGCCGTGCGCCGGATGCGCGCCGGCGGCTTCCGCGGACCGGTGATCATGCTCACCGCCCAGGATTCCGAGGCCGATCACGTCGAGGGGCTGGAGGCCGGCGCCAACGACTACGTCACCAAGCCGTTCAAGTTCGGCATCCTGCTGGCCCGGATCCGCGCCCACCTGCGCAGCCACGAGGCCTCCGAGGACGCGGTGTTCCAGATCGGCCCCTACACGTTCCGGCCCGGCGCCAAGCTGCTGGTCGGCGAGCGCGGCTCGAAGCTCAAGCTGACCGAGAAGGAGACCGCGATCCTGCGCTTCCTCTACCGGGCGGGCCGGGCCGTGGTGAACCGCGACACATTGCTGGCGGAGGTCTGGGGCTACAACGCCCACGTCACCACCCACACGCTGGAGACGCATATCTACCGGCTGCGCCAGAAGATCGAGCCCAACCCGGCTACCGCTGCGATCTTGGTGACGGAGGGCGGTGGATACAAGTTGCTGCCCTGACGAAAAGACGTTTTACGTATATGCGACCAATCGGTACGCGTATGCGCAGGGTAGTGAGGCGTTCTTGGGGCTCGACGACGATATCGCGATCCTCGCCGGTGCGCCGCTGTTCGGCTTCCTTGATCGGGATGCCCTGCGCCTGCTGACCTTCGCGGCCGAGCGCCGCGACCTCGCGGATGGTGACCTGCTGTTTGCCCGCGGCGACCCGGCCGATGGCGGCTTCGTGGTGATGTCGGGCACGATCCGGCTCGAACCCCGGGACGCCCACGCCGAGCCGGTCCGGGCCGGCCGCTCCGCGCTGATCGGGCAGCTCGCCCTGTTCGTGCGCGGGACGCGCCCGACCGTGGCCCGGGCCGAGAGCACCACCGCGGTCATGCGCATCACCCCGACGCTGATGCGCCGCGTGCTGGAGGAATTTCCGGAGGCCGCGCAGGCCGTCCACGCGACGCTGGCGGACGACCTCGCCGACTTGGTGGCCGACCTCGACCGGGTGCGCGCGCTCCTCGACGTGATCGACGGCATCTCCTCAGGTGACAGCCCCGGTGCCCGCTTGTAAGCACGGGCTCCCGCCACGAGAGTGTTTCGACCTCCATGTCCCAGGCCGGCAAGCCCATTTCTGATCTCGCCCATTCCGATCTCGCCCAGACCATCGAAGCCGCCTGGGAGGACCGCGCCACTATCTCGACCGCGACCCGCGGCGCGGTGCGCGAGGCTGTCGAGGCGGCACTCGATCTGCTCGATTCCGGCAAGGCCCGGGTCGCCGAGAAGAGCGGCAACCACGATTGGGTGGTCAACCAGTGGCTGAAGAAGGCGGTGCTGCTCTCCTTCCGTCTCAACGACATGGCGACGATCGCGGGCGGCCCCGGCGGCGCGCCCTGGTGGGACAAGGTCGCCTCCAAGTTCGCCGGCTGGGGCGAGGCCGAGTTCCGCGCCGCGGGCCTGCGCGCCGTGCCGGGCTGCTTCGTGCGCCGCGGCTCCTACATCGCGCCCGGCGCCGTGCTGATGCCGAGCTTCGTCAATCTCGGCGCCCATGTCGGCGAGGGCACCATGGTCGACACCTGGGTGACGATCGGCTCCTGCGCGCAGGTGGGGAAGAACTGCCACATCTCCGGCGGCGCCGGGATCGCGGGCGTGCTGGAGCCGCTCCAGGCCAACCCGGTGATCATCGAGGACGATTGCTTCATCGGCGCCCGCGCCGAGGTGGCCGAGGGCGTGATCGTCGGCCAGGGCAGCGTCCTGTCGATGGGCGTCTATATCGGCGCCTCCACCAAGATCGTGGACCGCACCACCGGTGAGGTGATGTACGGGCGCGTGCCGCCCTACTCCGTCGTCGTCTCGGGCACGATGCCCGGCAAGGCCCTGTCGGACGGCTCGCCCGGCCCCGGCCTGTACTGCGCGGTGATCGTCAAGCGCGTCGATGCCGGCACCCGGTCCAAGACCGCCATCAACGAGCTGCTGCGCACCTAAACCGCACGCCAGGGCTTTGCCCTGGCAACCCACCCAAGGGCGCGGCCCTTTGGGATCCCCGATCGGGTGGACCGCCGGATGGACACGCAGGCGCTGAACCTCACGGTGGCGGGCTGGCCGGTGCCGACGCCCTGCGACGTGATCGGGCAGGGGAAGGCGGCGCTGCTGTTGCCGGCCCTGTCGACCATCTCGGCGCGGGCCGAGATGCAGGCCCTCGCCCGTGCCCTCGGGTCCGCCTATCGCTGCCGCATGCCCGACTGGCCGGGCTTCGGCGCCCGGTCGCGGATGCGGGTGCCCCTGGCCCCGGAAACCTTCCAAACCTTCCTGGATGCGCTGCTCGAAGCCGCCCCGGGCCCCTACGCCCTCGGGGTCGCGGCCGGGCACGCCGCCGGCTATCTGGTCGCGGCGGCGCGGCGTCATCCGAAAGCCTTCGACCGGCTGGTGCTGGTGGCGCCGACCTGGCGCGGGCCGCTGCCCACCGCGATGCCGGCCCGCGCCCACTGGTTCCCGCGGATCCGCCGGGCCGTGGAGGCGCCGCTCCTCGGCGAGGCGCTTTACCGGATCAACATCAGCCCGCCGATCATCGGCCGGATGATGCGCGCCCATGTCTACGCCGACGCCGCCCGGGTGACCCCGGCCCTGATCCGCGAGAAGCACGCCATCACCCGCCAGCGCAACGGCCGGTTCGGCACCGCCGCCTTCGTGACCGGCGGCCTCGATCCGGTGGGCAGCCGCGCCGATTTCCTCGACCTGTTCGCGGGCGACCTGCCGCCGATCTTGGTTCTGCGCCCCGACGGCGCGCCGCGGCGTTCGGGCGCCGAGATGGACGCGCTGATCGCCTCGGGCCGGGTGACCGGCGCCGCGATCCCCGGTGCGCTCAGCCCGCATGAGGAGCACCCGGAGGCGGTCGCGGCCGCGATCCGGGCGGCTTGAGGATCCATAGGGCAGGGCGCCCGGAGGATATCGAGCGGCATTGCGACCATGCCGCCCCGGTCTCGATCCGGCTTCAGGCGCGGCTCAGATGTTCACGCCGACGCTGCCGCGCTTCTGAACCCGCGGGCAGCCGCCTCGGTCTCCTCGATAAGCGTATCGAGAGCCGTCAGGCTGCTGCTGATCTGAGCGTTCAGGTCGGCGCGGATCTTGTCGATCCGTGTGTGACCGGGCAGCTCTTGTCCTTGCAGGCCGGCAATTTGCGCCGTCAGGTCGGCACGTCTCCGTTGCAGGTCTATCAGGAGCACCTCGACCTGCGCCGTCATCAGGTCCGCGGCCTGAGCTGGGTCGGCCAGTGAAAGGGTTGCTTCCGCTTCGGTCATGGCAGCTTGATTCTCCCTCCGGCGGAGAGGGCTAGATCATGTGGCTCGTTCCAAGCTTGGCGGCGACCCTTTGGGTCAAACGCTGCGCTTGGCGAGGGTCGAGCGCCCCCTGGACACGATCCTCCGCCTGTGCGCGGACTGACTGGGCCGGCTGAACCGTTCGTCCGGCAGAGCGGGAGCACCCGCGGAAGCATCCGATAGAATCCCGGATCCAATGATGCGCCTCTCGCTCCGGCCCCCCTGCCTTTCGGCAGTCCTCGTCCTTCTGCTGGCGTCCGCCGGTCCGGCCTGCGCCGAAGAGGCGCCCCGCCCCGCCCCATCGCCTGCACCCTCGGCTCCGCCCTCCCTCGGCGCCGACACGCTCAGGCCCGGCAAGCCGGCCGTGAAGCCCTACCTCGCCGATACGGCGCTGCCGGACGCGATCCAGATCCTGCCGCCGCCGCCGGCCCACGACGCGCCCCTCGACAAGGCGGACCGGGCGGCCTTCGCCACCACCCGCGCCCTCAAGGGCAGCCCCCGCTGGGAGATCGCGGCCAACGACGTGTCCGAGGGGGCGGCCGCGGTGCTGGAGAACTTCGCGTGCGTGCTCGGGACGCGGATCGACCAGGCCCGGGTGCCGGCGGTGATCAACCTGCTGGAGCGCGCCCGCCTCGACCTCGCCCATGCCACCCGGGGTCCAAAGGTGCATTACCGGCGCCTGCGCCCGTTCGTGGGCAACGAGGCGCCGATCTGTGTGCAGCGGACCGAGAAACTCGCCGACAGCTTCAGCTACCCCTCCGGCCACGCCACCCAGGGCTGGGCCTATGCGCTGATCCTGGCCGCCCTGGTGCCCGAGAAGGCGACCGCGATCCTGGTGCGCGGGCGGGCCTACGGCGAGAGCCGCGTCGTGTGCGGCGTGCATTGGCTCAGCGATGTGGTGGCCGGGCGCCTCACCGGCACGTCGGTCTTCGCCGCCCTGATGGGTGATCCGACCTTCCGGGGCGACATGGAGAAGGCCCGCGCCGAACTCCGCGCCGCCATGACGAATGCCGGGACGGGCGCCGGGGCGGCCCCTGATCAGGCCATCTGCACCCGGGAGACAGAGGCTCTGCGCGAGCCGCCGCTGGAGTTCTAAGCTCGAACGATTACAGTTTTTAAGTCTTCTAAGTGTGTGATTTACAACACGTATTTGGCTTGATCAATAAACCGTGAACGATCAATCGTGAGCCCAGTGCCGATCTAAAGGCACGCAACAGGGTTCTTGATGTCCATGCGTACCGCCCGACTCGGGCTGCTCCTCGCCTCCACCACCCTCGCGGGTCCCGCCCTCGCGCAGGACCGAAGCGTGCAGCTCAACGAGATCTCCGTGGAGGCCGTCGGCCCCGGCCCCGCGGTGGCGGCCGGCGCGGGGCTGGGCGGGAACGTGAGCAGTGGCGACGGCGGCACGGCGGCGACCAGCGGCGGGGGCGGGGGGCCGTCCGGCATCACCGGCTACGTCGCCCGGATCAGCCCCACCGCGACCAAGACCAACACGCCGCTGATCGAGACCCCGCAATCGGTCTCGGTCGTCACCCGCGAGCAGTTGAACGACCGCAACGTCCAGAGCTTCAGCGACGCGCTGGCCTACGTGCCGGGGGCGAGCGTCAACGTCTCGGGCTTCGATCCGCGCTTCGATCAGGTCTTCATCCGCGGCTTCGACGTGCTGTCCAACCAGGGCACCTACCGCGACGGCCTGCGCCAGATCGGCAGCGGCTTCATCTTCCCGCGCATCGAACCCTACGGGCTGGAGGCCGTGACCGTCCTGCGCGGGCCGACCTCGGGCCTCTACGGGCTGGGCTCGCCCGGTGGCATCCTCGACGCGACCTCGAAGCGCCCGGTCTTCGCGCGCTTCGGCGAGGTCTGGTTCCAGAGCGGCAGCTTCGACCGCTTCCAGGGCAACTTCGATGTCGGCGGCCCGGTGGAGGGCTCGGGCGGCACCATGGCGTACCGGCTGACCGGCGTGCGGCGGGAAGCCGGCACCTTCATCGGCCGCGGCACCAACAACGACCAACTCAACATCGCCCCGGCCTTCACGTGGAAGCCCTCGGCCGATACCACCTTCACCTTCCTGAGTGAGTTCCAGGTCCGGAACACGCCCGCGACCGTGTTCTACTACAACGATCCCGGCTTCCGGGTGACCAAGTACTACAGCGGCGACCCGCGCTTCGCGGGTCTCGACCAGACCCAGTACCGGGTCGGCTACGCCTTCGAGCACCGGTTCTCGGAGGATCTGATCTTCCGCCAGAACTTCCGCCACTACGGCGTCTTCCTCAGCGCCAAATACACCGGGATCGATTCGATCAACGCGGCGCGCACGCTGGGCTCCCGCTCGACCGGCTACATCCGCGAGGGGCTGGTGCAGCAGACGCTGGACAACCAGCTCGAGGCGCACTTCGTCACCGGCCCGGTCGCCCACACCCTGGTGGCCGGCGTGGACTACGCTCATTACGGGCTGAGCAACCGCTTCGGGGCCGGCCCGGCGCCCGACCTCGACCTGCTCACCCAGAATTACGGCCGGCAGTTCATCCCGACCCCGACGCTGGGGAGCCCGACCCGGCAGGCGCAGGATCAGATCGGCGTCTACCTGCAGGATCAGGCGCGGTTCGGCGACTTCATCCTGACCCTGAACGGGCGCCACGACTGGATCTCCCAGGACAACCGCGCGACACCGGTCAGCGCAGTCACACGCCAGGACAACACCGCCTTCACGGGCCGCGTCGGCCTGGGCTACGTCCTGGCGCCCGGGCTCGTGCCCTATGCCAGCTACGCCACGACCTTCACGCCGCAGGTGGGCACCGACGTGCGCGGGCAGGCCTTCAAGCCCGCGACCGGCGACCAGATCGAGGCCGGCGTGAAATACCTGATCCCCGGCACCAACATCCAGACGGCGTTTGCGGGCTTCGACATCGAGCAGTCGAGCATCCTGCGGACCGACCCGACCAACCTCGCCTTCCAGGCCGCCACCGGCGCCGTGCGCTCCCGCGGCTTCGAAGCCGAGGCGACCGCCAACCTCGCGCCTGGCACGAACCTGACCATCGCGTACACGCACCTCGACTTCCGCTTCGTGAACCAGACCTCGTTCACGGGCGCGACGCAGGACGGGAACCGCGTTTCCGGCATCCCGAGCGACACCTACGCGTCGTTCCTGACCTACGCGTTCCCGACCTACTCGCCCCTGCGCGGCCTGACGATCGGCGGCGGCATCCGCTACATCGGCACGAGCTTCGCGGATGACGACAACACGGTGCGCAACCCGACCGTGACGCTCTACGACGCGCTGGTCGCCTACGATTTCGCGGCGATCGACCCGAAATACCAGGGCCTGCGCGCGCAGATCAACGCCACCAACGTGTTCGACCGGACCTATAACACCTGTGCATTCGGCAATTGCTACCGCGGCGCGCCGGCCACGGTGATCGGCAGCCTGATCTACCGCTGGTAGCAGGCCCGGCAGGGGACACCGGCATGGCAGGCTCCCGCTCCCGGCACTGGAGATCGGCGCGCATTTCGTCCTAAGACCGGAGCCTCGTCCTCCGGTCCGGACCCGCCATGCTGTCGACCCTCTTGGTCGTGCTGCCGATCTTCGCGCTTGTCTTCGCCGGGTGGCTCGCCCGGCGGATCGGCGTGCTCGGCGCCGCCGCCACCACGGAACTCAACCGCTTCGTGGTCTTCCTGGCCCTGCCGGCGCTGCTGTTCGACGTCACCGCCCACGCCCATTGGGCCGATCTCTGGAAGCCCGGCTTCATCGGCGCCTTCGGGCTGAGCAGCCTCGCGGTCTTCGCCTTCACCGTCCTGATCCGGTGCGGGGCCGGGCGACCGCTCGCCGATTCCGCCCTGGACGGACTCAATGCCGGCTACGCCAATACCGGTTTCATGGGCTTCCCTCTGGCGCTCGTAGTCTTCGGGCCGGAGGCGCTCGCACCCACCACGGTGGCGGTGATCCTCACGGTCTGCGCGGTGTTCGCGGTGGCGATCGTGCTGATCGAGATCGGGCTGCGCCGGGCGGACTCGGCGGGCAGGGAGGGGAGTTCGCGCGTTCCAATCTGGCTCGCGGTCGGCCGCTCGCTGGTGCGCAACCCGCTGCTGGTCGCCCCGGCGCTCGGCGCCCTGGTGCCGAGCCTCGGCCTCGCCGTCCCGGCGCCGGTGGAGACGTTCCTGAAACTCCTCGGGGGGGCAGCCTCGCCCTGCGCCCTGGTGGCGCTCGGCCTGTTCCTGGCTCAAAGGCGCCGGAGCCGGGGCGGGGCAGGGCGGGATGGGCATGCGCGGATCGCGGCCTTGCTGGTCGCGCTGAAGCTCGCCGCCCATCCGCTGCTGACCTACGGGCTCGGCCGGTACGTCTTTGATCTGCCGCCGCTCCTGCTGCACACCGCCGTGCTGATGGCGGCGCTGCCCACCGGGACCGGGCCGTTCATGCTGGCGGAGTTCTACCGGCGCGAGGCCGACCTGACCGCCACCGTGGTGCTGGTCTCGACCGTGCTGGCGGTGCTCACCGTCTCGGGATACCTGGCGACACTCTGAAACCAGCCGACCACGCTCTCGCCGCAGTGGAATCGTAACCCGCGCCGCGTAGCTTGGTGGCGCGGCACGCAGTGTCCGCGCTAGAACGATCCGGCGAAGCGGGGCGGAACGACGGCGTGATGGTGGGTTCGGGCGTATCACTCGCGGGGCGGATCGCCCGCTTGACCTGCGTGGCCGGCTTGGCCTTGAGCCTGTCGGCCTGTTTCCGTCCGCTCTATGGCCCGACCGCCTCGGGTGAGTCGGTCCCGGCGCTGCTGGCCGCCGTGCAGGTCGACGACGTCGCGATGGCGCAGGGCCAGGAGCGGCTCGGCCACTATCTGCGCAGCGAACTGGTGTTCGACCTCGACGGCTCGGGCCAGCCAGCGACCAAGCGCTACCGGCTCAAGCTCTCGGGCTCCGAGATCGTGCAGACCCCGATCGTGTCGTCGACCACCGGCCGCGCCGAGGCCGGCACCCTGGTGGCCAACATCAAGTACAGCCTGGAGGACATGGCGGGCACCAAGGTCTACAGCGAGGGCGTGGCCACCTCGACCGCGACCTACGACCGCTCGGTCCAGCGCTTCGCCAGCCAGCGGGCGGCGCGCGATGCCGAGATCCGGCTCGCCAGCGTGCTGTCCGACCAGATCAAGAGCCGACTGGCCGCCGTCCTCTCCACCAAACCGTAACCGGCATGACAGCCGTCAAGGCCGGTGAGATCGAGGGGCTCCTCCGGCGCGGGCCCGATCCGCGCATCCCGGTGATCCTCGTCTACGGGCCCGATACCGGCCTCGTGACCGAACGCGCCCGCAAGCTCGCCGAGGATTTCGTCCCCGATCCGGCCGATCCCTTCGCGCTGGTACGGATCGACGGCGATGCTTTGGCCTCCGACCCGGGCCGCCTATGCGACGAGGCCGGCACGATGGGCCTGTTCGGCGGCCGCCGGTCGATCTGGATCCGGCCCGGGAGCCGCAACTACGCACCGGCCGTCGAGGCGGTGCTGGGCGCGCCGGTGGCCGAGGCCCGCATCGTCGTCGAGGCGGGCGACCTCGCCAAGAACAACCCGCTGCGCACCCTGTGCGAGCGCTCCCCCCGGGCGCTGGCGATTCCCTGCTACGCGGATGACGAGCGCACGCTGGCCGACCTGATCGACCGGACCCTTCAGGAGCGCGGCCTGCGGATCGACCGGGCCGCCCGGGAGGTGCTGGCCCGTAGCCTCGGCGGCGACCGCCGGGCGAGCCTGATGGAGATCGAGAAGCTCGCCCTCTACGCGGCCGGGGAGGGCACCGTGACGCTGGATCACGTGGAGGCCATCACCAGCGACGTGGCGGCGAGCGTGCTCAACACGCTGATCGACGCCGCCTTCGACGGGCGCCACGCGGCCGTGGAGCGCGATTACCGGCGGTTCCGGCACGAGGGCCTGGATCCGGGCGTGGTGCTGGGCTCGGCCCTGCGACACGCCCTGACGCTGTTGACGACGCGGCTGGACAACCCCGACAAGACGCCCGCCATGATGGTGGCGACGTGGCGGGGCCTGCATTTCAAGCGCAAGGCCAGCCTGGAGGGGCAGCTCGGCACCTGGGGGCCCAGCACCCTGCGTCAGGCCGCGGTGGCCCTGCAGGGGGCCGTCCTGGCCTGCCGGCGGGCCGAACCGGAGCTGGCGCACGCGCTTGCCTCCGCGGCGCTGCTGCGGGTCGCGGAAGCAGGCGCGCGCCGGCGTCGGTAGAAGTCCCGGTTTCAAAAGGCCGAGGCCTTTTGCGGGTGCAGGGCAGAGCCCTGATGGGTTCGGGCGAAGCCCGTTTGTCGGTCTTCGCCCGATGTCGGAGCTCCGCCCCGACACCCCGCCAAAGGGCTCACCCTTTGGGAACCTCGACTCCGCTCAGCCGTCCGAGACCTTGAACCGGTTCAGCAGCGCCTGCAGCTCGTCCTGGGTCTCGTAGCGGATCCGGATCTCCCCCGAGGCCTCGTCCTTCGGGCGGTACGACACCTCGACGCCCAGTGCCCGCCGAATCCGCAGCTCCAGATCGCGCACCGGCGCGGCGCGCTCGGCCGACAGGCGCGGGCGGCCGGGGCGAGGGGTCTCGCTCGGCTCGGCCTCAGCCTCGGCCGAGGCCAGGGCCTCCACCTGCCGCACCGATAGGCCCTCGGCCACGACCCGACGGGCCAGACCCTCCGGGTCCTTCACCGACAGCAGGGCGCGGGCATGGCCGGCGGTCAGCTCGCCGGCGGAAAGGCGGTCCTGCACGGCGGGCGGCAGGTTGAGCAACCGCAGGGTGTTGGCGAGGTGGCTGCGGCTCTTGCCCAGGATCTCCGCCAGATCCCGTTGGGTATAGGAGAAGTCCTGCATCAGGCGCTCGTAGCCCGAGGCCTCCTCGATCGGGTTCAGGTCGCTGCGCTGGACGTTCTCCAGAATGGCGAATTCCAGCGAGGCGCGGTCGTCGATCTCGACCACCACCACCGGCACCTCGTCGAGCCCGGCCCGCTGGGCCGCCCGCCACCGCCGCTCGCCGGCCACGATCTCGAACGTGCCCGGCACGTCGCCGATCGGGCGGACCACGATCGGCTGGATCAGGCCGCGCTGGGTGATCGAGGTCGCGAGTTCGGCGAGTTCCACCTCACCGAAGCTGCGCCGCGGGTTACGTGGGTTGGGCCGCAGGAACTCGATGGCGACCTTGCGCTGCCCCTCGATCTTCGCGGGCGTCGGCGCGGCATCGCTGAAATCGCCGATCAGTGCGGCGAGACCGCGCCCCAGCCGGGGTCTTGCCCCCTCCTCCGCCATGCTTGCCACCCGTCTCACGCTCCACACGCACCCCCGGTTTCGTGGGGGCTCTCTCGTCGCCGTCAGGCCGCCGCCGGAACCCGGCCCTCGCGCTGGATCACCTCCGAGGCGAGGCGCAGATAGGCTTGGCTGCCGGCGCATTTCAGGTCGTACAGCAAGGCCGGCTTGCCATGCGACGGGGCCTCCGAGATCCGCACGTTGCGCGGGATCACGGTCTCGTAGACCTTGTCGCCCATGAAGCCGCGCACATCCGCCACCACCTGGGCGGAGAGGTTGTTGCGCGGGTCGAACATCGTCAGCACGATACCCTGGATCGTCAACTTCGGATTGAGAGCGCCGCGCACCTGCTCGACGGTCCGCAGCAGCTGGCTGAGGCCCTCCAGGGCGAAGAACTCGCATTGCAGCGGTACCAGCACGGCATCGGCCGCCGCCAGGGCGTTGATGGTCAGCAGGTTGAGCGAGGGCGGGCAGTCGATCAGCACGTAGCTGATCCGGCTCAGGCTCGGCGCCTGGGTCAGGCTCTTGAGCGTGCCGCGCAGCCGGTGCGCCCGATCGGGCAGGGTGGCGAGTTCCAGCTCCAGCCCGAGAAGGTCCATGGTCGAGGGCGCGATCGACAGGCGCGGCACCGCCGTGGGAATCACCGCCTGAGCCAGCGACGCCTCGCCGGCCATGACCTC
This sequence comes from Methylobacterium sp. GC_Met_3, assembly GCF_026540775.1. Lineage (NCBI taxonomy): Bacteria > Pseudomonadati > Pseudomonadota > Alphaproteobacteria > Hyphomicrobiales > Methylobacteriaceae > Methylobacterium > Methylobacterium sp. GC_Met_3. Next base: position 30,568 of record NZ_JALNUL010000008.1, read on the forward strand.
GTAGGTCGAGACCCGCCGGCTTGCCCGGTCGATCCCGAGGCCCGTTGAGGCGTTGCCCTGGGGGTCGAGATCGATGACCAGCACGTCCTCGCCGATCGCGGCGAGCGCGGTGCCGAGGTTGATCGCCGTCGTCGTCTTACCGACGCCGCCCTTCTGGTTGGCAAGCGCCAGGACGCGCAGAGGTCGACGCACGGAAGACTCCATGGACCGGTCGGCGGGCTCGCCGAGGATGGCTTCGCTCATCGATGACTCGGGGCGGCGAGGGCGGTGACGCGCACGATTCGGGCTTCGGAATCGGTCCGGCTCGGCACGAGGTCGTTAACGACTGTCCACTGCGCGGCAGCCTGGGTCAATTCGGCTTGCGCATCCCGGCCCTTCGGAAACAGACCGGTGGTACCCGTTTTCAACAATGGCTCCGTCCAGGCGAGAAGTTGGGGCAGGGGCGCGAGGGCCCGGGCGCAGACGATTTCGGTGGCTCCGACATAGTCGCCGATCACGGCCTCGATCCGCGCGTTGCGCACCCGGACCGGAGCCCCGGTGAGACGGGCCGTCTCGGTCAGGAAGGCGCATTTGCGGGCGTTGCTCTCCACGAGATCCACCCGGATGCCCCGCTCCGCCCCCGCGATGGCAAGGATCAGCCCCGGGATACCGGCGCCGGAGCCGAGATCGAGCCAGGTTTTCGCCTCCGGGGCCAGATCGAGGAGCTGGAGCGCGTCGTCGATGTGCCGGCTCCAGACCTCCGTCAGGGTGGCGGGGCCCACGAGATTCTTGATCGGCTGCCAGCGGCGAAGCTGAGCCACGTAGATGTCCAGACGCTCGGCTGTTTCACGTGAAACATCCGAGGCTGCGAGGATGCGGGCGCGGTCGGGATCGGTCATGCCGACGGACGACCCAAACCTACCCGATCACCCCGGCGGGCATGGGCGGCCAGCAGCGTCAGGGCGGCGGGCGTCACGCCCTCGATCCGGGCCGCCTGCCCCAGCGTGCCGGGCCGCACGGTCTCAAGCTTCGTGCGCATCTCGTTGGAGAGCCCGCTGATCGCCGCGTAGTCCAGACCTGCCGGCAGCCGCACAGCCTCGTCCCTTCGGAAGGCCGCGATGTCGGCGTTCTGCCGGTCGAGATAGACCGCGTAGGTCGCGTCGGTCTTCAGACGGTCGGCGACCAGCGACGGCACCGCAGCGAGGTCCGGCCAGATCGCCGCAAGATTCCACCATTCGATCTGCGGATAGGCGAGGAGCTGAAAGGCGGTCCGCCGGATCCCGTCGCGGTTCAGGCTGAGGCCGTGGCCGGCGGCTTGGCTCGGCGTCAGCGTCAGGGCATCGAGCCGGGTACGGGTCGCGTCGAGCGTCTGCTGGGATGCCGCGAAATGTGCTGCGCGCCGGGAGCCGACGCAGCCCAGTTCGACCCCGCGGGGCGTCAGACGCGCATCGGCGTTGTCGACCCGCAGGGACAATCGGTACTCCGAACGCGAGGTGAACATCCGGTAGGGCTCGCTGACCCCATGGGTCACGAGGTCGTCGATCATGACGCCGAGGTAGGATTCGGCCCGATCGAAGATCGCCGTCTCGAGGCCACCCGTGCGACGGGCCGCGTTCAGGCCGGCCACCAGACCCTGCCCCGCCGCCTCCTCGTAGCCGGTGGTACCGTTGATCTGCCCGGCGAGGAACAGGCCGGGACACCGCTTCACCTGCAGCCCCGTATCGAGTTCGCGGGGATCGACGTAATCGTACTCGATCGCGTAGCCGGGCCGCAGGATCTCGACGCGCTCCAGGCCCGGGATCAGCCGGACGAGGTCGTGCTGCACCGCCTCGGGCAGGGCCGTGGAGATGCCGTTCGGGTAGATCGTCGGATCGTCGAGCCCTTCAGGCTCCAGGAAGATCTGGTGGCCCTCGCGGTCACCGAAGCGCACCACCTTGTCCTCGATCGACGGGCAGTAGCGGGGGCCCCGGCTGGCGATGCTGCCGGAATACATCGGCGAGCGGTGCAGGTTGGCGCGGATCAGATCGTGGACGGCTTGCGTCGTCCGGGTGATGCCGCAGCGGATCTGCGGGTTGGTGATGCGTTCGGTGAGCGTCGAGAACGGCACCGGATCGGCATCGGCATCCTGCATCTCCAAGCTGGCCCAGTCGATGGTCCGGCCGTCGAGGCGCGGGGGCGTCCCGGTCTTGAGGCGGCCGAGGCGCAGGCCGAGGCGATCGAGGGTCCGGGCCAGCCCGATCGCGGGGGCCTCGCCGACCCGGCCAGCCGGGATCTGGCGCTCGCCGATATGGATCAGGCCCCGCAGGAAGGTGCCGGTGGTCAGCACCACCGCACCGCAGGCGAGGCTGCGCCCGTCCGCCAAGACGAGGCCCTGGATCTGGCCCGCCGCATCCAGGACCAGATCCTCGCAGGCGCCCGCCACCACGGTCAGGCCCGGGATTTCGGCGATGGCAGCCTGCATGGCGGCGGCATAGAGCTTACGGTCAGCCTGGGTCCGCGGCCCGCGCACGGCTGGCCCCTTGCGGCGGTTGAGCAGGCGAAACTGGATGCCGGCCGCATCCGCGACCCGGCCCATCAACCCGTCCAGGGCATCGACCTCGCGCACGAGGTGGCCCTTGCCGAGCCCCCCGATGGCGGGGTTGCACGACATCGCACCGATCGTGGCCGGATCGTGCGTGACGAGGGCCGTGCGCGCGCCGCAGCGCGCCGCGGCGGCCGCCGCCTCGACGCCGGCATGGCCGCCACCGACGACCGCGACGTCGAACCGGTCGGAGGAGGGGAGGGGCATCGAATCTCGAACTGCGTCTGCGGACATGTCGCCGGATGGTCCCAAGGGGACGTTGGCGGCCAAGCGTTGTGTCAGCCGGTCTAGAGGCGCGCGGCCGCAACGGTCAACGGGCCGGCGCCGGGTGGCCCCAGCCCACTCGGGCGCCAAATTTCTCGATACGGTGCACGAATACTGTATTTTTGATTCTATCTGGATGCGATGAAACTGATCAGCGTTGCTTTACTTTTCATCGGCCGATGAAGACCTGATGAACGCGTCTTGCCAGCTGGATGTCCGCGTGCAAACCTGCCCTGTCCCCGATTCCTAGCTGGGCGCCGGTGTCCGGCAGGCACCCGGGAGACCTCGCTTCGCAGCGTCGCCGTGGTGACGCGCGGTGGGGGAGACAACGATGTCCTCGCTTACGATCGGTCTTGGCGCTGCCTGCTGCGCGGCCGGCGCCGCCGCCCACTTCCTCGACACCACCCATCGCAAGGAGGGCGTGTTCGGGCTCGCGGCCTTCGCCCTGCTGCTGACCGGGATGTACCTGAGCCGCGCTTAGCGGTTGATCGCTTCGCAATCCCGGGTTTCCAACGGGCGAGCCCTTTGGGGGGTGCTCAGGGCGGAGCCCTGAGAGGCTTGGCCCTGAGACATCGACCAGGGCTCTGCCCTGGACCCGCGAAAGGTCTCGACCTTTCGAAACCAGGACTGGGGCTCAGCCCGTCATGGCCGTGGCCGTGTAGCCGGCCTTGGTGAGGGCCTCGGCGATCGACAGCGCCTGCGCGTCGGTGCGGATCGCCACCCGTCCCGCCGCCCGGTCCACCTCAACCTCGGCTGCGGGGTCGAGGCGCTTCACCGTGCGGATCACCGCAGCGGCACAGCCGTCGCAGGTCATGCCCTCGACCCGCATCAGCAGGTCGGCGTGCGTCGCATCCATGTGAGCCTCCGTGATCCGTATCGCCGGAATGTCGGAGCCCGGAGCGACCTGCGCAAGCGTGGGCTCAGAACAGCGCCGGCATCCGGAACGCGTAATCGATCCGCAGGCCGAACTGGTACTGGTTCGGGTTGCCGAAGGGCCGGCGCACCAGCGGGCTCGCGCCGGAGGCCCCGAGGATGCGGTTGTAGCCGGCAAAGGCCGAGTAGGCCCACGTCTCGCTCTGCGTGTAGGTCACGCCGCCGAGCACGCCTGCCGAGTAGAAGCTGGCCGGATCGTACGGGGTGACGCGGCCGTTGAGCGCGGCCTCGACCGGCGACACGCCAAAATACTTCCGGGCGTAGCTGGCATCGCCCATGTTGAAGCGCGGCCCGATCGAGAACAGGAAATTGTCCACCGGGATCAGGTAGTCGGCCGCCAGGGAGCCCACCGTGCCGTGATGCCCGTAGACGCCCTGCCGGGCCTCGACCCGGGTGCGGATGAAGGAGACCGGGTAGAACTCGGCGAACACGCCGGGCTCGACCGCGAAGCGCGCGTCGCGGAAGCCGAACAGGTGCCGCCGGTCGTCGCCGTAGTAGCGCCCGGGCACGAACCGCGCGGTCGGACCGATCCGGAAGGTCCCGTTGTCGAAGAGCGACAGGCTGAAGCCGTCGTCCGGCGTCGAGAAGCGGCGCGGCTCGCCCACCTTCCTGATGTCGATCGAGGGATAGAACACCGCCGCGTAGTCGCTGGCCCCGGGGTAGCGCGGGATCGCCTGGATCGAGCCGCTCAGGGTCACGATCCACGTGCTGGGATCGACCATGGTGAAGGTCGGCGTTTGCCGCGGACCATCGGCGGCGAGATCGGCCGCGCGGGACGCGGTGATGCCGCACGCGGCGAGAAGCGCGCCAGCGCCGAGAAGGGCACGGAGTCGGGATTTACGCGGGGGCACAGACGTCATGGCCACGCTTTATGGCGCGTTTTGCTGACCGGTGCATTTGCAAGGCGTGCAACCCATCCCGGATCGCCACGCAATCAGGCGCGCCGTGACGATTCCGCAACGTTCCAGCGGGCGTGGGCGTCACACCCCACGGAATTAACAGGCTTCCGATCGCTGGGCGTCGGCCCACGGCCTTGCCGCGCCGGTCCCTCCGGGCCATTGATCGACGGATTCGATTCGCGCCCGGCGGGGCTTCGCCTGGGACCTTCCCCGGCGACCGGTGCGCGAATCCGGCAGGTGTTCAGACGATGGTCCCGGTCCTCGGCCGGTACGCGGGGCTGTTGACGGCTACCCTTCTCGGGCTCGTCGTGTTCGGGCCGCTCGCCGTGTTCCTGCCGCTCTGGAGTGCCCTGACGCTCGGCGCCGTGTCAGCCGCGGCGTCCGGCCTCGCCCTCACCCGCATCAAGGCCCTGACGGCACGCTGCGAGAAACTGTCGGGCGAAGTCGACCTCCTGTCCCGGCGCCTGCTCAAGGTCGAGACCACCGCGGTCAAGCCGGCGCCTGACTCCGGCGAGGCGGCGCTGCGGGCCCAGATCGAGGAGCTGACCGTCGAGTTCGGCCTCCTCTCGGGCATCGTGCGCGACCTCACCACGGTGGTGAGCACGCAGGACGTCGAGATCGCGGGTCTCAATGCCCGGCCCGCACCGGCGCCTCCTGCGCCACCTCTTCCCGCGCCGGCTCCACTGGAGCCCATCCCCGCGGCCGCTCCGCCCCAGGCGGTGACCGCAGCGCGGCAGCCGGCGGTCTTCGAGCCCCCTGCCGTGCAGCCCCCTGCCGTGCAGCCGCCTGCCGTGCAGCCGCCTGCCCTCGAACCGCCGGCCCCGGTGCCGGTCCCGCCGCGGCCGATCCCGCCTCGTCCAATCCCGCCTCGTCCAATCCCGCCCCGGCCGGTGCGCGACCCCGCGAGCGAGGCCGAGATCATCCGGGCCTTCGAACAGGACGGGCTGGAAATCCACCTACAGCCGGTGGTCAGCCTGCCCCAGCGCAAGGTCGTAGCGTACGAGGCGCTGGCGCGCCTGCGGATCGGGGCTCCGGGCACCGCCCCGGCCGAGCCGGAGACGTTCCTGCCGGTGCTGGAGCGCTATGGCCGGACCACCGAACTCGACCGCCGCATGCTGCAGCGGGCCGCCCTGGTGGTGCGGCACCTCGCCCGCCGCGGCAGCGACACCCTGCTGACCTACGCGCTCTCGCCACTCTCGCTGTTCGAGCCCGGCCTGCTGCGCGAGCTGGGCCGCGCGGTGGCGGAGGATCCGTCCCTGGCCGGGCTGGTGATCGCCCTGCCGCAGGCGAGCTGGCGGGGCCTCGATGCCGGCCAGCGCGGCCTCCTGATGCCGCTGCGCGGACGGATCGGCTTCAGCCTCGACCGGCCGGACGATCTGCGCTTCGACGCGGTGGACCTCGCCGCCCTCGGCATCGGCCAAGTCCGGGTGCCGGCCGCGATGCTGCTGCGGCCGCAGGCGATCCCGGGCAGCCTGTCGGACCTCGCGGTCGAGGATACGGGGCCGGCCCTGGCGCGGGTCGGGATCCGTCTCGTCGCCACGGGCATCGCCGACGAGGCCGACATCCCCGACCTGATCGACCTCGACGTACCCTTCGCGCAGGGCGCGGCCTTCGCGGCGCCGCGCCCGGTGCGGACCGAGGTCCTGACAGCGCCGCCCGAGACCCCGGAGCCGCCCACCGAGCCGGGCCCCGAGCGGCGGCCCTTCCGCTCGGTCCTGCGCCGGGCCGTCTGAGCGCGTTCCGCGTCGCAAGGTCATGGTTTAGAAAGGGCGAGCCCTTTCGCGGGCCCAGGGCAGAGCCATGGAACGTCAGGGGCTCCGCCCCCGAACCCTGCCAAACGGCTGAGCCCTTTGGAAACCCGGACTTACCAGTAGATCTGCAGGCGCCCGACCACGGTGTCCACCGAGAACGGCGCGCGCCCGAACGTATCTGCCTGGGCCTCGCCCGGCCGCACGCGTCCGCGGACGTAGTTGGCGATCAGGCGGAGATTGGGCTCGGGATACCAGCTTAGGCCGAGGGTCACGTCCCGCTCGAGCCCGCCGCGGAAGCCCCGGGCGTCGAAGTCGATGGCGCTGTAGCGCGCCGCCAGCTCGAACACGCCGATCCCGCCCCGGGAGACCCGCTGGCCGTCCGCCACGGCGACGCCCTTGAAGGTCGCGTAGGTTGTGCCCCCCTGGGGCGTGAGCGCGTAGCCGCGCCCCTCGCCGTTCAGCACCCAGGCGGCCTCCACGTAGCCCCCCTGGAAGCCGAGCGCGGAGGCGGGCATCCCGGGTCCGCTGAACGGCTGAAGCTCAGCCCGGATATACTCGGCCTGAAGCAGGACCGGGCCCCGGCGATAGGCGAACTCGGCCCCCAACCGGGTGACGCTCGCGGCATCCGGGAGGTCGCCGGTATCCACCAGCTGGCGCTCGAACAGGGCCGTACCCGCCGGGGCCGAGAAGCTGAAGGCGCCGTCGCTGCGGGACCGGCGGCGGTAGGTCGCCGCCAGCCCAAGATGCAGGGTCTCGCGCTCCTCCAGGATCGGCGCGTAAGTGGCGCGGCCCGCCACCGCGACCCCGTCGCCAGAGATGCCGTTGCTGGCGGCGTTGCCGAACACACCGGCCACGGCGGTCCAGGCCTGCCCGTTCCGCCCGACCGCGACGCCGAACCGGCGCTCCGGCACCAGGGCGTTGGCTCCTGAGCGCTCGACGAACAGGGTGTCGTTGTTGCTCTGCAGCCATTCGAGGCTGAGCGGCACCTTCATGTTGCCGAGCGTCACGATCGTGTCCGGCAGCCCCTTCCAGGCCACGAAGGCGTCGTTGATCGGCACCACCGGATCGCTGAAATCGTACTGGAAGGCGATCACCCAGTCCCGGCCGATCGTGAGCGTCGGCTCGATCCACGAGCGGCGCACCACGAGATTGTCGGGGAAGGCCTCGGGCCCCTCGGGCCGGCTGAAGCGCGCCCCACCGGCATCGAGATGGAGCCGTCCGCCGATCTGCAGGGTGACGTCCGGCTCGGGAAAGGTGAGGCTCAGGCCCTTCTCGTCGTAGCGCAGGCGCTCGCCGTAGGGCCCCGCCAGGCCCTCGATGGCATCGCCCGCGCAGGCAGGGGCCGCGCAGGCGAGGGTGGTGGCCAGGAAGGTCGAGGCCGGGCGTGCTCTGATCACGCCACGAGCAGAGAGCAGGTCAGCCTGGCGCCGCCAATATCATGGGGTTGGATTGTGGGAGAAATCCAACCGGGGTGTCTCGGCGGCCACGGGGAGGCAGCGGCAGAGCTCGTCATGGCCGGCCAGCGAAACCCGGAGGTTTCCGAAGGGCTTCAGCCCTGAGACGGTCACTACGGCTCCGCCCTGGACCCACGAAAGGTCTCGACCTTTCGAAACCAGGACGTGCTGACGGGTCTCAGACCGCGAGATTATCGATCAGCCGGGTCCGCCCCAGGTAGGCCGCCGCAAGGACGCGGGCCGGGCCCTCGACCCGCTCGACCGACGCCAGGGTCCGGGCATCGCAGATCGTGAGATACTGGACCCGGAAACCCGCCACCTCCAGGGCTGCCCGTCCGGCGGCGATCCGCCCGGCGACGCCGGTGCCGTTGCGGGAGGCGAGGGCGATGTCGGACAGCACGGCGTGGAGTTTCGGGGCGACGGCACGCTCCTCGGGCGACAGGTAGCGGTTGCGCGACGACAGGGCGAGGCCGTCGGGCTCGCGCAGGGTCGGGACGCCACGGATCTCGACCCCCATGTCCAGATCGGACACCGCCTGCTGGATCACCCGGAGCTGCTGAAAATCCTTCTCGCCGAACAGGGCCGTGTCGGGCCGGACCTGATTCAGGAGCTTTGTCACCACCGTGGCGACCCCGGCGAAGTGGCCGGGCCGGAACGGCCCGCACAGCCCCTCGGACAGACCCGCGACCTCGATCCGCGTGGCGAAGCCCGGTGGGTACATGGTCTCGACCGTGGGCGTCCAAGCGGCGTCGGCCCCCGCCTCGCCCAGCAGGGCGAGATCGGCCTCGAGGTCGCGCGGATAGCGCGAGAAATCCTCGTTGGGGCCGAACTGAGTCGGATTCACGAAGATGCTGACCACCACACGGTCGCCGGCTCGCCGGGCCTCCGCCACCAGGGCGAGGTGTCCCCGGTGCAAGGCGCCCATGGTCGGGACCAGGACGATCCGCTCGCCCGCCGCACGCCAGTCGGCCACGCGTTGGCGCAGGGCTGCCGGGTCGCTGAAGCGCTGGGGAACCGAATCGGACACGGCACGGGCTCCGGAGAGGGGCGGGACCGCCCGTCTCAGCAGGTTTCGCAAAAGTGGCCGCCGGTTTTGCGATGAGAATTTGCGACCGGCCAAGGACCTAAGCAGAGCTGCGTCGGCACGCCAACGCAGCTCTGCTTAGAGCATGATGTCGGGGAGGGGAATTAGCGACAGTAGGGCAGCAGGGAGCGGCCGAAGGGATCATCGACGCCGAGCGGTGGCGTGAACCCGTAATAGCTCGGATGCGACAGGCCGTATTCGGAGCCGACATAGCTCGGATCGTCCGGCGCGTTGGTGGGCACGGGCGCCCGCCGCGGCGTGCAGCCGACCGGCACCACACGGGTGCGTAGGGCATAGACCGGCGGGCGGTCGATCCCGTCGCTGCGCGGGAAGAAACGGAGGCGGGCGGTGACCTCCGCCGCCCCGTAGGCGGAGCCCCGGGCGTCGAGATCCGCGGCTGCGCCGGGGCCGGCGAGCAACAGGGCGAATCCGAGCGCCATCGTCCTCCTGCGCCCGATCATCCGCATCCCGTCCCCGACGCCATCGCGAGCCGGCAGCGTGGTGAAGCAAGGTAAACGGGCAATTACCCGATGGGCAGACATCAGGTCAGCGGCATGACCAGCGCCTGCAGAACCGCGACGAGATCCCCCTCGGTCAGCCGGATCTGCAGGCCCCGTCCGCCGCCGTTGACGTGGATCTCGGTACCCGGATCCCCCAGGGAACCGGAATCGATCGCGGTCGGGAATGCACGCTTCTGGCCGAGCGGGCTGATGCCACCGACATGATAGCCGGTCAGCCGCTCGGCATCGGCGGGCTTGAGCATGGCGGCGGCCTTGCCCGAGAAGGCGGCCGCCACCCGCTTCATCGAGACCTCCCGATCGGAGGCGACCAGCAGGCAGATTGTCCGCCCGTCGACCGCCGCCATCAGGGTCTTCAGCACGCGGCCGGGCGGCACGCCCAGTGCCTCCGCGGCCTGGAGGCCGATGCGCGGGGCATCGGGATCGTAGTCGTAGGCATGGAGGCTGTAGCGCAGGCCGACCTTATCGAGGGCCTGGGTCGCCCGGGTGGTCTTTGCGGCTGATTTGGCCATGACGGTTTCGTGGATTCGGCCTCACGCGGCGACGATCCGCGCAGCGATGAGCCGGCCGATCTCGGCATGAACCGAATCGACCGCTTCGACGGGCAGGGTGGAGCCGGTGATGTACACGGCCACGGTCACGGGCGCACGGCCCGGCGGCCGCAGGATCGCCACGTCGTTGAACGTGCCGTTGTCGCCGGTGCCGGTCTTGTCACCGACGGTCCAGTCCTTCGGCAACCCCGCCCGGAGCCGCTTGAATCCGGTCTGGCTTCCGACCATCCAGCCCTCCAGCCGTGCGCGCGACGGCGGCGCCAGGACGGTGCCGAGCAGGATCCGGCCGAGGGTCGCGCGCATCGCCTCCGGGGTGGTGGTATCGTGGGGATCGCCGGGGATCGCGGTGTTCAGCGTCGGCTCGTCGCGATCGAGACGTGTGACGGGATCGCCGGTGTTCCGCAGCCAAACGGTCAGGCCCTCCGGCCCGCCGAGGCGTGCGAGGAGCAGGTTGGCCGCCGTGTTGTCGCTCCATTCGAGCGCGGCGGCGCAGAGTTCGGCCACCGAGAGCCGGCCGGCGCCGCCCTGCGTCTCCAGGGCCTTCCGGGTCACGGGCGCGTAGCTCAGGAGAGCGTCTGCCCGGTACGATACCGGCGCATCGAGTTGTTCGGATCCGGCATCGACCCGCGCCAGCACCGCCGCCGCGGCCAGCACCTTGAAGGTGCTGCACATCGGGAAACGCGTATCCGCCCGGTGCTGGAGCAGGACGCGATCCACCGATCCGGCCGCGACGCCGATACGGCCGCCGATACGCCGCTCGAGCGCTTCGAGGTCCGGTTCGGCCGCCGCAGTCGCGGGCCGCATCGGCAGGAGCAGTGGCGCGGCGAGCAGGCAGCGGCAGAGTGTGCGGCGTGTGGGATGCATCCTGGCCTCCATCGAGGTTCGATGGGTCTGCATGAAGCGGGATCGGCCCGGCCACCGGATGGGGTATAGGGGCTTGGGCTGTTTCACGTGAAACACACTCGCACGACATGAAGAAGGCGAAGCTTGCGCGTCGCAGCTGCCATGACTGAAACCGAAACGCTCTTCGCCCCGGCCAGCGGCTTCGGCCGGGCGGCTGTCGCGGTGATCCGCCTCAGCGGCCCGGGGGCCCGAACCGTGCTCACCGGTCTGTGCGGAGCCTTGCCGGCGCCTCGCAGGCTGTCGCTGCGGACGCTCCGCAACCCGGCTGACGGGACCGAGCTCGACCGGGCGCTCGTGGTCTGGCTGCCGGGGCCGAACACCTACAGCGGCGAGGACATGGCCGAGCTGCACCTCCATGGCGGGCCAGCGGTGCGAATGGGCGTGCTCGCCACCCTGGCCCAGATGCCGGGATGCCGCGCGGCCGGGCCGGGCGCCTTCACGCGACGAGCGGTCCTCAACGGCCGGATGGATCTGGCCGAGGCCGAAGCCGTCGCAGACCTGATCGACGCGGAAACCGAGGGCCAGCGGCGGCAGGCTCTGCGCCAGCTCGACGGGGCCCTCAGCCGACAGGTCGCGGCTTGGCGCGCGGAGGCGATCGATTGCCTCGCCGCTGCCGAAGCGGCCCTGGATTTCGCCGACGAGGGCGACGTGGACGAGGCCGGGCTCGATGCCGCGCTGCTCGGACGGGCCACCGCCCTACGCGACCAGATCGCCGCAATCCTGCGGGACGGGCACCGGGGCGAGCGGCTGCGGGACGGATTCACGGTGGTGCTGGCGGGTGCGCCCAATGCCGGGAAGTCGACATTGCTCAACGCCCTGAGCCGGCGGGACGTCGCGATCGTGTCGGACGCGCCCGGTACGACCCGCGACGCGATCGAGGTGCGGCTGGATCTGGCTGGCCTGCCGGTGCTGCTGGTGGATACCGCGGGTTTGCGCGAGACGGTCGAACCCGTCGAGGCCGAGGGGATCCGACGGACCCGCGCGCGGATCGAGACCGCGGATTTGGTGCTGGCGCTCGTGCCGCCCGACGGCGCCGAACCCGACCTCGCCGGCACCGCAGTTCAAGTCCTGACGGTGCACACCAAGATCGATCTATTAGCCGGCTATCAAAACCTGCGATCGGACGGCGTTCTGGGGGTTTCCGCCCGGACCGGTCATGGGCTCGATGCCCTCCTCGACGCCATCCAGGCCCAGGCCGAGGCCGGCCTGGGGCAGGGCGATGCGCTGATCACCCGGGCGCGCCATCGGGCTGCGCTGGAAGCCTGTACGGCCCATCTCGATCGCCTGATCGTAGGGGCCAACGGCCCGCCGGAACTCGTCGCCGAGGATCTTCGCCTCGCCGTCCGAGCGCTGGGCGAGGTCGCCGGCCATGTCGGAGTCGAGGATGTGCTCGATCGTTTGTTTGCCGGCTTTTGTGTCGGCAAATAGCGGTCGAGTCGCGACTAGCTCGGAATCCGCAGGATCCGCGGACGCCAGATCCCGAGGGCGACGTTGGCAGCCGAAATCGCAAGCAGGACCCACAGCGTCCCGCGCTCGCCGGGGAGCGAGACGGCCAAAGCCGCCGGGTCGAGCAAGCCGGCCAACGCCCGGGCGCTCTGCGCGGCCTCCTGTTTCATCGGCCCCTGCACGTAGACCAGCCCGCCCTCGAACATCAGAACGCCGGTGGCGAGCTTCAGCCACGCCCAGCCTGCGTTGAGGTAGGCCCGGTTCACCGCCATGGCGATCAGGCCCGACATCAACGTCACGGCGAGCGACGGCAGGAACACCCAGGTGGCGACCGCGCCCATCGCGCCGCGCATCGCCGTGTAGCCGGGCAGGGCGCTCGGAGGCGGGGTCAGCGCCAGCATGACCACCAGGGACGCCAGCGCCCCCAGCAATCCAGCCGAGCCCATCGTGTGGAGGAATTTCAGAAGGCGTCGCACGGCGTCCCGGATCCGGCCGTTTCGCGCGAGCCTACCCGGGGTTGTCGTGCGACGTAAGCGGCGCAGCCGTCGCAGGGTTGCCGGTCAGCTCCGCAGGCCCGGCGCCTCCTGGCCGGTGCGGGCGACATACTCGGTGTAGCCGCCGCCGTATTGATGGATGCCCTCGGGCGTGACTTCGAGCACCCGGTTCGACAGCGCCGCCAGGAAGTGCCGGTCGTGGGAGACGAACAGCATCGTCCCCTCGTAACTGGCGAGCGCCGTGATCAGCATCTCCTTGGTGCCCATGTCGAGGTGGTTGGTCGGCTCATCGAGCACCAGGAAGTTCGGCGGGTCATAGAGCATCAGCGCCATGACCAGCCGGGCCTTCTCGCCGCCTGACAGAACCCGGCAGCGCTTCTCGACATCGTCGCCCGAGAAGCCGAAGCAGCCCGCCAGCGCCCGCAACGAACCCTGGCCGGCCTGCGGAAAGGCCTCCTCCAGGGTCTCGAACACGGTGCGGTCGCCGTCCAGCAGGTCCATGGCGTGTTGGGCGAAATAGCCGAGCTTGACGCTGCCGCCGATCGTGACCGCCCCGTCGTCGGGCGCGGTGGTGCCGGTCACGAGCTTCAGGAGCGTCGACTTGCCGGCGCCGTTGATGCCCATCACGCACCAGCGCTCCCGGCGGCGCACCGAGAAGTCGAGCCCCTCGTAGATCGTGCGGCTGCCGTAGCGCTTGTGGACACCCTTGAGCATCACGACGTCGTCGCCCGAGCGCGGCGCCGGCTGGAACTCGAACGCCACCGATTGCCGCCGCCGGGGCGGCTCGACGCGCTCGATCTTGTCGAGCTTCTTCACCCGGCTCTGCACCTGGGCGGCGTGGGAGGCCCGGGCCTTGAAGCGCTCGATGAAGGCGATCTCCTTGGCGAGCATCGCCTGCTGGCGCTCGAACTGCGCCTGCTGCTGCGCCTCGTTGAGCTTCCGCTGCCCCTCGTAGAACGCGTAATCGCCCGAGAAGGTGGTGAGCGCGCCGCCGTCGATCTCGATCACCTTGTTGACGATGCGGTTCATGAACTCGCGGTCGTGCGAGGTCATCAGCAGGGCGCCGTCATAAGCCTTGAGGAACGATTCGAGCCAGATCAGGCTCTCCAGGTCGAGGTGGTTCGACGGCTCGTCGAGCAGCATCACGTCCGGGCGCATCAGCAGGATGCGGGCGAGCGCCACGCGCATCTTCCAGCCGCCCGAGAGGGCGCCGACATCGCCGTCCATCATCTCCTGGCTGAAGCTGAGGCCGTCGAGCACCTCCCGGGCCCGGCCCTCCAGGGCGTAGCCGTCGAGCTCCTCGAACCGCGCCTGGACCTCGCCGTAGCGCTCGACCAGGGCGTCCATCTCGTCGGCCCGGTCCGGATCGGCCAGGGCCGCACCGATCTCGGCGAGTTCGGCCGCGACCGTGCTCACCGGCCCGGCGCCGTCCATCACCTCGGTGACGACGCTGCGGCCCGACATCTCACCGACATCCTGGCTGAAATACCCGATCGTGATGCCCCTGTCGGCCGAGACCTGCCCCTCGTCGGGCTGCTCCTCGCCGATGATCATCCGGAACAGGGTGGTCTTGCCCGCCCCGTTCGGGCCGACCAGCCCGACCTTCTCGCCGCGCTGCAGGGCGGCCGAGGCCTCGATGTAGACGAGCTGCCGCCCGTTCTGCTTGGTGATCTTGTCCAGGCGTATCATGGCGGTGGGCGCTGTCCGGGGGAATGCCCTGGCGCTTACGGCATCCGCCTGGGCTGCGCAAAGCGTGATGTCGCAGTGCGGGATAACGCTTGCACCCCATGCAGGCCTGGGCGCATGCCGGGAGCCGGAACCAGGCTCGACCGTTGCCTTGTGCAACAGTTGCCACGGGCAACATGAGGAACGCGATGCTGTTCGGTTGGTGGAAGACGGGCATGGACATGGCCATGCTGGGGCTGGAGGCGCAGGGCGTGATCGCCCAGCGCCTGGCGATGTTCGCCCTCGGGGGACCCGCAGCCCAGGCCGAGGCGCAGCTGATGGTGACCGAGAAGGTCATGGCCGCCGGCGAGGCCGCCTTCATGCTGGCCGCAGGCGCCTCGAACGGCAAGGTGATCCGCAGCTACCGGCGGAAAGTGCAGGCCAATGCAAGGCGGTTGAGCAAGAGCTGACCTGCCCCGGTCGGACGGGTTCCGAGCAAGTCTGCGATCAGGCCAGGAGGTGGGCGGCTTCTCCCTGCTGCAACAGCAGCGCCACCGCCTTCTGATCGAAGGAGACGAAGGTCTCCCCGCCCAGCCATTGGCCTTCATCGGCGAAGTGGCCGCCGGCTTCGAGTAGCATGAGCCCGGCTTCCACGGCGGGCCGGTTCCTGGCGACGTTCCCGGTATTGAGCAACGCGCGTATCGCAGCCGCCACATCGGCCGTCGCGAGCTTGGCCCCGACGCGCCGAAGTATCCAGACCAGTTCACACAGGCACGGCAGCGGCACCGCGATCGAGGCCGCGTCCCGGCGCAGCCTTCGCGCCGCGCGTGTTTGTGCGGGATCGTCGGCCAGAATCGCTCGCGCCAGCACGTTGGTATCGGCGGCGACTTTCATTCGTCGTCCCGCACGCCGGCTCAGCCCGCGGCGGTGATATCGTTCATCGCCTCGATCGTCAGCGGCTGATCCAGCCTCACTTTGCCGTCTAGGCTATGGAAAAAATCGTCGATGGAGCCGGCGGGCCGGGTCGCCCGCACGCGCAACTCGCCACCCGGCAGTTTCTCGAAGTTGATTCGCTCCCCGGCTTGACGCCAAGGTGTTGCAACAGGTCACGTGCGAGCGTGATCTGTCCTCTTGCTGTCACCGCGAGGGACGTCATCGCGATCTCCAAAGGTCCCACTGTCCGGACTTGAAGGAACGATTCGAGGTTCCGTCAATCCGGACGCGATCGTGACCGGCGACCTCCGCCACTCTCGCGCGCCACGCTCTACGGCAGAGTGGCCTCCGAAGCCGAAGCGCTGCTGGTCACGTCGCTGCGCTCGCTGAGACGGAGCGTTACTTGAGTCGCCTCAGTTCCCCGCCGTGCGGAACGTGTCGCACGCCTTGGTCTGGCCGCTCTTGTAGCCGGCCGTGAACCAGCGCTGGCGCTGGGCCGAGGAACCGTGGGTGAAGGAATCCGGCACCACGTAGCCCTGCGAGCGCCGCTGCAGCGCATCGTCGCCGATCTGCGCGGCGGCGTTCAGGGCCTCGTCGATATCGCCCTGGTCCAGCTCGGCGTACTTGTCGTTGGAGTTCTTGGCCCAGACGCCGGCGAGGCAATCGGCCATCAGCTCGATCCGCACCGAGAGGGCGTTCGCTTCGGTCTTGCTCGACGCCTGCTGCTGGCGGGCCTGGACCTTGCCGAGGATGCCGAGCACGTCCTGGACGTGGTGGCCGACCTCGTGGGCGATGACGTACGCGTAGGCGAAATCACCCTTCACGCCGAACTTGGTGGCCATCTCCTTGAAGAAGCCGGTATCCAAATAAACCTTCTTGTCGAGCGGGCAGTAGAACGGGCCCATCGCGGCCTGGGCTGAGCCGCAGCCCGAGCGGGTGCCGCCGGTGTAGAGCACCAGGGTCGTCGGGGTGTATTGCTTGCCGGTCTGCTGCGGCAGGATCTGACTCCACACGTCCTCGGTGTTGCCGAGGATCTTTGACGCGAACCGGCCGCTCTCGTCGGTGGGCGCCTGGCGCCGCTTGGCCTGCGTCTGCGGATCGGCCGGCTGCTCCTGCTGGCTGTGACCGCCGCCGATCCGCTCGGCGCCGCCGATCAGGATCGCCGGGTTGATGCCCGTGAAGTAGCTGACCATCAGCAGCACCACGATGGTGCCGATCCCGAGGCCGCCGGCACCGCCGCCGGGGAAGCCCATGCCGCCACCGCCGCCACCGCCTTCGCCCCGGCGATCCTCGACGTTGTCGGAGCTGCGTAGATCGTCCCAGCGCATGGTCGGGTCCCGCTATCGGTGCTGCGCCGGCCGCCGCGGGCGGGACGCAAGGTGTCGTGCGTCGTCATGTCCGGACGGCGGCGAACCGCCGGCGGGAACGAAACTCTAATGGCGGGAGGGGAGAGCCGGTTCCGCTTCCGCGGTCAAGCTGTCCCGTCGATGAGCGCGCGCAGGGCGCGGAAGTCCCGCCACGCCAGCCGCTTCTGCACCGGCTGGCGCAACAGGAAGGCCGGATGGAGCGTGGCGAGCAGCTTCACCTCACGATTCGGCAACGTGTACGGGAACAGCCGGCCGCGGGTGCGGAGAATGCCGTCCTTGGACCCGGTCAGCGTCTGGGTGGCGGGCGCGCCCAGGCAGACGATGATATCGGGATCGACCAGCTCGATCTGCCGCTCCACGAAGGGCCGGCACACCGCCACCTCCTGGGGGGTCGGGTTGCGGTTGCCCGGCGGCCGCCAGGGCACGATGTTGCCGATATAGGCGCTGGTCCGGTCGAGCCCGACCGCCTTCATCATCTTGTCGAGGAGCTGGCCCGAGCGGCCCATGAACGGCTTGCCGATCCGGTCCTCGTCGGCCCCCGGCGCCTCGCCGAGAAACATCACCCGCGCCTCCGGATTGCCGTCGCCGAAGACGAGGTTCTTGGCGGTGAAGCGCAGCGGGCAGGCATCGAAATCCGCGAGGATCCGCTCCAGCTCCTCCAGCGACTTGGCTTGGCGCGCCCGGGCGCGGGCGTCGCTCGCGGCCTCGTCGGGCTGGGCGCTGGCGGCCCGACCGAAGGTGCGCGGCACCACGACGGGCGGCGGGGCGCCGGGGGGTGGCACGAGGCTGTTGGCCACCGCGACGACCGGCGGCTCCACGGCCCTGGGCGGCGCGGCTCTGCGCGGGGCGCGCAGGGTCGGTGCGGGTGAGTCCGGCTCGCCGAAGCGGTCGTGCGGCTGCTCGTCGAGCGCCGCGTCGGCCCCGGCCTCCACGTGGAAGTCGAGATAGGCGATCAGGTCGGCTTGCGCGTCGGAGGGGCTCGGCATCAGAGACATCATGTGGGATTGCCGGGGCCTGTGGACAACTTTTGAAACGGGCCGGCCCCCAAGGACTTGCGTGACCGAAGGGCGCAGGGCCGGCGTCCGGAGACACGAATCGTCCAACCCACCCCCTCATCCTGAGGTGCCGGAGCGCAGCGCAGGTCTCGAAGGAGCCCTCCAGCGGTCTCGCGATCCGTGGAGCCCTCCTTCGAGGCCCGCTGCGCGGTCACCTCAGGATGAGGGGGGTGAAGTGAGCGTGCCCCGATACGCCCTCCGGTGCGGCAAAGGGAACTTTGCCTTGAGCTTGAGCGTCGGCAACTTGCCTTTCTAGCTTGGAATCGCTTGAGACGGCAGAAGGAACGCCGGCCCGGCGATGAATCGGGTCCTGAAACAAAGAAAAGGAGAGGCGAGGATGGCGCTGCCCGAACGCGAGAGCATGGATTTCGACGTGGTCGTGGTCGGCGCCGGCCCGGCCGGGCTCGCCACCGCGATCCGCCTGAAGCAGCGCGCCGCCGAGATCGGCGAGGAGATCTCCGTCGTCGTCGTCGAGAAGGGCTCGGAGGTCGGCGCCCACATCCTGTCCGGGGCGGTGGTCGATCCGATCGGCCTCGACCGGCTGCTGCCCGAGTGGCGCCAGGACCCGGAGCGTCCGCTCAAGACGGAGGTCCAGCGCGACGAGTTCATGATGCTCACCAAGAACAGCGGCATCACCCTGCCGAACCTGTTCTTCCCCAAGTTCATGTCGAACCACGGCAACTTCGTCGGCTCACTCTCGAACACGTGCAAGTATCTGGGCGCCCAGGCCGAGGCGCTCGGCGTCGAGATCTACCCGGGCTTCCCGGCCTCCGAGGTGCTGTTCGACGCGAACGGCGCCGTGGCGGGCATCGCCACGGGCGATCTCGGCATCGGCAAGTCGGGCGAGCCGCGCGACGACTACACCCGCGGCATGGAGTTGCGCGGCAAGTACACGGTGTTCGGCGAGGGCGCCCGGGGCAACCTGACCAAGGGGTTGATCCAGCGCTTCTCGCTCAACCGGCACAGCGACCACTTCAAGTACGGGCTGGGCGTGAAGGAGCTGTGGCAGCTCGCGCCCGGCAAGTTCGAGCCGGGGCTGGTGCAGCACACGATGGGCTGGCCGCTGCCCAACCGGGCCGGCGGCGGCTCTTGGCTCTACCATTTCGACGACCACCTGCTTTCGGTCGGCTTCGTCACGCACCTGAACTACGAGAACCCGACCCTGTCGCCGTTCGAGGAGTTCCAGCGCTTCAAGACCCACCCGATGATCGCCGAGACGTTCGAGGGCGCCAAGCGCATCGGCTACGGCGCGCGGGCCATCATGGAGGGCGGCTGGCAATCGGTGCCCAAGCTGGTCTTCCCCGGCGGCTGCCTGGTCGGCTGCTCGGCGGGCTTCGTGAACGTGCCGCGGATCAAGGGCTCGCACAACGCGATCCTGTCCGGGATGCAGGCGGCCGACGCCATCGCGGATGCGCTCAAGGCCGGCCGCGCGGGCGACGAGCTCACCGCCTACGAGGCCGGCTGGCGCGAGAGTCCGATCGGGCAGGACCTCAAGGCCGTGCGCAACGTCAAGCCGCTCTGGTCCAAGTACGGCACGCTGGTCGGCGTCGGGCTCGGCGGGATCGACATGTGGGCGACCACGATCCTCGGCGCCTCGCCGTTCGGCACGCTCAAGCACGGCAAGCCGGATCACGCCTGCCTCAAGCCGCTCTCCGAGGTGACGCCGATCACCTACCCGAAGCCCGACGGCAAGCTGACCTTCGACCGGCTCTCCTCGGTCTACCTGTCGAACACCAACCACGAGGAGGACCAGCCGCCCCACCTCAAGGTCCGCGACTTGGAGCTGCAGAAGCACTCCGAGCACGACATCTACGGTGGCCCCTCGTCCCGCTACTGCCCGGCGGGCGTCTACGAGTGGGTGGAGGATGCCGCGGCGAGCGACGGCGTGCGCTACCAGATCAACGCGCAGAACTGCGTCCACTGCAAGACCTGCGATATCAAGGACCCGAACCAGAACATCGACTGGGTGACGCCGGAGGGGCCGGGCGGGCCGAACTATCCGAATATGTGAGGGGCTGATCGAAGGCGGCGATGAAGGCCGGGCGCGTTCCGGGCCCGTGCGGTGACGTACTGGCCCGGAATACGATGCCGTCGCGATCCTGACCGAGCGACATGGCGGGTTCCTGATCCCCCGCGCGTTGATCGAGCCCCTGCGTGAGGTCGATATCCCCGCCTTGTCACGTCTTGAGCTCTGGCCGGGAGGAGCCGCCTTCGAGATCGCGGATCTCGACATTCACGTGAGCGTACACGGGCTTTTGACGACCGTGCTGCCGGCTATGATTCCGTCGGAGATCTTGTCGGGTCTGCTCGGCGAGCGGGGCGGGCGTCCACGGAACCCAGCGCCCGAGCCCGCCTGAACCAGTCTCCCCCCGCGCCATCCTTTCGCCTTGCGGGGCTGGCGGGATGGGTTCAGTGTCCCCGGCGCTTTTTCGGGGATAACCCGCCATTCTCGCGCCCGGCCTCTTGGTCGGTCGGCGCCCAGGAGCCGCGATCGGTTCATGATGACATCACGCGCCCGCCGGAGCGTCTCGGCGCTCGCCCTGCTGCTGGCCGCAGGTCTGCCGCAGACCGTGCTTGCCGCGCAGCCGAAGGAATCGACCCCGATCCTCGACTACGAGCCCGCGGATTCGCTCGAGGGCAACTTCCTCTCCGCCTACATCGCGGGCGCCGCTCGGGACACGGCGGCGGCCGCGACCTTCTACCGCGAGGCGGTCAAGGCCGACCCGCGCAATGCGGAGCTGGTCGAGCGCGCGTTCATCTCGCTGCTGGCCGACGGCGCCCTGCCGGACGCGTTCCGCACCGCCGAGAAGCTGATCGCCCGCGATCCGACCAACGGGCTCGCCAACCTCTCCCTCGGGGTGCGCCAGATCAAGGCCGGCCAGTGGGCCGCCGCCCGCCAGAATTTTTCGCGCAGCGGCCGGGGCGCGGCGACCGATCTCACCGCCACGCTGCTGACCGCCTGGTCGTACGCGGGGGCGGGTGATGGCAAGAAGGCGCTGGAGACCGTCAACAAGCTCCGGGGCGAGCGCTACTACAACACCTTCCGCGACTACCATGCCGGCCTGATCGCCTCGGTGACCGGCGACAACGCCGAGGCGGAGCGGCGCCTCAAGGCGGCCTACGAGGCCGACCGCAACACCCTGCGCATCGTCGATGCCTATGCCCGGATGGAGGCGAGCCTCGGCCGCACCGATCTCGCGATCCAGGCCTATTCGGACTTCGACCAGCTCTCGCCCCGCCACCCGCTGGTGCGCGACGCCCTCGACAAGCTGAAGGAGGGCAAGCCCCTCACGCGGCTGATCGGCACTGCCCAGGAAGGCGCCGCCGAGGTGCTGTACGGGCTGGGCTCGGCGGGCTCGACGCAGGGCGACGAGCTGCCCGCCGTGATCTACCTGCGCCTCGCCCTCTACCTCGCCCCCGACCACGCGCTCGCCCGGCTGACGCTGGCCGACACGCTCGACCGGATGAAGCAGCCCGAGCGCGCCAACGAGGCCTACGCGCAGATCCCCGCGACCTCCCCGCTCAAGCTCAACGCCGACATTCAGGTCGGCCTGAACCTGGAGCAGATGGGCAAGGGCGACGAGGCGCTGGAGCACCTCGACGCCACCATGAAGGCGCATCCCGACGACATCGACGTGATCACCGCGCTCGGCAACGTCCAGCGCGCGCGCAAGAAGTACGAGGAGGCGGCCGCCACCTACACCCGCGCCATCGACCTGATCGGCAACCGGCCGCAATCGAACTACTGGACGACCTACTACTTCCGCGGCACCGCCTACGAGCGGGCCAAGCAATGGCCGAAGGCCGAGGCCGACCTGAAGAAGGCGCTGGCCCTGGTGCCGGCCAGCCAGCCGGCCGCCAAGGCACAGGTGATGAACTACCTCGGCTATTCCTGGGTCGACCAGAACACCAACATCGACGAGGCGTTCAAGCTGCTGCAGCAGGCGGTCGATGCCAGCCCCCGGGACGGTATGATCGTCGACAGCCTCGGCTGGGCCTATTACCGCCTCGGCCGCTGGGACGACGCGGTGCGCGAGCTGGAGAAGGCGGTCGAGCTGAAGCCGGGCGACCCGACCATCAACGACCATCTGGGCGACGCCTATTGGCGCGCGGGCCGGCGGCTGGAGGGCAAGTTCCAGTGGCAGCACGCCAAGGACCTGAACCCCGAGCCGGACGACCTCGCCCAGATCAACGCGAAGCTCAAGGACGGCCTGCCCGACATCGAGAAGCCGACCGCCACGGCCGAGACCGTGCCGGCCCCGGTCGCCGCCCCGCACAGCGCCGAGAACCCCGAATTGCCCAAGGGCGCGCCGCAGCCGCACGAGGCACCGGGCGCCGCCGACAAGGCGAAGAAGTCAGGGGGGTGAGCCCGGCGCACGGCTCGGTGCTCTCCCTCCCCCCTTTGCGGGGGAGGGGGTGACGCGGAGCCGTTCGTGCCTCTCCTCCAACGGAGATGTGTGAATCCGATAGCCCGCAGCGGGGGGAGGGAGAGCGCGCGTGACAGCGGACTTGGGCATAAACCTGTGCTGATGGTGCTCCGCCTCGACAAAGGTATTTTGTCGCCCACCTCATAAAAATCGACGCGCATTTCCTGTCCGTTTGACGCACACTGCGCAGCCGTTCGCGGGCGGCCGCCCGCACGGGTGGACACATCCGCACGGCAACAGCCGGCGGCGGGCTCCGAGCCCGCAACTCAGCGAGGGAACGCCCATGCCGTCAGACATCGAGATCGCCCGCGCCGCGACCCTGAAGCCGATCGCGCAGGTCGCGGAAAAGCTCGGCATCCCGGATGACGCGCTCCACAATTACGGCAAGCACATCGCCAAGATCGACCACGGCTACATCGCCGGGCTGGCGAGCCGGAAATCCGGCAAGCTCGTGCTGGTCACCGCGATTTCGCCGACGCCCGCGGGCGAGGGCAAGACCACCACCACGGTGGGCCTGGGCGACGCCCTGAACCGGATCGGCGCCAAGACCATGATCTGCCTGCGCGAGCCCTCGCTCGGGCCGTGCTTCGGCATGAAGGGCGGGGCGGCCGGCGGCGGCAAGGCCCAGGTCGTGCCGATGGAGCAGATCAACCTGCACTTCACCGGCGACTTCCACGCCATCACGGCGGCCCACAGCCTCGCGGCCGCGCTGATCGACAACCACGTCTATTGGGCCAACGAGCTCAACATCGACGTGCGCCGCATCCACTGGCGCCGCGTGGTCGACATGAATGACCGGGCGCTCCGCCAGATCACCCAGTCGCTGGGCGGCGTCGCCAACGGTTTCCCGCGGGAGGACGGATTCGACATCACGGTGGCGTCCGAGGTGATGGCGGTGTTCTGTCTCGCCAAGGACCTGGCCGATCTGGAGGAGCGCCTCGGCCGGATCGTCATCGCCGAGACCCGCGATCGCAAGCTCGTCACGCTGAAGGACGTGAAGGCCACCGGCGCCATGACGGTGCTGCTCAAGGACGCCCTGCAGCCGAACCTCGTGCAGACGCTGGAGGGCAACCCGGCGCTGATCCATGGCGGCCCCTTCGCCAACATCGCCCATGGCTGTAACTCGGTGATCGCCACCCGGGCCGGCCTGCGGCTCGCCGACTACACGGTGACGGAAGCCGGCTTCGGCGCCGATCTGGGCGCTGAGAAGTTCCTGGACATCAAGTGCCGGCAGGCGGGGCTGACCCCCTCGGCGGTGGTGGTGGTGGCGACCGTCCGCGCCCTCAAAATGCATGGCGGTGTCGACAAGAAGAACCTCGGCGGTGAGAACATCGACGCCCTAGAGAAGGGCTTTGCCAACCTCGCCCGGCACGTCACCAACCTGCGCGGCTTCGGCTTGCCGGTCGTGGTCGGCGTCAACCACTTCTACGCCGACACCGATGCCGAGCACGCCAAGCTCAAGGAGCTGTGCCGTGAGCGGCTCGACGTCGAGGCGATCACCTGCCGCCATTGGGCGGAGGGCGGGGCCGGCGCCGAGGAACTGGCCCGCGCCGTGGTGAAACTCGCCGAGGCCGAGCCGGCACCGATCCGCCACGCCTACGAGACCGAGGCGCCGCTCTCCGAAAAAATCCGGGCGATCGCCACCAAGCTCTACGGCGCCGCCGACATCCAGATCGAGTCCAAGGCCGCCGGCAAGCTCGCCGCCTTCGAGAAGGATGGCTACGGGAACCTGCCGATCTGCATGGCCAAGACCCAGTACTCGTTCTCCACCGACCCGACCCTGATGGGCGCCCCCGAGGGCCACATCGTCGGCGTGCGCGACGTCCGGCTCTCGGCCGGCGCCGGCTTCGTGGTGGCGATCTGCGGGGAGATCATGACCATGCCGGGCCTGCCCCGGGTGCCCGCGGCCGACACGATCCGGCTGGACGCCAACGGGCAGATCGACGGGCTGTTCTAGGGATCACGCGCGGCCTTCACCAAGGTTGGCTCAGGCCGCGCGGGACCATCCCGGGAGTTCAGCGAGACAATCCGCAGGGCTCTACCCTGCACCTGCAAAAGGTCGAAGACCTTGTGAAACCAGGCTTTATGCGTCCCCGAACAGCGCCACCGCCAGCCGCGAATGATCCTCGCGCAGGCGACCCACATCCACTCCCACGGGCTGGCCGTCGATCACCCGCCAGCGCCCCGCCACCATCACCCGGTCGGCCCGGGTCGCGCCGCACAGCACCAGCGCCGCCAGCGGGTCGTGGGCACCCGAGAAGCGCAGCTCGTCCAGGGTGAACAGCGCGAGATCCGCCTCCCGCCCCACCTCGATCCGGCCGATATCGGTGCGGCCGAGGCAGGCGGCCGAGCCCTCCGTGGCCCAGCGGAGCGCGTCGAGATGCGTGACCGCCTCCGCGCCATAAGTGAGCCGGCTCAGCATCACCGCGTGGCGCACGCCCTCCATCAGGTTCGAGCTGTCGTTCGAAGCCGAGCCATCGACGCCGAGACCGACGGGCGAGCCCGCCGCCTCCAACTCGCAGGTGCGGCAGTGGCCGGATGCCAGCGTCATGTTGGAGGTCGGGCAGTGGCACACGCCGACCCCGGCCTTGCCCAGCCGGGCCACCTCCGCATCGTTGAAATGGATGCCGTGGGCCAGCCAGACCCGGTCGTTCAGCCAGCCGACCTCCTCCAGATATTCCACGGGGCGGCAGTGGAACATCGATTGGCAGTAGGCATCCTCGTCTAGGGTCTCGCCGAGATGGGTGTGCAGGCGGCAGCCGTGGCGGGCGGCCAGATCCGCGCTCTCGCGCATCAGCCGCTGGGTCACCGCGAAGGGCGAGCAGGGGGCGAGACCGATCTGCACCATCGCGCCGGGGGCGGGATCGTGGAACAGGTTCAGCACCCGCTCGCTGTCGGAGAGGATCGTGTCGTCGTCCTGCGTCAGTGCGTGAGGCGGCAGGCCGCCTTCGCGGTCGGACAGGCTCATCGAGCCGCGGGTGATGAAGGCGCGGATTCCGAGGTTGCGGGCCTCGTCGACCTGGACGTCGACTGAGTCCTCCAGCCCCTTCGGAAACAGGTAGTGGTGGTCGCCCGCCGTGGTGCAGCCCGAGAGCAGCAGCTCGGTATAGGCGACCCGTGTGGCCAGCCGGAACGCCTCCGGGGTGATCCGCCCCCAGATCGTGTAGAGCGCCTTCAGCCAGGGGAAGAGCGGCTTGTTGATCGCGATCGGATGGGCGCGGGTGAGCGTCTGGAAGGCGTGGTGGTGGGTGTTGATCAGCCCGGGGATCACCACGTGGCGCGACGCGTCGAAGGTCTCGTCCACCGGGGCCGCCGGCCGGGCGCCCGCCGCCACGAGCTCGACGATCCGGGTGCCCTGCACCACGATCCCGCCTTCCGCGCCCGGGGCCAGAATGGCGAGCGGGTTGCGGATCCACAGGCGGCGGGGCGCCGGTTCAGCTGCTTCGGCCATCCGTAAAACCGCTCCCGCTCACTCGATGTCCCTGCGTAGCGGAGCGGGTGGCCCGCCGGCAACCGGAACGTCGGAGGGCCGGTCTACCGGATACCCGCCCCGGGGGCCCAGGATTGTCCGCGTATTTCCGAGCGGGCCCCGCCTCCGGATCCTAGCTCCGGTAAGACTCGGCCGTCTGGACATGCTGCGGGCCGCCGTCTGGCGGCACCGCCACGCCGCGTTGCCCGAGCCAAGCCTCCATCTCGGCGATCTCCCGCTGCTGCTCGACGATCACCGCCTCGGCGAGTTGCCGGGTCCAGGGTTGACGGGCTCGGGCCGCCTTGAGAAACGTCATGCGGACTGACCTATCACCCGTTGGGAGCGGCCGCGCCGTGACACGGACAGCCCCGCGCCAAGACGTCTTCCTGGAGACGTCCGTGGAGACCTTCGCGGCGAAACCCGTCCCGGGCGCCGCGCCGGCCGCCCTGGGCAGCGACGACCTGATCGAACTGCTGTTCTTCGCCTATCGCGACTTCGTGGGGGATCCCGACCGGATCCTGTCGGCGTACGGCTTCGGCCGGGCGCACCACCGGGTGCTGCACTTCGCCGACCGCTATCCCGGCCTGACCATCGCCGAACTTCTCGACATCCTGCGGATCACCAAGCAGAGCCTCAACCGGGTGCTGAAGGACCTGATCGGCCAGGGCTACGTCGTGCAGAAGCCGGGCGCGAGCGACCGGCGCCAGCGCCTCCTGTACTGCACGGAATCGGGGGCAGAACTCGCGGCCGACCTGACCCGCGTCCAGGCGCGCCGCCTCGCCCGGGCGCTGGCCGCGCCGGATGCCCGGGGCTCGCCGGAGGACTTTCTGATGGCGATGATCGAGCCCGAGGACCGGCCGGCGGTCCAGCGCCTGATGGCGCGGCGCGGAACCTCCGGGGGCGGCGCATGAGCCATCCCGTCCGGGCCGACCTGCCCGACGAGGCCCCACACGTCCTCGTGGTCGACGACGACCGCCGCCTGCGCGAATTGCTCACCCGCTACCTGACCGACCAGGGGTTCCGGGTCACCGCGGCGGCGAGTGCCGCCGAGGCCCGGGCCCGGGCGCAGAGCGTGGTGTTCGACGCCATGGTGCTCGACGTGATGATGCCGGGCGAGAACGGCTTCGAATACGCCCGCAGCGTGCGCGAGACCTCCCGGGTGCCGATCCTGATGCTGACGGCCCGCTCCAACCCGAACGACCGGGTGATGGGCCTGGAAATCGGCGCGGACGATTACCTGCCCAAACCCTTCGAGCCGCGCGAGCTGACGCTGCGCCTCAGCAACATCATCAAGCGCAGCCCGCATCCCCGCGCGGCGGCGGCCGAGACGGTGACCTTCGGGCCGTTCGCGTTCCGGATCGACCGCGGCGAGCTGCGCCGGGACGACGAGATGATCCGCATCACCGAGCGCGAGCGGGAAATCCTGACCATCCTGGCAGCGGCCGGCGGCGCCAACGTGGAGCGCGAACAACTCGCCGGGAGCGGCGGCGCGGCGGCGGAGCGCACGGTCGACGTGCAGATCAACCGCCTGCGCCGCAAGACCGAGGTCGATCCCGCCAACCCGGTCTTCCTGCAGACGGTGCGGGGGGTGGGCTATCGGCTCGCGGTGGATTGAGGCCGGGCCGCGTCCGGACGGCTGATCCATCGAAGCAGACATCGCCGCGGGGATCGTTCGCCAACCTGATCGGACGCGATCGAGGGGCGCCCCGTAACACGCCCATCAGCCTGTCCGATCTCGGTCCGTTGCGTCCTCTATGCCCGGAGCCGATCTGCCGCTTCAACCGGCGTAAGCTTACGAAGTAGATCCTCGAACGGCATCGGCTTGGCGATGAAATAGCCCTGCATGTAGCGGCAGCCCTGCCGACGGGCGGCGTCCAGCTGCTCGGCGGTCTCGATGCCCTCGGCTATGCCTTCGAGGCCGAGGTTCCGGCAGAGATCCAGGATGGTGGAGACGAGGCTACAGCCCAGATCCGTGTCGATGCCGGCCATGAAGCTGCGGTCGATCTTGATCTTGTCCAGCGGCAGGCTGTGGACGTAGCCCAGGCTGGAATATCCCGTGCCGAAATCGTCCAGGGCGACCGCGATGCCCAGGGCTCGCAGCATGCGAATGGCCGCCTTGGCCTGATCGAAGTCGCGCATCAGCGCCGTTTCCGTCAGTTCCAGCGTCAACCGATGCGGATCGAAGCCGCTCGCGCGCACGGCGGCCAGGATTGCCAACACGGTCTCGGGCGAGGCCAGGTCTTGGGCCGACAGATTGAAGGACAGGCCGATCCCGCGCGGCAGCCGGGTGCCGTCGGCGAGCGCCTTGCGCAGGAGCAGGAGCGTCATGTCGTGGATGAGGCCGCACCGCTCCGCCGCGGCGATGAACCGGTCCGGGGACACGCCTCCGAGCTGCGGGCTGGTCCAGCGCGCGAGCCCCTCCACGAGGGCAATCTTGCCCGTGTCCGTATCGAGGATCGGCTGGTAATGCAGCGTCATCTCGGCGGAGAGGTCCGCCGTGCGCAGGGCGGTCTCCACGATCTGCTCGGCCCGGATGGCGTCCTCGTGCTCCTGTGAGAACAGGATCGTCTTGCCGCGACGATGCTCCTTCGAATGGTAGAGCGCGTAATCGGCGCGGTCGAACAGCGCATCCGCGTCGCGCCCGGCCCGGGGATACTTGGCCAGACCACCCGAGCAACCCGTGACGACCTGGATGTTGCCGAGGCGGATCGGCTTCGCCAGCGCGGCGCAGATGGCATCGCAGAACGCGATGATCTCCTCGGGCGGTCCAGGGTTCCGGACGAGGATGCCGAACTCGTCCCCGCCCAGGCGCGCGACGGTGACGTTTTCGTTGGCGAAGGCCGCCAATCGCTGGCCGATCACAGCCAGAACCCGGTCGCCGATGACGTGTCCGTAGGTGTCGTTGACCGGCTTGAAACGGTCGAGGTCGAAGATCGCCAGGGCGAAACGTGCGTCGTTCCCCGCCGAGGCCTGGATGAGCTCGCCGAGTTTCTGGAAGAAATAGCGTCGGCTGGGCAGCTCGGTGAGACTGTCCGTATGGGCGAGGCGCGCATTCTCGTCCGAGAGCCGGTCAGCCTCGGCCTGCGACGCGACCAACTGGACGAAGGCCCGGAAATTGTTGGTGAGGACGCGCACCATCACCACGGTCACGAAAGCGGTGTTGACGGCAATCGCCAGGAACACGTGGTTCTGACTGGTGATGCAGCAGAACAGAAAGACACCCATCACGATGCCGGTCACGAGAAAGGCCGCGACCGGCAGGTGGGTGAGACAGAAGATGCAGGCGATCACCGTGATCGCCACGAAGATCGCCACATGGCCCTGCTCATAAGGGCCGCCGTAGCCGTTCAAGATCATCGCCCAACTGACGAACGCGACAGAAAAGACTGCCGTCAGAACCGTCGTTTGACGAAGTTGGATGGCAGCCTGCTCCTGGCTCATCTCGTCGACGCGCATGCGCCACCACCGGACCGCGCGCAGCACGCAAACGGTGACCAGAACACCGGGAAATCCGAGAGTCAGAAGGACTGGCGCCAATGGATAATGCGTTACCGCGAGCGCACAGCTATTAACGGACAGCAGGACATAAAGAGTCGGGATGTGCTTCCGCAGTTCCGTCAGCTGGCTAATGCATGTGGGGACTTTAGAGTGATGGATCCGCACCAGATGTAGCATTTTATGATCATGCCCGAATATGATCGCTTGCGGTATTTTTGTTTGATCGATGACCGTAGAATGGAATCATTAAAAGCATCTTTCGAATATCTTCGTTTTACCACCTACAGTTAGATCTGAATTTATGTGCACTATTATACAGTTGATTATCGCGGAACGGCACTGACGCGATTGCTTCCGGGCGGACGACTAGGATCGGAGTGCAACGCAAAACGATCTGAAATGCCGGTTCGCCATGGACTGCAATCGGGACCCGCTGGCGCCCTTCGGTATGCCCGGCATGGGTCGCAAGCGGGCCGCGGACGCGCGACCCGATCGGATTCAGACGCCAACGGGATAGAGCCGCGGGTGCATCACACTGCGCGGGGCTCGTCGGGCTTCAGTTTGAGCGCCTTGGCGATCCGGGTCGACAGTCCACCCACCAGGGACACAGCGGCCTGCGGGCCGGCCAGGCCGCGCACCGCCTCGAGCGCCGCCTCGGCATCGGGTTTCATCACCGCGTAGACCAGCGGGCGCGCCGCCTTGCGGGGGCGCTCCGGCGTCACGGCGACGAGGAAGGTGCTGTAGCGTCTCCGAACGCGACCGGGCATGCTGCGGGATGTGGCATGTCGGCTAAGCATCGCCAAGGCCCGCAAGCGCTGATCATCGGAGCCGGCGCGGGATGCGTCGCGAGTCGCGACGATAATCCCTGCCCTCCGCCTCAGATCAAGGCGAGATCGATATCGGGCAGGGGCAATCCGTCGAACCGGGCGCGCCAGGACTTGCCGGGCGCGAGCGGCAACGCATCGGTGAGGGTGCCGGTTGTGATGATCTCGTGCGCTGCGAGAGGCGGTGCTTCCGGATCATTAGCCAGCACATCGACAAGATGGCCGAGGGCGGCAAGGGGCCCTGCGCCCATCACGTTCCGGCCGCCGCCCCGGGCAGCGCATGTTCCGTCCCGCAGCAGATCGACCGAGAACCGTTCGAGCCCGCCGATCCAGGCCGACCGCTCGTCCGCGGCAATCGGCACGCGCTCGCCCACCATCAGCAGCCCGTGCAGCCCGAAGGCTGCGACCGTGTCGGGGGCGGTGAAGCGCCAGCCGGGATAGAGGGATTGCACGATCTCGAATCCGGCGGCCGCCCAGGCGACGCATCCGATCAGGGCCGCGGCGTCCATGCCGGGTTCCAGGGTGCGGGCGAGCCCGAACACGATCTCGGGCTCGATGCGCGGCTCGACGAAGGCGGCGAGCGCCACGGGGTCGGCCGATACGACGTGCGCGCGCAGGGTCGTGTCGTAGACGTAGCCCCAGATCGGCGCGCGAACGCCGTACCGGTCCCAGAGGGTCGTGTTGGTGAACCCGATCTTGCGGCCGACCACCCGCTCGCCGCGGGCCGCCCGCAGATCGCGGATTTCCGCGGCCACCCGGTAGGCGGCCGGCAGGTCGAGGGTCGGGTCCCAGCCGGTCAGCGGCGCGATCGAACGGCGATGCTCGTGGGCGGCCAGGATGGTCCGGGCGTGGGTGGCGGCGGGGACGGGGTCGGCTATCATGACCCGGTTAGCATCCGGCATGCCGGAGGCGAGGTCCAGCGCCGGCTACCAGCTCAACCGCTCGATCACCGCATCCGGATGCACCGCCTGCCGACCGAGCCAGTCGGCCACGTCGCCGAGGCGGTGGTGCTCGGCCGTGACGCCGAGTTCCTCCGCGTGGATGCCCCGGGCAACCAGCAGGCTCGCGATGCCGAAGCCGCGGGCCCCCGCGATGTCGGTGCGGATCGCGTCGCCGATCGCCAGGACCCGGGCCGGATCGACCGGGGCGCCGGTGAGGTCGCCCCCCTTGGCGAGCGCCGCCTCGTAGACAGGCCGGTGCGGCTTGCCGGCATAGACGACATCGCCACCGATCTCCGCATAGGCCGCCGCCAGCAGGCCCGCGCAGGGAATCAGCCGGTTGCCGCTCTCCACCACGAGGTCGGGGTTGGCACAGATCATCGTCAGCCCGCGGGCGGCGAGCCGCGTCAGCTCCGGCCGGTAATCCTCGGCGGTTTCGCTGCGGTCGTCGAACAGGCCGGTGCAGACCACGAGGTCGGCCTCCGCCTCCGGCACGAGGCTGAGGTCGAGGCCCTGGAAGATGCCGAGGTCCCGCTCCGGCCCGATATGGCGGATCCGGGCACCGGGCCGCGCCGCGATCAGGCCGCGGGTGAGGTCGCCCGAGGTGAGGATCGCGTCGTAGGCCTCGCGCGGCACCCCGAACCGATCGAGAATCCGCCCCACGCCGTCGCCGGGCCGCGGGGCGTTCGAGACCAGCACCACCCGGCGCGGCCGTGGACCCGGCAGGCCGCGGAAGCGGATCAGCGCTTCGCCCGCGGGCGCGTGGGCCTTCTGACCGTCGTGCAGCACGCCCCAGACGTCGCAGAGGATCAGGTCGTACCGGTCGGCGATGGCGCCGAGGCCGTTCAGGGTCGGGATAGCGGTCATCACAAGTCCTGGTTTCAAAAGGTCCGGGACCTTTTGCGGGTGCAGGGCGGAGCCCTGCTGGGCTCGGGCAAAGCCCAACATCGGAGCTGCGCCCCGATACCCCGCCAAAGGGCTCGCCCTTCGGGAACCCCTTACCGGCGTTTCGGGCCTAACCGATGTTCGGCGAAGAAGTCGAGCATCGCCCGTGAGGCGTCGGGGCCCTCGCGGTCCGTGTAGCTGCCCTCCGGGCGGCCGCCCGACCACGCGTGGCCGGCGCCGCGCACGCGCCAATCCTCGACCACCACCCGGCCGGACGAATCCCGGTAGCGGGTGCGGGTGAAGGGATGGCCGCGGCCTTCCATGGTTTCGGACCGGGCGGTCAGCCTCGCCACGTCGGCCTGCGCCAGGACCTGATCGGCGTTGCGGACGCTCACCGTCCCGTCATCCTCGCCGTGGAAGACGATCGTGGGCACGCGGGTCGCCGTGGCGGGCGCCCCGAACGGCGTCGCCGTGCCGAGCCCCGGCGCCCCGACCTGCATGGCCATCAGGGCCGAGCCGAGGTCGCGGGCGCAGCCGGCCGCGAGGCCCGAATGCACCCCCACGGCGGCGTAGAGGTCCGGATAGGCTCGGGCGATGTTGAGGGCGGCCGCGCCCCCGGCCGAGAGGCCCGCGATGTAGACCCGGGCCGGATCGATCGGGTGCTCGGCCATGATCGCGCGGGTGAGGCCTGCGATGATCGCCGGCTCGCCCGAGCCGCGGGCCTGATCGCGGGGGTCGTACCAGTTCCAGCAGCGTTGGGCATGGGCCTGCCGGCTCTGCGCCGGGTACGCGACGAACACGCCGGCGCGCTCGGCCAGGGTGTTCATGCCGGTGCCGGCGGCGAAATCGTCCGGATTCTGCATGCAGCCGTGCAGCATGACGACGAGCGGCGCCCGGGCGTCCGGACGGCTCGGGATGAACAGCTTGTAGTCGCGGCTGCCGGCGGACTCCGCGTGGCTCAGGGCCACGAAGCGGCCCCCCGGAGGAACGGAAAGGTCAGTGGGCGGCGCGGGCTGCCGCAGAGGCTTGCCCAAACCCTTCAGGCCGCGCACGACCTGCCCGACGACCTCGCGCACCCGCGGTCCGGATTCGGACGAATCCCGATCCGTGCCGGGACGCGCGTCAGGGGCCGGTGCGTCACGGCGGGCCTGCGGGGCGCCGCCGAGGCTGCGCTGGATCAGCGCGGTGGCCTCGTCCAGGCGGCCAAGGCCGGTGAGGCGGGTCGCCTCGATCATGTCGGCCCAGGGCGAGGTGCCGGACCCGCGCAACGACTCTCCATCGCGGCTGCCGAGATCGTCGGTCATGCGTGCGCGCCTCGCTGTCTCAGCATTCCTGTCGCGGCTGGGACCGAGGCGACGAAGCCACCGCATGGACCATCCTCACCATCCGATCGATGGTACGCCGAGCTTGGATTGTGCGCTGCAATAAACCGCGCCGTGCTGCGCCGCAACACCCGGCGACGCGGGTCTGCCGGGCGTATCAGGCCGGCTCGTCGGTGCCGATATAGTCGGACCAGATCGCGGCGGCACCGAGGCTCGCCCGGAACGCATCATGGCGGATGCGTTCGCCCTCCGTCAGCCGGCTTCGGTACGGGCGCGGCGCCGCTGCGGTCGCCTGACGGGCGGCCGATCCCGCGATTGGGGCGGCGATCGCCACCTCCGTCAGCCCGAGACTGGTCTGCTTGCCGCCGAGCAGCTCGACATAGACCTCGGCCAGGATCTGGGCGTCGAGGAGCGCCCCGTGCCTGGTGCGCTTGGTGTTGTCGATGCCATAACGGGAGCACAGGGCGTCGAGGTTGTTGGCCGCCCCCGGGTGCTTGCGCCGGGCCATCGGCAGGGTATCGACCACGTCCTCCAGCCGGATCGGCGGCGGGGCGCGGTCCCCGAGCCGGGCGTATTCCATGTTGAGGAAGCCGACATCGAAGGGCGCGTTGTGGATCACGAGCCGCCCGTCGACCAGGAAATCCAGGAGATCGCCGACGATCTCGGCGAAGAGCGGCTTGTCGGCCAGGAACGCGTCCGACAGGCCGTGGACGTTGAACGCCCCCTCGGAGACCGCCCGCTGCGGGTTGCAGTAGCGGTGGAAGGTGCGGCCCGTCGGGATGTGGTTGAGCAGTTCCACCGCGCCGATCTCGATCAGGCGATCACCACCCTTCGCTTCCGTGCCGGTGGTCTCGGTGTCGAGGACGATCTCGCGCAGCATGGGTCTCGCGGCTCGGCGGGGTGAACAGAGCGAACCCTAACGCGATACGCCGGGGCGGTTAACCCGCCCTACTCGCTTGCTCACCGCGACATGTTGCGGAAGACGCAGACGCGTCCCTGGTCCTCATATCCCGCCGGGCAAGCGGCGACGCAGGCACCGGCCGCGATCTTCTTCGGCGGTGGGCAGGCCCCAGCGACTTGCGCTTCGGCCGGCACGGCCCAGAGCAGCGCGACCGCCATCCCAGCGAGAAGGCGGCCGGGCCGGATTGAATCGAAGAGTCTGAGACGCCGCCTCATCATATCCACCCCGTGGTTCGCTCGCTCCCGCGCAAACGAAAACCGCAGATATGAAACTGCACGACTGCATCATCCGTCGCCTGGGTGCGACGGCGCACGGTCCCCCGTCAGCCGGGCGATGATCCGCGCCACCTCGGCCTCGGCCGCGGGAAAACCTTGGCTCGTGTCGATGACGAAATCGGCCCGGGCGCGCTTCTCGGCATCGGGCATCTGCTTGGCCAGGATCGCCGCGAAAGTCGCCTCATCCATGCCGGGGCGGGCCAGCACCCGGGCGCGCTGGATCTCGGGCGGCGCGCTCACCACCGCGACCGCGTCGCAGCGGCCTTCGCCGCCGGTCTCGTAGAGGAGCGGGATGTCGAGGACGACGAGCGGGGCGTCCGCGTGCCGGGCCAGGAACTCCGTGCTGGCCGCCCGGACCCGCGGATGGACGATCTGCTCGAGTGCCGCCATCCGGTCGGGCGCATCGAGCACCGCCGCGCGCAGACGCGTCCGGTCGACGCCGCCTGCCGCGTCGCGCACGCCCGGAAAGGCCTTCTCGATTGCCGCCGCAGCCGCACCGCCGGGGCCGTACAGGGCGTGGACGGCGGCGTCGGCGTCGTGGACCGGGACACCGCGCTTGGCAAACAGCGCCGCGGTGGCCGACTTGCCCATGCCGATCGAGCCGGTGAGCCCGAGCACGACGGGTCCGGACCCGGCCTTCGGCCTCATCGCTGTCTCAGATCCGGCCTTCGGCCTCATCGGACGAGATCCGCCACGATCCGGTCGCGCAGGGCGGGGGTGACGGTGGGGCGAGGGCCGAACCAGGCCTCGAAGCCGGGCACCGCCTGGTGCAGCAGCATGCCGAGCCCGTCCACGGCGGCCAGCCCTCGGCGGCGCGCCGCCGCCAGGAGATCGGTTTCGAGCGGCGCGTAGACGATGTCGGCCACAGCGGCCCCGGCCGGCATCGGGGCGAGGTCGATGACGAGGGGCGGCTGGCCCTTCATGCCGAGCGACGTGGTGTTGACGAGGAGACCGGTCTCGGCGAGCGCCGCCGGCAGGTCGTCCCAGGCGAGGGCGTCGGCGATGCCGGGGGCGAGGGCCGTCACCGCCTCGGCCCGGGCCGGGGTGCGGTTGGCGACCAGGATGCGCCGCATGCCCCGCTCGGCCAGCCCGACCACGATCGCCCGGGCCGCGCCGCCGGCGCCCAGCACCACGGCGGTACCGTTCCCGCGCGCGGGCCAGTCCGTCCCCAGGCTGTGGTCGAGATGGGCGCAGAAGCCCGGCGCATCGGTGTTGTCGCCCCGGATCCGCCGGTCGGGCCCGACCACCAGGGTGTTCACGGCCCCGATCTTTTCCGCCCGCGGCGTCAGGGTGTCGGCGAGCGCGCAGGCCGCCTCCTTGTGGGGGATCGTGACGTTGCCGCCCCGGAAGCCCGAATCCGGCAGCGACCGGACGAACTCCGGAAAGGCCTCCGGGGCCACGTCCAGCCGCTCGTAGGAGCCGGAGATCGCGTGCTCGGCGAGCCAGTGGCCGTGGATCAGTGGCGAGCGCGAATGGGCGATCGGGTGGCCGACCACGAAGGCACGAGGCACGGGGCTGCTCACGCCGCGCAATCCTGCGCCAGTCGACAGGCCGGGCCGCCGGCCTCCTCGATCTGTAGCGTGGCATGGCCGATGCCGAAGCGCGCCCGCAGGCCCTCGGCGGTCTCGGTCAGGAATCCGTTGCCGGACAGGCGGTAGCCTTCTTCCATCACGAGATGGACCGTCAGGGCGACGCTGGTGGTGCTCATCGGCCAGATGTGCAGGTCGTGCAGGTCGGCGACGCCGGGTCGCCCGCGCAGGAAGCCGGTCACGGCCTCCGGCGAAATCTCCTGCGGCACGGCATCGAGCGACATCGCCAGGCTGTCGCGCAGGAGCCCCCAGGTCGCCCAGACCACCAGGCCGGCGATGACGAGGCTGACCGCGGGGTCGAGCCACGCGAGCCCGGTGAGCTGGATCACGAGGCCGGCGATCACCACCCCGGCCGAGACCGCGGCATCGGCCGCCATGTGCAGGAAGGCGCCGCGGACGTTGATGTCGCCCTTGGCGCCGCTGGCGAACAGCCACGCAGTCAGGCCGTTCACCAGGATCCCGATGGCGGCCACCACCATCACGGTGGTGCCGGCCACGGGCTCGGGATGGGCCAGCCGGACCAGAGCCTCCCAGATCACCGCCCCCATGGCGATCAGCAGGAACACGGCGTTGAACAGGGCCGCCAGGATCGAGGAGCTGCGATAGCCGTAGGTGAAGCGCGCGGTGGCCTGCCGGCGCACGAGGATCGCGGCGACCCAGGCGGCGGCGAGACCCAACACGTCCGACAGGTTGTGGCCGGCATCGGCGACAAGCGACATGGAGTTGCTGAGATAGCCGTAGATCGCCTCCACCACCACGAAGACGGTGTTGAGCGCGATGCCGATCGCGAAGGC
This sequence comes from Methylobacterium sp. GC_Met_3, assembly GCF_026540775.1. Classification (NCBI taxonomy): domain Bacteria; kingdom Pseudomonadati; phylum Pseudomonadota; class Alphaproteobacteria; order Hyphomicrobiales; family Methylobacteriaceae; genus Methylobacterium; species Methylobacterium sp. GC_Met_3. The sequence goes on from NZ_JALNUL010000008.1 coordinate 67,427, forward strand.
CGGCCCGAAATCTTTCGGGACATGCGCGTGGCCGCCATGGCCTCCATGGGAATGCCCGCCATGGGAATGGCTACCGTGGGAATGGCTACCGTGGGAATGCCCCCCGTGGCCGCCGTGCGAATGGTCGTGTCCCGCCAAGGCGGTACTCCCTCAGAAAGCCAGAAGCCCGGCGGCGCGCAGCCGCGCGAGGAGCGGCAGCAGCGGCAGGCCCAGCACGGTGCTGTGATCGCCTGCGACCGATTCGAACAGGTGGATGCCCGGCCCCTCGAGCTGGTAGCCGCCGACGCTCGCCCGCACGCGATCTTCGCCCGCGCAGTCCACATAGGCCGCGATCGCCCGAGCATCGAGGGGGCGCAGGGTCAGCCGGGCGGTCTCCACGAAGGTGTCGCGGACGGATCCGGCCAGCGCCACGGCGGAATGCAGGGCGTGGGTCCGGCCGGCGAGGCGGGCGAGCTGCGCCCGGGCCGCCGCGGCATCGGCCGGCTTGTGGAACACGGTGCCGTCGCAGTCGAGCACCTGATCGGCGCCGATGACGACGCGTCCGGGATGCCGGGCCGCCACCGATTCGGCCTTGGCGCGAGCGAGGTGCAGGGCGAGATCGGGCGGGGACAGGCCGGCGCTCTGCGCCTCCAGGGCGCGCTCGTCGACCTCGGGGGACGCGGTCTCGACCGGCAGCGCGGCGCTCTCCAGCAGGAGGCGTCGGGTCGGGCTGGTGGAGGCGAGGAGGAGCGGGGCCGAGCCGGTCCAGGGCGAGCGGAGCATCGCGCCAGTGTCACGGATCCGGCGCAGGGCGCAAGACGGCGATCGTATCGGGGGCTGCGACGAGCCCCGCCGTCGGAATGGACCGGCGGGCGGGGCTGTCGCGGGGCCGTTACGCAACCTGGCGCCCGAGATGACCTTGGCACGGGTCGGTTAGGGGAAGGTCAACGGCCGGGACAGGGAACTTGTCCATTCCGTGCCGAGAAGGGACAGGCACCGTTTATCTCCCTCCCCCGCAGAGGGGGGAGGGTGCGCGCGCGTCAATCGAAGTTCAGGATCGAGGCGAGGCGGAACTGCGTCCCGGGCTAGGCTCCGGGACTATCGCAGCGCCGCCGGGGAGGCGTGCGCCTCAGGTGTTCATCGAGTCGAAGAAATCGCCGTTGCTCTTGGTCTGGCGCAGCTTGTCCATGAGGAACTCGATCGCGTCGGTGACGCCCATCGGGTTGAGGATGCGGCGCAGCACGTAGGTCTTCTTGAGCGCGTCCGGCGGGACCAGCAGCTCCTCCTTGCGGGTGCCCGAACGGGTGATGTCGATCGCCGGGAAGATGCGCTTGTCGGAGACCTTGCGGTCCAGGATGATCTCGGAGTTGCCGGTGCCCTTGAACTCCTCGAAGATCACCTCGTCCATGCGCGAGCCGGTGTCGATCAGCGCGGTGGCGATGATCGAGAGCGAGCCGCCCTCCTCGATGTTGCGGGCCGCGCCGAAGAAGCGCTTGGGCCGCTGCAGGGCGTTGGCATCGACACCGCCGGTCAGCACCTTGCCGGAGGACGGCACCACCGTGTTGTAGGCGCGGCCGAGCCGGGTGATCGAATCGAGCAGGATCACGACGTCGCGCCCGTGCTCCACGAGGCGCTTGGCCTTCTCGATCACCATCTCGGCGACCTGCACGTGGCGGGTGGCCGGCTCGTCGAAGGTCGAGGCGATGACCTCGCCCTTCACCGAGCGCTGCATGTCGGTGACCTCCTCGGGCCGCTCGTCGATGAGCAGCACGATCAGGTAGCACTCGGGGTGATTGAGGGTGATCGACTGCGCGATGTTCTGCATCAGCACGGTCTTACCCGTGCGCGGCGGCGCCACGATCAGGGCGCGCTGGCCCTTGCCGATCGGCGCCACGATGTCGATGATCCGCGGCGAGAAATCCTTCTTGGTCGGGTTGTCCAGCTCGAGCTTGAACCGCTTCGTCGGGAACAGCGGCGTCAGGTTGTCGAAGTGGACCTTGTGCTTGATCTTCTCCGGGTTCTCGAAGTTGATCGTGTTGACCTTCAGAAGCGCGAAATACCGCTCGCCGTCCTTGGGGCCGCGGATCGGGCCCTCGACGGTGTCGCCGGTGCGCAGGCCGAAGCGGCGGATCTGGGTCGGCGAGATGTAGATGTCGTCGGGGCCGGGCAGGTAGTTCGAGTCCGAGGAGCGCAGGAAGCCGAAGCCATCCTGCAGCACCTCGACGGTGCCCGAACCGATGATCTCGATCTCCTTGGCAGCGAGCTGCTTCAGGATCGCGAACATCAGCTCCTGCTTGCGCATGGTCGAGGCGTTCTCGACCTCGACCTCCTCGGCGAAGGCCGTCAGGTCGGTGGGCGTCTTCACCTTGAGATCCTGGAGCTTGACCTCGCGGACACCTTCAAGGGCGGCGGGGAGGGCCGGCGCATCGGCCGGCTCCTCGGTCTCGATCTCGGCGAGGGCGTCGGGATGTGGCGTCATGGGGTGTCTTGCAACCGACGGAGAAGGTGGGAGGGCCGGTTCTGTGCCACGCACCCGGGGGACGGGCGGCGATGGGCGGGCCGCGCTGCGGCGAGGGGCCCGAGGATCAGGGTGGCGAAACCGTTCTGGCAGGACCCTCACAGGCGCGCTACGGCGCAGACCGTGTGATGAGGGCCCGGTACGGATAACGCGTTTCGCCCCCACACTCAAGTGCCTTGCACGGAAGGCACGGCGAGGGCGCGCTAAAGGCCCTCGCGGACGGGTTGCGTCAAGGTTAGACAGGCGACGCCGCGGACGGACTTGGAACCGGGTCCGATCGGGATCGTTCCCCGTCCCGGTGCTGCAGCGCAGCAGACCGTGAACCTGTTTCAGACCCGCAACCCGTTTTTGATCCGCCATCCGTTTCAGACCCGAAAGCCCATTAGACCACCATGCGCGACGATGCCGCCGGACGCACCATCACCGCCCACGAGCCGCGCCGGATCCCATGGCTCGACGTCGTGTTCGGCTTCGGCCCGATGGTGCCGATCGTGGTCGGTGCCGCGGCGGCCTGGTGGCTGAACGGGCAGCCGCTCGACTATCTCGTGGCCCTGTTCACCCTGCTGTACGCGGCCTCGATCCTGCTGTTCCTCGCCGGCGTCCACCGGGGCGTCAGCTTCCGGACCGAGGGCGGCCCGCGGCTGTCGCAGATCGTCACGATGCTGGTGATCTACGCGCTCGGGCTGTTCAGCTTGTTCTCCGCCGTGATGGGCAAAGCCGTTCCGGCTCTGGCGATGCTGATCCTCGGCTACGCCCTGGTCGGGATCTTCGATCCGATCGCGGCGCGCTCCGGTGCGGTGCCCCTGGCGCATGCCCGCCTGCGTCCGCTCCAGATGCCGATCGCCGTGGTGAGCCTTGCGGTGCTGCTCTGGCTGAAGCTGACGGCGCCGTACTGACGTCGTCCGGCGGCACGCGGCACAACGCGCCGTCGGATGCAGCATGTTCTCACCCGGACTAACGGGTTCCTCGATCACGGTTGGAGAAGGCGAGCGGTATCAGAACACGCGCCTCTCCCTCCTCTGCGGGGGAGGGAGAGGCGCGTGGTGGATCCAGCCGAGCGCAGGGTCGCATCCGCAAACCGAATTCCCCTTTCGCACCGCATGCTCTAGAGCCCGGCCGCAGGATCCCCGCCTGGCGGGGACGATTCAATCCGATGCCGGATCCGCGCTCCGGGTCCGCGAGAAGCGAACGCGCCCCCATGTCCAAGGCCGATACTCCCAAGGCCGAGAAGGCCGACATCCTTAAGCCCCGCCTGCCGCGCGGCTTCGTCGACCGGCGCGCCGGTGAGATCGCCGCGCAGCACCGGATGCTGGAGACGATCCGGCGGAGCTTCGAACTCTACGGCTTCGAGGCGCTGGAGACCCCGTTCGTCGAGTACACCGAGGCGTTGGGCAAGTTCCTGCCCGACCTCGACCGGCCGAACGCGGGCGTGTTCTCGTTCCAGGACGACGACGAGGCGTGGCTGTCGCTGCGCTACGACCTGACGGCGCCGCTCGCCCGGTTCGTGGCCGAGAATTTCGACGCCCTGCCCAAACCCTATCGCAGCTACCGGGCCGGCTACGTCTTCCGCAACGAGAAGCCGGGGCCGGGCCGGTTCCGCCAGTTCATGCAGTTCGACGCCGACATCGTGGGCGCGGGCAGCATCGCGGCCGATGCCGAGATCTGCATGCTGATGGCCGACACGCTGAACCGGCTCGGGCTCGGCGGCCAGTACGTGGTCAAGGTCAACAACCGCAAGGTGCTCGACGGCGTGATGGAGGCGGCGGGCCTCGCGGGCGACGACCGGGCCGGCCAGCGCCTGACCGTGCTCCGGGCGATCGACAAGCTCGACCGGCTGGGCGTCGACGGGGTGCGCCAGCTCCTGGGCGCCGGCCGCAAGGACGAGAGCGGCGACTTCACCAAGGGCGCGGGCCTCGACGAGGCGGCGATCGGGCGGATCCTGGCCTACGTGTCGTTCCAGGCCAGCGCCGCGGACGGCGCCGACAAGGTGGCGTTCTGGGAAAAGTTCTTTGCCGGCTGGCACGACGCGGTCGGCGATTCGGAGACCGGCCGGGAGGGCATTGCCGAACTGCACGCGATCATGCGCCTCTGCGCGGCCGCCGGCTACGGCCACGACGTGATCCGGGCCGATCCGAGCGTCGTGCGCGGGCTCGAATACTACACCGGCCCGGTCTACGAGGCCGAGCTGACCTTCCCGGTGACCAACGAGGACGGGCAGACGGTGCGCTTCGGTTCGGTGGCGGGCGGCGGGCGCTACGACGGGCTGGTCGGGCGGTTCCGGGCCGAGCCGGTGCCGGCGGCCGGCTTCTCGATCGGCGTCTCGCGCCTGTTCTCGGCCCTGCAGCTCGTGAATAGCCCGCTGCTCGCCGGCACCGAGACTCCTGGGCCGGTGGTCGTGCTGGTCCTCGATCGGGAGAACATGGCCGATTACCAGCGCCTCGTGGCGCTGCTGCGTGCCGACGGCATCCGGGCCGAACTCTATCTCGGCGCCGCCGGCATGAAGGCGCAGATGAAATACGCCGACCGCCGCCGCGCCCCGGTGGCGATCATCCAGGGCTCGAACGAGCGCTTGGCCGGCGAGGTCCAGATCAAGGACCTGATCGAGGGCGCCCGGGCGGCGGAGTCCATCGCCAGCAACGCCGAGTGGAAGGCCGCGCGGCCGGCGCAATTCTCCTGTCCGGAGGCCGATCTGGTGGCGCAGGTCCGTGCCGTGCTGGCTCGGCACTTTCCGTCGACCGCGGGTTGAAACGCACAAGCCTCCGCGGCGTTGTTCCCGGTCGATGCCGCGACCTTGTCGGCAGGGAAATCCGGGGATGCGCTTCAAGACGCCCACGCTGATCCTGCCGGCCGTGCTGCTCCTTGCCGGCGCAGTACCGGCTTCCGCAGCCCGCCCGGTGCCCGGTCAACTGCCCAGCGCCGTGGCATCGGCCACGCCGGGAACCGGCAGCGCGCCGGTCCTCAGCGCCGGCGTCGCGGGCGCCCCCGCACTCGCTTCCCTGACCCGGAAGAAATCCGCACGGCGACCCCGCGGTGCCCGCCTCGGCAGCGCCCGCCCGCTCTGAGACCGCAAGCGAGTCCGGGTTTCCCAAGGGCGAGCCCTTGGGCGGGGGTTCGGGGGCGGAGCCCCTGAGACTTGGGCTTCGCCCAACACCGGGTGGAACCCGGCACCAGGGCTCTGCCCTGGACCCGCGAAAGGTCTCGACCTTTCGAAACCGGGACGTTGCTCTACCGCACGCAGACCGGCGGCAGCGCGGCGCGGACCTTGGCGGCGAATGTCGCGAGGTCGCAGCCGCCATCCCGCGCCGGACAGATCCCGATCGCCAGTGGCAGCGAGACCGGCGGGTCGCGGGGGCCGAGCGGCCGGGCGGTGCGCAGTTGATCGAGGGTCTGGGCGTAGATCTTGACCCGAACCGTCCGCGCCCCGGTCTCGGGATGGCCCCAGACCTCGAAGGCCAGGGTCGTGTCCGGGGCCGTCGGGTCCGGCTGACCCGGGAGCGACCAGCCGACCCCCAGGGCGCCCGACAGGTTCGACAGGGTGGTGTCGTGACCGGCCAGCATGACGAGGCGCGCGCTCGCCCCGAGCGGTGGGACGCCGAGACCCCGGGGCGCCTCGCCCTGCAGCAGGTCGGCGAGCATCCGCAGCAGCGTCGCCGCGCGGAACTGGGCGATCTCGGGCGTCCGCCGCAGGAGGTCGGCCGAGCGCCGGTGGGCGGGCAGCAGAGTCGCCAGGGTCTCGGTCGAACCCTGCCCCCAGGCGACCTGTTCGGCCGGCAGGCCCTCCGCGTATTCCAAGAGCAGGTTTTCCGACACCGTGGCGGCGAGCGCCAGCGGACCGGCGATCTTCAGCCCATTCGGCTCGGCGACTAACGTGCTCGGGCCGTCCAGGCAGGCGGCCGGGACCGCCGCGCAGGCCTGCGGGCCGAGGATCCGTTTCAGCGCCGCGATCGCCTTCTCGGACGGCTTGTCGGTCACCGCGATCCCGCCCACCGTCCGGCTCTGGATCGCCGCCAGGGCCACGACCGGCTCCAGGGGGCAGATGCGCCCGCTGTCGAAGACCGGATCGACGGCACCCACCGGCCCATGACGCGCCACGAGGCCGCAACCCGGGAGGACGGCGTCGGCCAGGATCTGGCCGCTCCGGCGGGTGCGGTTCGCGGCGCCGTCCGCCCAGACCTGTACGGCGTTCGGCGCCGGGCAGCCGGTCGCGGGCAGCAATTCCGCCGCGGCATAGACCGTCCGCAGGTAGGCCCCCATCTGCGTCAACGCCTCGGCCCCGTGCGGGGTCAGCTCGCCCGGCTCGACCGGGAAGGCGGGCCAGGGCCGGCCGGTCTTAGCCTCCAGCGCGGCCGGCGAGGCGGTCGGCGCGCGTACGCCGTGGCGGGTGACCGTCACCACCCGTTCGAGCTTGGGCTCGGCCCGGGCGGGCGCCTGCGCCGCCAGGATCAGGCTCAGCGCCGCGGCGAGGCCCACCTGCCGCCGACCGGGAATCTGAAAGACGCGCCGAGTCATCCCGGGATCTGCTCCACATCGCCGCCGGATGATCCGACCACCCGACAATGCTCAAGCTCATGCGAAGAAGCAATCCATCCGCTTTCTAAGTCTTAACCTGCTGGATTTCGGATCGTATCGACTTCATTTTTGGTTCGTATGATCCATAAACCACAATCTAACGCTTCATTTTATCGGTTCACACATTGAATGTTCTGGTTTCGAAAGGTCGAGACCGTTCGCGGGTGCAGGGCAGCGCCCTGCTGTCGGGCTGTGCCCGATGGTCGGCCTCTGCCCGCACCAGGGCTTCGCCCGATCTGTCAGGGCTCTGCCCTGACGACCCGCCAAAGGGCGAGCCCTTTGGAATCCCCTGATCGGCGTGACGATCGGGCCGGACGGCCCCTGCGCAGTCCCGCGCGCCGGACCAGCGCGGGGTGTGTCGCCAAGCCCGGCCGTGGTTGCTACAGAGCGCCCGCGAGGTGGACACGATGACACGACCGGAGGCGGGTGAGACGGGGGCGGGGGACGCGGCGCGGACGCGTCTGCTCGCCCATCTGACGGCGGCGGGCTACCGGCCGGTGACGCCGCCGGTGCTGCAGCCGCTGGAGCCGTTCCTGGAACTGTCCGGCGAGGATATCCGCCGCCGGATCTTCGTGACCCAGGATGCGGCCGGGGCCGAGCTGTGCCTGCGCCCGGAATTCACCATTCCGGTCTGCCGCCTGCACCGGGCCGAGGCCGACGGGCGGGTGGCCGATTACAGCTATTGCGGCCCGGTCTTCCGGCTGGCGGCCGACGAGCCCGACGAGTTCTTCCAGGCCGGGATCGAATCGATCGGGCGCACCGACACGCCGGCCGCGGACGCGGAGGTGCTGGGCCTCGCCCTCGAAGGTCTCGCGCTGTTCGGCCGGCATGATCCGGCGGTGCGGCTCGGCGATATGGGCCTGACCGTTGCGCTTCTCGACGGGCTCGCGGTTCCGCCCGCCGCCAAGCGGCGGACCCTCCGAGCGCTCGCCGCCGGGCGCTCGCTCGACGCCGTGACCAATGGCGCCGGGGCGCGGCCCGAGGATCCGCATGCCGGCCTGCTGGCGGCGATCCAGGGCCAGGACCCGCGGGGCGTGCGCGCCTTCGTGGAGGACGTGCTGGCGATCGCCGGGATCTCGGCGGTGGGCGGGCGCAGCGCGGGCGAGATCGCCGAACGCTTCCTCGCCAAAGCCTCCGCGCAGGCCCATGGCGGGGCCGGGCTCAACACCGAGAACCGCGCGATCCTCGACCGCTACCGGGCGATCGCCGGCCATCCGGACGCGGCAGCGCGTGATCTGCGAGCGCTGGTCGCCGACGCGAACTTGCGCCACGACGCCCTCTCGGCCGCCCTCGACCTGTTCGAGGAGCGCACCGGCTTCATCGCGGCCCGGGGCCTGCCGATCGAACGCTTCCGCTTCCAGGGCGGCTTCGCCCGCAACCTCGACTATTATACCGGCTTCATCTTCGAGGTGACCGAGCGCGACGGCCCGATCCTGGTCGGGGGCGGGCGCTACGACGGGCTGCTGGGGCATCTCGGCAGCCCGGTGCCTCTGCCCGCGGTGGGCTGCACCTTCTGGATCGAGCGCGTGGCGGGAGCCGGACAATGAGCGCTTCCGAGCCCCTCAACTTCGAGCCCCTCATCTTGGCGGTTCCGTCCAAGGGACGCCTGCAGGAGAATGCCAGCGCGTTCTTCGGCCGCGCGGGCCTCAAGCTCGCGCAAGGCGCGGGCGCCCGCGATTACCGGGGCAAGCTGCTCGGCGTGCCAGACGTCGAGGTGCGCTACCTCTCGGCCTCCGAGATCGCCGCGCAGCTCGCCTCCGGCGCCGCCCATCTCGGGGTGACCGGCGAGGACCTGATCCGCGAGACCCTGCCGGACGTGCGCGGCCAGGTGGAATTGCTGACGCCGCTCGGCTTCGGCAACGCCACCGTGGTGGTGGCCGTGCCCCAGGCCTGGATCGACGTGCGCGACATGTCGGATCTCGACGAGGTCGCGGCCGGGATGCGCGCCCGCCACGGCCGGCGCCTGCGGGTCGCCACCAAATACGTGAACCTGACCCGCCGGTTCTTCGCCGAGAAGGGCGTGGCCGATTACCGGATCGTCGAGAGCCTGGGTGCCACCGAGGGGGCGCCCGCCGCCGGCTCGGCCGAGATCGTGGTCGATATCACCACCACGGGGGCGACGCTCAGCGCCAACGCCCTGAAGGTGCTGGAGGACGGGATCATCCTGCGCTCGGAGGCGAACCTCGTGGCCTCGCTCAAGGCGCCCTGGGGCGCGGGCCAGCGGGCGGCGCTGCGCACCGTGCTCGGCCGCATCGCCGCCGAGGAGCGCGCCCGCACGACCCGAGAGGTGCGCGCCGCCCTGCCGGAGAGCGGCACGATCGACCTCGCCACCCTCGCAGGGCTGCACGAGGCGGAACTGCCCTACGGTGCTCCGCGGGGGCCGGAGGGTGAGATCGTGCTGCGCTGTCCGGAGGGCGCGGTGTTCGACCTCGCCGGCGCGCTGGTCGAGGCCGGGGCACGGGCCGTGACGGTGCGGCGGGTGGACTACGCCTTCGCGGCCGAGAACCCGCTGGCGGAGCGGTTGCTGGCGCGGTTGTAAGGGCGTTCGTCGGGCCTGCACGCGTGATCGCTGCGAGCTATTGCGGCCCCTGCTTGGCGAACTCCGAAAGCACGCCGCGCAGCACCTTCAGCCGCCCGTCATACGCGGCCGTCAGGCAAGCTACGTCGGCGCCGCAGGTCCGGCGCTCCTCGAGCCACGCTTCCTGATCCTCGCGCAGCTTCCCCTGGCCACCCATCGGCAGCACGGCCTTCAGGATCTCGAACCGGGTCGCCATCTCGACGTCCCGGTCGTTGAGGGGAAGATGCGCGCAGATCGCCTTCTCGTCGGCCGCCGTGGCCTTGTCGCAGGGGAAGCTCGCCGCGTAGGCCGGGGCGTTGGCCCCGAGGGCGGCGAGGAGCAGGGCGAGGACGAGCGGCTTCGACATAGCCTGCCAACGAGCCGGTGGCGGAAAGGCTCCCGCGCGCCGACAGCGTGGCGAAACGCGCCCGGGATCACAGGATCCCCGGATCAGAGGCCCGGCTTGACCACCACCAGGATGACGATGACGATCATCAGGAGCGTCGGCACCTCGTTGAGCACCCGGTAGAACCGGTGGCCGCGGGTGTTCCGGTCGGCGGCGAAGTCCTTGACCATCCGGGCGAGCCAGCCGTGGATGCCCGACATCGCCAGCACCAGCACGAATTTCGCCTGCAGCCAGGGGGCCGCGTAGTAGCCGCTCATCCAGGCGAGGATCAGCCCGAACACCCAGGTGGCGATCAGCGCCGGAGTCATGATCGCCTTGAGCAGGCGGCGCTCCATGACCTTGAAGGTCGCCGATTGCCCCTCGGAGCCCGGCGGCAGGCTCGCGTGATAGACGAACAGCCGGGGCAGGTAGAGCATGCCCGCCATCCAGGCGATCAGGCTGACGATGTGCCCGACCTTGATCCAGTCGTACAGCACGGCCGGCTCAGCCCCGCAGCCGTGCGAGCATGCGCTCGACATGGGCGACCGGCGTCTGCGGCGTGATGCCGTGGCCGAGGTTGAAGATGTGCGGCAGGCCTGCCGTCGCGGCCAGCACGGTGTCCACCGCCGCGTCGAGGGCCGCGCCGCCCTCGATCAGCGTGTCCGGATGCAGGTTGCCCTGCGTGACCGTGGAGGCCGGGACCCGGGCGCGCAGGGCCTTCAGGTCCACACCCCAATCGACCCCGATGGCGTCGGCAGCGGTCTCGGGCACCACCCGGGCATGGCCGTCGAGCCCGGAGCCCCGGGCGAATACGATGATCTTGGCCCCGGGCACCCGGGCACGCACGCCCGCGATCATCCGGGCGATCGGCCGCAGCGACCAGCGGGTGAGGGCATCCACGCTCGCGTCCGGAAGCGCGCTCTCGGCCACGTCGCCAACGGGCTCGACGGTGCCGCCCGCGGCGGGAACCGCCAGCGGCAGGGTGCCGGCATGGGATTCGAAGATCTGCACCGCATCGGCGCCGGCTTCGAGCTGCCGCACGAGGTAGTCGGTCTGCACGGTCACGAGGCGGTCGATCAGGGTGTCGACCAGGGCCGTGTCGCCCTCGGCCAGCGCCCGCGCCGGGGCGAGGTCCGGGGTACCGCGCCCGCCGATCATGTAGCTCGCCACCGTCCAGGGGGCGCCGCAGAAGCCGAGCAGCGTGGTCTCGCGGGGCAGTTCGGCACGCAGCCGCTTCACCGTCTCGAAGACCGGGGCGAGGTGGGTCATCACGGCCGGATCGCCGGCCTCGCGCAGCTGCGAAAACGCCTCGCGCCCGTCGAGGGGGTCGAGGCGCGGCCCCTCGCCCTCCACGAAGCGCACGTCCTGACCCAGCGCGTGCGGGACGACGAGGATGTCCGAGAACAGGATCGCGGCGTCGAAGCCGAAGCGCCGGATCGGCTGAAGGGTAACCTCGACGGCGAAATCCGGATTGTAGCAGAGGTCGAGGAACGAGCCCGCCTCCGCCCGGCTCGCCCGGTATTCCGGCAGATAGCGGCCCGCTTGGCGCATCATCCAGGCGGGGGGCGGCCCGATGGCCTCTCCCTCGAGGACACGCAGCACCTTGCGTTCCCCCTGCGGCGTCCCCGTCATCTGCGCTCCACCCCCGCTTGTCCGATCCGGAATGCCTGTCGGCGTGCCTCCTGTCGAGTCGCGGCACGCCGATCCCCACACAGGCCCCTTCGAAAAGAAAAGAGAGATTCTAGGACTCTGTTTTTTCTATTGGGGGGGCGAGGATCGGGCGCGCAATCGGGTCCACAGGCCGTCCCCGCCGCCGCGCCGTTAACGAGGCTTTAAAGGATTCGCTCCATATTGCGAGAACCGGATGGTCCGACAGCGCCTTGGCTACGCCGAGTCGTGTACGCACCCCCCGTGTGTCCCGGATTGTCCCACGGGGCCGGATTCCGCCTGCCCAAATCGCGGGCCTGTGAACGGCGGAGTCGATAACCGAACACCGTCCTGTTCTGGACCGGCCCGGTCGGGCATCCTATCCACACTGATCGACTCCCCTGGCGGCCGGCGGTGGATAACCCGGGCCCCGTGACGAAGGCGACCAGATGGGCCGCAGCTATTTCCACCTCCACCTCGTCTCCGACTCGACCGGCGAGACGCTGATCAATGTGGGGCGGGCGGCGGCCGCCCAGTACGAGGGGGTGTCGGCGATCGAGCACGTCTACCCGCTGGTACGCTCGGCGGCGCAGCTCGACCGGGTCATCTCGGAGATCCGGGCCGCGCCGGGCCTCGTGCTCTACACCCTGGTGGGCGGCGATCTCGGTGAGCGGCTGGAGGAGGTCGCCCGGGAGACCGGGTCCCCGTGCCTGTCGGTGCTGCGGCCGGTCCACGACCTGCTGCGCGCCTATCTCGGTGCCGAGACCACGGCCCGGCCGGGCGCCCAGCACATGCTGAACGCGGAGTACTTCAAGCGCATCGACGCGATGAACTTCACGTTGGCCCACGACGACGGCAACCTGCCGGAGGATCTGGAGCAGGCCGACGTGATCCTGCTCGGGGTCAGCCGCACCTCGAAGACGCCGACCTCGATCTACCTCGCCAATCGCGGCCTCAAGACCACCAACCTGCCGCTGGTGCCGGGGATGCCGCTGCCGCCGGCGATCGAGCGCGCGCGCAAGCCGCTGGTGGTGGGCCTGTTCGCGTCACCGGAGCGGATCGTGCAGATCCGCCAGAACCGGCTGTCCAGCCTCAACGCCGACGAATCGTCCCTCTACGTCGACCGCTCGGCGGTGGCCGACGAGATCACCATGTCGCGCCGGCTGTTCGTCAAGAACCGCTGGCCGACGATCGACGTCACCCGTCGCTCCATCGAGGAGACCGCGGCCGCGATCGTCGACCTCTACCGCGACCACCGCCTGAAGTTCATCGCGGATTGAGTCCGGGGTTCCCAAAGGGCAAGCCCTTTGGCGGGGTGTCGGGGCAGCGCCCCGACGCTCGGCCGAAGCCCGACAGAGCAGGGCGCTGCCCTGCACCCGCAAAAGGTCGGGGACCTTCTAAAACCGGGATTTTTCAGCTCCCGCTCAGGACCGCACGCACCAGGGCGAGGCCGGCCAGCAGGCCCACCAGACCGGTTGCCACCGAGGCCAGCACGTAGAGGGCGGCCATGGCCGTCTCGCCGCGCTCGTACAGGCTGATCGCGTCGAGCGAGAAGGTCGAGAAGGTGGTGAAGCCGCCGAGAATTCCGGTGGTCAGGAACAGCCGGGCCGGGTGGCTGGCCGCGCCCCGCAGGGCGAAACCCTCGGCCAACACGCCCATCAGGAACGAGCCCAGCACGTTGATGATCAGCGTGGCCAGCGGAAAGCCGAGACCCGGCAGCAGCCGCGCAACCGCGACGTTGACGCCGTGCCGGGCACCGCCTCCGAGTCCGGCGCCGAGGATGACGATGAGGGTCTTGATCATGCCTGCCCTTCCTGTTTCGGTCGGGCGGACCTCACGCGTCGCGGCTTCGGCGCACGGCCCCACCGCGGACCGCGAAAAGCGCGCCCGTGCGGTAGGAGCCATCAGCCCGGCATGCGGATGCCGGGCGGTTGTCGGGGAGCTCCATCCCCATCACCGACAGATCTAGCGCAGGACGGTGCAGGGGGGAACCGGGTTTCCCGGCCCCCATGCCGGTTCGGGGATCAACGCGCGAAGGTGAAGTGGCTGCGCTGCGCGATCTGGGCGGCGTAGAAATCCTCCACCACCTCGCGGACCACCTCGGCGAGCTCGTCGCCCCGGTGCTCGTCGAGCTGGATGTCGCTGCCCACCGTGCGCCCGCTGGCGCAGTGCGCCGCGCCGGGCATGAGGCGCTCGTTGTAGCGCTGGTTCAGGCCCGAGACCGAGATGAAGTTGCTGCCGCCGAGTTCTGGCCCGTACTTGATCTTGATCTTCTGCTCGGCCTCGAGCCCGCGCAGCTGCGCGCAGAGGCTGATGAAGTTGTCCTGATCGATCCTGGCCTCGAGGCCCGTGATGCTGCCGTGGACGTTATCCTCCTCGTTGAGCACTTCGGCCATGAGGTTCAGGACGCCCACGACCGGCTGCAGAGCCCGGCTGCCCTCGTCCAGCAGCTTCTGGCGAAACGCGTTGCTCCGGGCATCGGCTTCCTGCAGCCGCGCGCGGAACCGATCCTTGACGTCATTCGCGCGTGCCATCGCGCTCCTCCCTCGTGGTTCACCCGGTTCTTGTTCGTCCGGATACTGGGAACCTATGGAGGTTTTTCAGATGACGCAACATCGTGCAAAATATTGATGCCTGCCCGGATCTTAAGCCATTGCACAGGAATAGTACTTGCCTAGGGACTGTGCAATGGCCTTCGATCAGGCGGTCGTCACTTCAGAAGCTGCAGCAGGCTCCGGCCGGCGGGGGTCTTGAGTTCCTTGGCGTCGAGCTTGCCGTCGCCGTCCGGATCGGCCGCCTTGAAGCGCTGCTCGACCAGGGCGAGGTATTCCTTCCGGTCGAGGGTGCCGTCGGAATCGGGGTCGGCCGCCTTCAGATCCTTCTTGCTGACCCGGCCCTTCAACTCCTTGGCGTCGACGGTGCCATCCTTGTCGGTCTCGGCGGCGTCAAAAACCTTCCCGGCCGCCGCCTGGGCCTCGGCGAGGTCGATGGTGCCGTCCTTGTCGGTGTCGACCATCTTCAGCGTGCGCTCGGCGCCGGACGACCGGGCCAAGGCCGTGGTCGGAAGTGTGGCCGGCAGGACCAGGGCGGCACTGAGCGCCGCGGCGAGGATGGGTCGGATCAGGGGCGTGGACATGTCGAGCGGGTCTCCGTGGCGATCTGCGCCGGCGACCCAAATCATAACCGCGGTGGCTGTTCCCGAACCGTCCTTCACAAGCCGAGGATCGCCAAGATCCACGGGACTCGACACAAGACCGAAAGCCTTCGATCGGTCATCCCACCCTCTCCCTCATCCTGAGGTGCCGGAGCGCAGCGGAGGCCTCGAAGGAGCCCTCCAGGGATCGCGCGGCTGGCTGGAGCCCTCCTTCGAGGCTCGCTACCCTCGCACCTCGGGATGAGGGGGATTGGGTGGGATCGCTCATGACCCAGCCACGGGATGCTGTCGTGTACCGTGGCCAAGACCCCGGCGGCTCTAAGCCTTTGGTGTGACGCGCTCTCGTGCGCCGAACCGGCGTCCACTTCGGCGGAGAGCGCTCTAGCGGGCCGGTCCGTCGAGGGGCGCCAGCCGGTCCGGCCCCGGTGCGGCGGCCACCGGTTGGGCGCGTGACAGGCTGCGCGCCAGGGCCGGCAGATCCGGTCCGGCCGCGCCCGCGGCGCCGAACACCGACCGGTCGAGGGCCGCGAAGGCGGCGGCGAGGTCGGGCTGCGCCCGCCAGATCCGGGCCAGCTCCGGCGCCTCGCGCATCGCCGCATCGAGGGCGGCGCGGAACCCGGCCGGATCGTCGGCGCGGGCTGCCGCCCGCAGGCGCCGCCGGATCGGCCCGGACAGGCGCAGGGTCGGCCGGCCCAGGCCGAAGCCGATCAGCGCCAGCCCGAGCCCGAAGGCGGCGAGCGCCGCCGCGGCGACCGCGAGGGGCGCGGGGACCGGCGGGGGCGCCCGGTCGGTCTCGCGGTCGGGCAATCCGCCGCCGATCTGCCGGGCCGGGATCTCGGTCTCGCGCATCGTGCGGGTGTTGGTGTCGAACCAGGGGATCGCGATCGCGTCGAGGGGGATGATTTCCGGCACGCCGGGCTTCACGTCCCACTGGTAGGTGGCCCGGGCCACGGGGCCCGAGGGGGTCAGCAGGGTCTCGCGGGTGACGGGGCCCGCGAAGGTGATGATACCGCGGGTGCGCATCACCGGCCGGGGCGGCAGGCCCTCGGCCACCATGCCCTGGACCTCCAGGGTGACGATCCGACGGGCGGTCTCGCCGACCTTGATGGTCTCGGGATCGGGGCTCCACGAATCGGTGACCGCCACGTCCCGGGCGGGCAGCCACCAGGGCTCCTTGGCGTCCGGGCCGCCCGTGGCGGCGGTCCAGGGCGCCACCGGGAAGGGGATCGGCTGCGAGTGGATCTCGACCACCCGGCGCTCGCCGACATCGTTGACGGTGAGCTTGTGGGTGAACGGCTCGATCGTGAACTGGCCCGCATGATGGGGAAAGATCGCCACGGTGCGGTCGAACGCGATGGCGCTCTGGCCGTCCGGGAGCTTGGCCTTGCTCCAATGATCGCGGCCGAGCTGCGTCCAGGAGAAGTTGGCGAGCGAGGGCTGAACCACCTCCTCCAGCAGGATCGGCTGCTTGTAGACCCCGTGGATCTTCAACAGCACCATCTCGCGGGGGAAGGGGGCGCTGTTGCCGTTGCGCTCGGCGGTGACCGTGAGGGTGAGGTCGCCGGGCTCGATCTCGGCCTGGGCGGCGAGGGGGGTGAGGGCGAGGAACAAACCCGTCAGCAGAATGCGGCTCCTCCCTCCCCCCCCTGCGGGGGAGGGTGGCCCCCGAAGGCGGTCGGGTCGGGACGAAGTCCCGCAAGGGGGGAGCGCCGGTGCCGGAGAGGTCGCGACGGGCGTGAAATCCTGCAGCGTCGCGCTGCCCCTCTCCCCCCCTGCTGCGCAGGGTACCCTCCCCCACAGAGGGGGGAGGGAGGGCACGCGGTTCGGAAACGCCAAAAAACTCACCACGGGTTGCTCCCGGCGGGGATCGCGGTGCCGGCCTCGACCCGGCGGGTCTGCTCGGCGCGCAGGCGCAGCTTGAGATAGCGGCCCGGATCGTCCGGCAGGGTCTGGAGCCAGAGCCGGTCCGGGCGGATCTCGTGGGCCTCGAAGCTCTTGGTCACCCGGCGAACCTCGCGCTCGGGCGCCTCGGCCACCATGGCGGAACCGCCGCCGGTCCGGCCGCGGCCGGCCGCGTCGCCGGCCGACCCCCGAGCCTGGCCCTTTCCGGCGTCGATCGATTGCTGCTCGGCCTTGCCGCGGCGGGCGACCTTGCTGTTGCCGGGCAGCGACGCGCTGGCGTTCGACTCCTTGTTGCCGGCCAGACCCTCGCCGCTGGAGGCGGCGTTGATGTCGTTGTTCTGGTCCTGGTTGGCGGTGTTGTTGTAGCGGGCGCCGTACTGGGCCGTGCCGTTGGCGATGCCGCCGCCGGGGCCACGGTCGATCACCTCGGCGCGCATCCGGGCGATCAGCGAGCGGTTGGCCTGGGCGTCGGCGTCCCTGGGGTTGAAGCGTAGGGCCTCGTCGTAGGCGGCGAGTGCCCCGTCGAGATCGCCGGCCCGCGCCAGCGCGTTGCCGAGATTGTAGCTCGCCCGGCGTCCCCCGGAGCGGAACAGCGCGATCGCCGCGTCGTAGCGGCCGGCCTCGTAGAGCGCGGCGGCCCGCCAGGCCGGATCAGCGAACACCTCTGCGGCAAGCCCCGGTAGGCCGATCCCCATCAACAGGCGCCCGAACCCGGTGCGGGGCTGCGAGACCGCGAGCAGTGCAAGCAGGCCGAGGCCGGCGAGCGCCAGGCCAGCGATCCGGGCCAGCCGCCGCCAGCGCGGCGGGAGGCCGGCGCGGAGTGGAGCGGAAAAGCCCGTCTCGGGCAGGGTCAGCCGCATCACGCGCGCCTCATCAAGCACTCCTGCGGAACAGCATCAGGGCCGGCAGGGCCGCGATCAGCAGCAGCCAGCGCCCGAGATCCGCGTAGGCCAGCACGCCGTAGCCGCCCGCCGCGAGGTGCTGGGCGAGGCCAGCCCCGACCGCGTCCAGCACCGGGCCGGGGGCCGCGATGTCGGCGGTCGTGCCACCGCCGGCCCGGGCGAGGGCGTCGAGGGCGGCCCGGTCGGGCTTGGGCGCGTTCGACGGCAGCGGCTTGTCGGCGGGGACGAACAGGGCCTGGAGCCGCCAGCCCTGCCCGGCGATCGCGCGCGCCTCGCGGGTGGCGGCCTCGCCGATGCCGTCGCCGTCGCTGATCAGCACCACGTCGGCCGACACCACGTTGGCCTCCGCGAGGGTGCGGCGGGCCAGCGCCAACCCGCGCTCGGGATGGGAGCCGCGGTCGGGCACCGTGTCGGCGTCCAGCGCGAACAGGGTGGTGCCGAAGCTGTCGCGGTCGGTGGTCGGGGAGGCGGCGAGGTAGGCGTCGCCCGCGTAGACCACGAGGGAGACCGCTCGGGTCCCGGCGGCCTCGGCGACCGCGGCGGCGGCCTGCCGGACCCCCTGGAGATTGCCGCCCTCGGTGACCGAGCGCGACAGGTCGACGACGATCACGGTCTCGTCGAGGTTGCGGAAGGTGCGTGCGTCGGCGCGCTCCACCGCGGGTCCGGTCAGCGCCAGGGCGATCAGCCCGGCCGCAAGGGCGGCGGCGAGGTTGGCCTGCCGCCGTCCGCCGAGCACCGCGCCGGTGCGGGCGAGATGGGCCATCAGCGCCGGATCCACCGCCCGGGCCCAGTCGCCGAGCGGTGCCGAGCGCGACGCGGCCCGCAGGACCAGCAGAACGACGACCGGGATCGCCAGGAACCACCAGGGGCGCAGGAGCGCGAATGCGTCGAGGGCGCTCATCGCGGCGACCCGGAGATGGCGCAGCCTTCCTGACGATCGAAGCCGAGCCCTTTCCCGGACAGGTGGAGCGCCAGCGGAACCTGATCCGGGACCCAGCACAGGACGCGCCGCGATCGCGACGCGGGTTGATCGAGACGGGCGCTTCGCAATGTCCCATGCTGGGTCCCGGGTCGCATTCCGCTGACGCTGCATGCGCCCGGGAAAGGGACCGCGCGGGAACGAACGCGCGATATCGCATCGGATTCGTGCCGGACACCTGGAGAAAACTGCGTCAAAGCCCTTCCCTGTCCCATCACGCCCCCCTCCGGCTGGCGAGCAACAGGGCCGCGCTCAGGAGCGCCAAGGCCGCCGGCCACGGCCAGAGGTCCCGGCGCAGCGGCAGGGGCGGTGCCAGGGCGCGGCCCCCCTCCAGCCGGTCGATGGCGTCGGCGACGCGGACGAGATCGTCGGTGGTGCGCACCCGGAACGCCTCGCCGCCGCTGGCCTGCGCCATGTCGCGCAGGGTCTCGGTGTCGACCACATCCTGCTCCCCGTCGGCATCCGCCATGTCCCGGGGACCCAGCGCGATCGTGTAGACCTTGATGCCGAGTTCCTTGGCGAGCTCGGCCACGTCCTTGGGGGCGGTCTGGCCGGCATTGTTGGCGCCGTCCGAGAGCAGGATCACGGCCTTGGCGGCCTTGCCGCCCGCGGGGACGGAGGGGGCGTCGTCCCCGGCATCCCGCGGGTCCAGCCGCCGCAGGGCGAGACCGAGGCCGTCGCCGATGCCGGTGGAGCGGCCGCTGATGCCGATCGTCGCCTCGTCCAGCGCCCGGGCGACCGCCGCAGTGTCGAAGCTCGGCGCGGCGGCCACGTAGGCCTGATCGGCGAAGATCACGAGGCCGATCCGGTCCCCGGCCCGGCGCCGGATGAAGTCGGTGCCGACGCGCTTGACCGCGGTGAGCCGGTTCACGGTCTCGCCGTCGAGGGTGAAGTCGCGCCGCTCCATGGAGCCCGAGAGATCCATGGCGATCATGATCTCGCGGCCCGAGGCCGGAAGCGCGGTCGCCGGCATGACGAGGCGCGGGCCGCTCAGCGCCGCCACCAGGGCGACCCAGAGCGTCCAGGTCAGCGCGGCCCGGCGCCGGCCGCGGGCGGCAAGGTCGGCGCCGGAGCGACCTTCGCCGACCACCGTGCCGGGGACGCGCAGCGCCCCGCTGCCGCCCTCCGGCTCGGCCGGGATCAGGCGCGTGGCCAGCAGCGGCAGGGGGAGGGCCAGGAGCGCCCAGGGCGCGGCGAAGTCGAAGGCCGACAGAAGTGCGCTGAGCCAGGCGGGCAGAACACCATTCATGTCCGCAGCCGTCCGATCAGGCGGCCGAGCTCGGCATCCAGGGCGTCGAGATCCGGCGTCTGCCGGCGGTACAGACCATCGGCGAGCACCCGCCCGGCGCCCCGCGCGAAGAAATCGGTCCGGAACAGCCCGTCGAGGCGGGCCGCCCAGTCCGCCCCCACGGCCCGGCTCTCAACGTCGCCGCCGAGCGTCCGGCCGAGGCGGCGCAGCAGACGGGCCTGGGCCAGCAGCCGCGCCTCCGGATCGAGGCTGCGGCTCCGGGTGAGTTCGGTGAGCGCCGCCCGGCGTACCGTGGCCCGGGACCGGCTGCGCCCATAGCGCACCAGCCCCACCAGCAGGGCGGCGAGGAAGCCCAGGAGCGCCGCCGCGACGATCTCGCTCTGCACGGCTCCGGCGGCACCGCCCGGCAGATGGAGACCGCGGAGCTGATCGAGGCCGAGCGGGGTCTCTGTGGGGATCGTGGCGGGGTTCATCGCGGCGATCCGCCGGGTCCGGCCTCACAGCACCGCATCGAGGCGCTCCATCAGCGGCGCGTAGGCCTCAGGCCCGGTCTCGACGTCGAGGCGCACCCCCGCGATGCCGCGGCGGGCATAGTCGGCGAGCCGGGCCTCGGCCTGTCCGGTGGCCGTCGCCGACAGGGCGGTCCCCCAGTGCCCGTCCGCGAGGGCGAAGGGGTAGTAGCCTGGCGGCCGGGCGCGCTCGAAGGCGTCGCTCACCAGGATCAGCCGGATCGCGATCCGCTCGGCCAGCAGGGTCAGGAGTTCGTCGAAGCCCGGGCCCGGATCGTCCAGGGCACTGGCGACGACGAGATGGCCCCCGGCCGGCAGCAGGCCGCGGGCGAGGCCGAGCGTCGTCTCCAGCGGGGGCTCCGTGCGGGTCGGCGAACCGGTTTCGGCCGCCAGCGCGTCGGCATGGGCCTGGGCCAGCGCCCCGGTCACCGCGATCATGGCGCGCTCGCCGCCCGCCGGCCGCAGCACCGTGGGGGCGCCGGCGGAGGCCACAGCCAAGCCGACCCGGCCGCCATCGGCCGCGACCCGCCAGCCGAGCAGCGCCAGGGCCTCGGCGGCCGCCACCGAGCGGAGCGCCCGGCGGGTGCCGAACAGCATGGAGGGCCGGAAATCGGCGAGCAGCACCACGGCCCGGTCGCGCTCGTCGTGGTGGGTGCGGACATGCAGCTGCCCGGTCCGGGCCGTGGCGTTGCGGTCGATGAAGCGGCGGTCGTCGCCCTCCGACCAGAGCCGGACATCCTCCGGCTCCGAGCCGCGCCCGCGGCGGCGGGTGACGATGCCCCCCGGCAGGCCCGCCAGCGTCCGCGTGGCGGGCGCCGAGCCTCGCCGGGCGAGGTGGCGCAGGCCCATCAGGGCCTCGCCCGAGAGATGGATGCCGTGATCGGTGCCGGAAAGGTCGCGACGCGTGCCGAAACCCGCACCGTCGCTCCCCTCTTGGCGGGCGTTGTCCCGGCCCCCCCAGCTGCGCAGGGTACCCTCCCCCGCAGAGGGGGGAGGGGGCGCGCGGCGCGGGATCTTCAGCCCGAACACCGTCAGAGCGCCCGCACCCGCTGCACCAGCTCGCCGACGACGCCGCGCGCCGTCTTGCCCTCGGCGGCCGCCCGCCAGGTCAGGCCGATCCGGTGTGCGAGGGCGTCGCGGGCGAGTTCGGTCACGTCCTGGGGGGTGACGTGGTCGCGGCCCCGCAGCCACGCCCGGGCCTTGCCGGCCATCATCAGCGCCAGGGTACCGCGCGGCGAGGCCGGATGCTCGATCAGGGCGCGCAGGTCCGGCGCCGCCGCATCGGTGCGGGTCGCCGCCACCAGCCGGACGAGATAATCCTTGAGCGCCGGCGACACGTAGGTGGAAAGCGCCGCCTCCCGGGCCGCGCGCACGTCCGCCAGCGACAGCCGCATCGTCATGGCGTCGACGTGATGGGTGATCTCGCCCTCCACGAGGTCGAGGATCGCCCGCTCGGTGGCCTCGTCGGGCATGTCGACCACGACGTGCAGGAGGAAGCGGTCGAGCTGCGCCTCCGGCAGCGGGAAGGTGCCGGCATGCTCGATCGGGTTCTGGGTCGCCACGACCATGAACGGGTCGGACAGCCGGTGCGTCGATCCTGAGACCGTCACCTGACCCTCGGCCATGGATTCGAGCAGGGCCGACTGCACCTTCGGGGGCGCGCGGTTGACCTCGTCCACCAGCACGAGGGCGTGGAACAGCGGCCCGGGCAGGAACTCGAAGGTGCCGCTGTCCTGCCGCCAGACGGTGGTGCCGGTCAGATCGGCCGGCATCAGGTCGGGGGTGCACTGGATGCGCGCGAAGGAGCCGTCGAGCCCGTCGGCGAGCCGCTTGACCGCGCGGGTCTTGGCCAGCCCAGGCGCGCCCTCGATCAGCAGGTGGCCGCCGGTGAGGAGCCCGATCAGCAGGCGCTCGACGAGGCCGGCGCTGCCGATCAGGCCGCGTTCCAGCCCCTCGCGCAGCGCCATGACGCGGCCGTGCAGGGCGGCATCCGGGATCGTCTCGGGCCGGCGTTCGGCGAGGGCGCCGCTCATGAGCGACAAGATTTCGCGTGGAGAGATCCTGCGCGGACCGTATCCGCCGCCTGGGCTCTGTCCTGCATCCTGCACGCCTCCTCGGCCGGGTCCCGAATTCTTAAGGGATCCTCAGTCTGTTGCCGGTGTGCCTGCTGCCCGGTACGGCCGTCAATCCCGGTTTCCTTGGGCTTTCGGGCCCGGGCCGGTCCACGATGTCACGGTTTCGTCACCGCCCCGCTCGCAAGAACCGCCGATGACCAGCTACGCCGCTCTCCCCGAAGAAGCGAAATCCGCGATCGGCCTGCTCGTGGCCTTCGTGCTGGGCACGATCATCGGGGCCGAGCGCCAGTACCGGCAGCGCACCGCGGGCCTGCGCACGGCCGTGCTGGTGGCGGTGGGGGCCTCGGCCTTCGTCGATCTCGGCATGCGGCTGAGCGGCCCGGACGGGGGTGTCCGGACCGTCGCCTACGTGATCTCCGGCATCGGCTTCCTCGGGGCCGGCGTGATCATGAAGGAGGGCATGAACGTCCGCGGCCTCAACACGGCCGCGACCCTCTGGTGCTCGGCCGCGGTGGGCGCGTTCTGCGGCGCCGACCTGCCCCTGGAGGCGGTGTTCGTGATGGTGACGGTGCTGGCCTGCAACACGGCGCTGCGGCCGCTGGTGAACGCCATCAACCGCGCGCCGATCCGCGAATCCGCCACCGAGGCGACCTACGAGGTCCAGGTCACCACCGCGCCCGGCGAGGCCGGCCCGGCGCAGGACCTGCTGGTGGAACTCCTGGAGGCGGCCAACTACCCGGTCGGCAACGTCGAGGTGGAGGAGCGCGGCGAGAGCGCGGTCGACGTGGTGGCGACGCTCACGGCCAGCGCCGTGAAGGCGGATGAACTCGACGCCGTGACCAACGCGCTCGCCCGCGCCCCGGGCATCCGCCACGCCACGTGGTCGGTGCAGACGGCGGATTGATTTTTTTCGAGGTTTGGTCTGCTCGACCGTAGCGGAGGTGGCTCTCGCTCTGGAGCCGTCATTCCGCACCCGATCGTGTCGATCGGGGAGCGGAGGCTGCGGCTTGAACGTCAGAGCGCCTGCCGACACCGTTCAGCCGCAGGCCGCGCTTTCATGAGTGAACGATGTAATTCAGATCTGACGGTGGCATCATAAAATCAATGTGCTTGTAAATCGAAAATATGAACCGCAGTAAGAATAAATTGGAAGTAAGGCGATAGAGCCTTGCCGCAGCAAAACAGTGTCACATAGTCAGTACATGAAGTGCTTATCAGCGCCACTATGGAGAACATCGACTCCCGTCTGAGGCAGCGCCATGGCATTCACGGTCAAGCACATTCTCATCGCGCTTGTTTGTGCGCTCGTGGCCGCCATCTCGGCGCAAGGTGTGCTCGGTGTTTCTCAGCTGCGATCGGTTCACGACAATGCGCTCGATTTATCGACGAACTGGTTACCAAGCGTATCAAAACTTGGTGAAATCAAATATAAAATAACGCGCTTGCGTCTTGTCGATGCGCGCCTGGTTACCGCGGTCGAGCCCGTCAACGATCTGGTCGAGATCTCGGATCACCGTCTCGGTGAAGCCGAAGCGGTTGCGGCGGGTTACGTCTCCCTGATCTCCAGCACGGAGGAAGGGGGCCCTCTGGACCGGGTTCAAGCAACACTGGAGCGAATACCAGGGGTATCGCGCGAAACTGATCGCGGCGGCGCAAGCCAAGGATCAGCCTGCCCTCAACGCATTGTTCCAGGCCTCGCGCATACCCTTCGAGAAGGCCCTGGATTGTCTCGACCGTAACACCGCCCTGAACGTCGCGGGCGGCGAGCAGTCCACGGCGAGCGCCGGTGAGACCTATGCGCGTTCGATCGGGCTCACGACGCTCCTCTGCTGCCTTGCCCTCACCGTCGGCATCGGTTCACTCGGATACCTGATCGCACGCGTCACGCGTCCGATCGACCGCCTCATCCAGCGCATGAAGGACCTCGCCGCCGGCGACCATCAGGCCGAGATTCCCTATACCGGGCGGGCCAACGAGATCGGCGCGATCGCCCTCGCCCTGGAGGCATCGCGCGCAAGTTCGATCCGCACCCTTCAGCTCGAAGCCGAGACCGTTCAGGCGCGACGCACCGCCGAGGAGCAGCGCAAGGCGGCCCTGCGCCAGATGGCCGACGGCTTCGAGGCAGCGGTGGGTGGCGTCATCGGCATGGTGTCGTCGTCCGCCACCGAGTTGCAGACGACGGCAGAACAGATGACCTCCACGGCTACCGAGACCACGAGCCGGTCGACCGCCGTCGCGGCCGCGTCCGAACAAGCCGCCGCGAACGTGAACATGGTCGCCTACGCCGCGGAGGAGTTGGGCATGTCGGTGCAAGAGATCGGCCGGCAGGTCCGGGGCTCGGCGACGCTGGCCCAGGCGGCCGTGGGCGAAGCGGACCAGACCGCCACCCTGGTTCAGGCGCTGCGTCAAACCTCGGCGCGGATCGGCGACATGGTCGGGCTGATCTCGAACATCGCGAGCCAGACCAACCTGCTCGCCCTGAACGCGACCATCGAGGCGGCCCGCGCCGGCGAAGCGGGGCGCGGCTTCGCGGTGGTGGCGGCCGAGGTGAAGGACCTGGCCGGCCAGACCGCCAAGGCGACGGAGGAGATCGCCG
This sequence comes from Methylobacterium sp. GC_Met_3, assembly GCF_026540775.1. Lineage (NCBI taxonomy): Bacteria > Pseudomonadati > Pseudomonadota > Alphaproteobacteria > Hyphomicrobiales > Methylobacteriaceae > Methylobacterium > Methylobacterium sp. GC_Met_3. Next base: position 92,448 of record NZ_JALNUL010000008.1, read on the forward strand.
GCCAGATCGGCGAGATCCAGGGCGTGACCGATCAGGCCGTCTCGGCCATCGGTGGCATCACGGGCCGGATCCGCGAGATCAACAGCGTGGCGACCTCGATCGCGGCGGCGGTGGAGCAGCAGGGCGCGGCCACGCAGGAGATCGTGCGCAACGTCGCCCAGGCCTCGACCGGCACGAACGAAGTGACCGGCAATATCGCCGGCGTCGCGCAGGCTTCGGAGGAGACGGGGGCGGCGGCGAGCCAAGTCCTGTCCGCCGCCTCCGAACTGGCGCGCCAGTCCGAGCATCTCCGCGCGGAGGTCGGGCGCTTCCTCGCCACCGTGCGGGCGGCCTGACTGTGCCGGCTTGCATCCCGCGCGGTATCGGATTTCGCCCGAATCCCGGCCCCGCGCGAAACCTCCGGACCCAATCCCCTCTTATCCGCCCGATATCCGGAGGCCGACCATGACCCAGTCTCAAAAAAACGCGCTGATCGTCGGAGCCTCCCGGGGCCTGGGGCTCGGCCTCGTCGAGACGTTCCTGGCGCGCGGCTGGTCCGTTACTGCGACCCAGCGCACCCCATCCCCCGACCTCGCCCGCCTCGACGCGAAAACGCTGCGCGTCGAGACCGCCGATATCGACGACGAGGCGAGCGTCGCCGCCCTGCACGACCGCTTGGCGGACCAGCACTTCGACCTGATCTTCGTGGTGGCCGGCGTTGCCACGCAGGCGCATGACCCGCTGCATGCGGTGCCGCGGGATGTCGCCGCGCAGGTCTATCTTACCAACGCGGTCAGCCCGATCCGCTTCGCCGAGGCGTTCCTAGATCGCTTGGCGCCGGGCGGCAGCCTCGCGCTGATGAGCTCGATTCTCGGCAGTGTCAGCCTGAACGAGACCGGCGGCTGGGAGAACTACCGGGCCAGCAAGGCGGCGCTCAACACCCTGGCGCGCAGCTTCGAGATCCGCCACCGGGCGGAGAACGTCTCGGTGCTGATCCTGCATCCGGGCTGGGTGCGCACCGACATGGGCGGCGCGGAGGCCGATATCGACGTCGCCACCAGCGTCACGGGCCTCGCCGACGTCATCACGGCCCGGCTCGGCCAGCCGGGCGCGCAGTATCTCGATTACCGGGGCGCGACGCTGCCCTGGTAGGGCCGGATCCCGTCAGCGCGGGGGCGCGAGGGGCCGGGTGCGGCGCTCGATCACCACGGTCGGGCGGGTGCGGCGCTCGACCACGACGGTGCGCGGGGCCCGGCTCGGGCTGGCCTGGGTCATGATCCGCTCCGGCATGCGCTCGGGCTTCACCTTCTTGGCCGCCAGGACATGCGGGCGGACCTCGTCGACGGGCAGGCCGATCAGGCCGGCCGCGATTTCGGCCTGCTGCTCGACATCGTCGGCGAGGTCCTGGGCGGCCGCGACCGCCTCGTTCACCGTCGGCGGCTCGCGGCGCACCCGGATCGGCGGGAGGTCGGCGAAGCTCTTCTGTGTCTTCTTCACGGGGCGACTCGCGGTCTTCATGGGACAGACATAGCGCTTTCCAGGGCGGTTGTGCAGTGCATCAAAGATCTGTGACGGATCATGACGGCGCATGGCTGATCAAGCTTTGCCCCCCGCGACGCATCGGTTCGGCGGGGCCGTCGAGCACGCGAAAACCTCGGACCCGCATCCTTTCCCATTGGGCATCCCGTGCGACATAGAAGCGCAGACGGGATTGCGCAACGGATTCCCGCCCATGCCGCCGGGCGTTCATCCCATCGTGAACCCGTTCTGGTAGCATTTCCCCATGACCGACTCCCTCGATTCCCGGCTGACGCCCGCCCGCTCCGACATCGCCGATGAGCGCCTGCGCGGCCGGGTGGCCGCCGCGCGCTTCGTGGCCGGCAGCCCCCGCCGGGTGACGGCGCCCTTCGCTCCCCTGCGGCGCGCGCCTGCCCCGGATGCCGGGCTCGACACCGAAGCGCTGCTCGGCGACGCCGTCACCCTGTACGACGCGGCAAACGGCTTCGCCTTCGTGCAGCTCGCCCGTGACGGCTATGTCGGCTACCTGCCCGCCGACAGCCTCGGCCCGGCCGGGCCGGAGCCGACCCACCGGGTCACGGCTCTGCGCACCTTCCTGTATCCGGAACCCGACCTGAAGCGGCCGGTTCTCGCCCATCTGAGTTTCGGGGTGCGTCTGGTGGTGACCGGAGCGACGGGCGCGTATCTGGAGACCCCGGGCGGCTACGTGTTCGCCCGGCACTGCGCCCCCGTGGCGGACCATGCGCCGGACTACGCCGGCACGGCCGCGCGCCTCGTGGAAACACCCTATCTCTGGGGCGGCCGGACGACGCTGGGGCTCGACTGCTCGGGCCTCGTGCAGCTCTGCCTGGATGCGGCGGGGCTCGCCTGCCCGCGTGATGCCGACCTGCAGGAGCGGGATCTCGGGCAGGCGCTGCCCCTCGCTCTGACCGGCCTGCGCCGGGGCGATTTCGTGTTCTGGCGCGGCCATGTCGGGCTGATGCTCGACCCGGAGACGCTGATCCACGCCAACGGCCACCACATGGCGGTGGCGGTCGAGCCCCTGGCCGGGGCGGTGGAGCGGATCCAGGCGAACAGTTTCGGCGCGGTGACGGGAATCCGGCGGCTCTGACAGGCTGCCGCAGGCGCCCGTGCGGCCTCGCTCCCCGCGCAGGGTCGGGACCGGTCTCGCGGCACCCCGTGAGGTTCGGAGCGGACGCGGCTCCAATTCCCGCGGCAAACGTGCTACAGAGCCCGTCCGCTTCCCTGTTCTGCCCGGTTCGTAGGGCAATCCTGTTGACAGGACAGCCCCACCCTCGCCACATCGCCCGCATGACCGCTACGATCACGCCTTCCGAGCCCGTCGCAGGCACCACCGGCAAGCCGCCGCTGGAGATCCTGCTCTGTGCCCCACGCGGCTTCTGCGCCGGCGTGGTGCGGGCCATCGACGTGGTGGAGCGGGCGCTCGCGATCTACGGGCCGCCCGTCTACGTCCGGCACGAGATCGTGCACAACAAGTACGTGGTCGAGAGCCTGAAGCGGAAGGGCGCCGTGTTCGTCCGCGAACTCGACGAGGTGCCGGATGGCGCCGCCCCGGTGATCTTCTCCGCCCACGGCGTTGCGAAGACCGTGCCGGCCAACGCCGATTCGCGCGGGCTGACCACGATCGACGCCACCTGCCCGCTGGTGACCAAGGTCCACCGCGAGGCCGAGATCCATCACAAGCGCGGCCGCCATGTGCTGCTGGTCGGCCATTCGGGCCACCCGGAAGTGGTGGGCACGATGGGCCAGTTGCCCAAGGGTTCGATCACCTTGGTGGAGGATCTGGAGCAGATCAGCGCCCTGAACCCCGAGAATCCCAACAACCTCGCCTGGGTGACCCAGACGACCCTGTCGGTGGACGACACCCGGCACATCGTCGAGGCGCTCAAGCAGAAATTCCCGACCATCACCGGGCCGCACAAGGACGACATCTGCTACGCGACCACCAACCGCCAGGAGGCGGTGAAGCAGGTGGCGCCGCTGGTCGATGCCCTGATCGTGGTCGGCTCCTCGAACTCCTCGAATTCGCAGCGCCTGCGCGAGGTCGCCGAACGCGTCGGCTGCCCGATCACCCGCCTCGTGCTGCGCGCCGAGGAGATCGATTGGCCGGCCTTCGAGGGGATCCGCAAGCTCGGCCTCACCGCCGGCGCCTCTGCGCCCGAGGTGCTGGTGGAGGAAATCATCGACGCCTTCGCGGCCCGCTACGACGTGGTGGTCGACACGGTCTCGACCGTGATCGAGGACATGGTGTTCCCGCTGCCGCGGGAACTGCGCAGCGAGGCCGCCGAATAGGCAGCCTGGACACAGGCGCAGCAGGCTTTATGCGGGGGCGCTTCGGCGCCCCTCGTCGTATCGAAGTTCCAAAAATTCAGAGCGCGAACACGTGGCCGTCTACACCGAGGTATCCGACACGGCGCTCGCCGATTTCCTGTCGGCTTACGCGATCGGAAGCCTGCTCTCCTTCAAGGGCATCGCCGAGGGCGTCGAGAACTCGAACTTCTTTCTCCAGACCACCGGCGGCTCCTACATCCTGACGCTCTACGAGAAGCGGGTGCGGGAAGCCGACCTGCCGTTCTTCATCGGGCTGATGGAGCATCTCTCGGCCCGCGGTCTCGCCTGCCCGCAGCCGGTGCGGGACCGGGCCGGCCAGGCCCTCGGGCAGCTCTGCGGCCGGCCCGCCGCCATCGTCAGCTTCCTGGAGGGCGTCTCGGTCAAGACCCCCGGCGTCGAGCATTGCCGGGAACTCGGCCGGGCGCTCGCCGCGCTGCATGCTGCCGGCCGCGATTTCCCGATGGTGCGGGACAACAGCCTCTCGGTCTCGGCATGGCGGCCGCTCTTCGCGCAGGCCGAAGATCAGGCCGACACGGTCGAGCCCGGTCTCGCGGCGCGCACCCGGGACGACCTCGCCTTTCTGGAGGCACACTGGCCGAAAGGCCTGCCGGGGGGCGTGATCCACGCGGATCTGTTCACCGACAACGTGTTCTTCATCGGTGACGCCCTGTCGGGGCTGATCGACTTCTACTTCGCCTGCACGGACGCCTTCGCGTACGACATCGCGGTGTGCCTGAACGCGTGGTGCTTCGACCCCGACGGCACCTTCCACCACGACATGGCGACAGCCCTGTTTGCCGGCTACGAGGCTGTCCGCCACCTTGAGCCCGCCGAGGTCACGGCCCTGCCGATCCTGTGCCGGGGGGCGGCGCTCCGGTTCATGCTGACCCGGCTGGTGGACTGGCTGAACGTGCCGCCCGGCGCCTTGGTGAAGCCGAAGGATCCGCGGGAATTCGATCGCCGGCTCACCTTCCATCGCCAGGCGCGGGACGCGCGGGATTACGGGCGGCAGGGCTGAGGACCGGATGAGCACCGACGTGACCGAACCCGCCGCCGAGCCGACGCGCGTGAAGATCTACACGGACGGCGCCTGCTCGGGGAATCCCGGGCCGGGCGGCTGGGGCGCGATCCTGATCTTCGGCGATACTCGGAAGGAACTCTCCGGGGGCGAGGCCCACACCACCAACAACCGCATGGAGATCCTGGCGGCGATCGAGGCGCTGGAGGCGCTGAAGCGTCCCTGCCGGGTCGACCTGTTCACCGACTCCCAGTACCTGCGCCAGGGCGTCACCAGTTGGATCCACAACTGGAAGGCGCGGGGTTGGCGCACCGCCGACAAGAAGCCGGTGAAGAACGAGGATCTCTGGCGCCGCATCGACGCCGCCCGGGAACGCCACGAGGTGGCGTGGCACTGGGTCAAGGGCCATGCCAGCGACCCGCTGAACAACCGGGTCGATGCGCTGGCGGTGGCGGCGATGCTGCCGTTCAAGCGGCTCTGAGATCGAGACTGGCGAGGACTCCCAATCGCCAAAATCCTTCCTCCCGTACGCGGCAACGATGCCCCCGAAGCTTCCGGAGAAGCTTTCAGCTCGACCAGGGCGGCCATTGCAAAGCGACGTGCAAGATCCGAAGGATCCGCACGGCAGTCTCGTCCACGTCGTAGACGATGATGTACCGCCGGTGGACGATCAGCTCACGGGTATCCGTGACGCGGCCCGGCCGGCCAAGGGCTGGATGCTCCACCAGGCACGCGGCGCGCTCGGCGAACCGCTTGTCGAGCGTCAATGCAGCGGCTGGATTATCGGCCTCGATATAATCGTAGATTGCGTCGCGGTCCTGAAGCGCTTCAAGCGTCCAGACCAAGGCCCTCATTTCAAGGCATTAAGCCGTCGCTGCGTGGCTGACCGCTTGGCGGCGAACCGGGCTTCGACATCCTCGGTGGGGATCACGCGGCCACTCTTGGCAGAGTCCAGGCCGATCTGAACTTGCCGACGAAACCAAGCGTCATGCTGGGTTTCGTCCCGTTGCTGCTGAACGTATGCGTGCATGAAATCACGCAACAGCTGAGCGTCATTGCGGTCGCGCTCCCGCGCGACCTGAGAGAACGCAGTCTTCAGGGCTTCATCGACCTGGAAGGTGAACGTGGCCTCGCCCAAAGTCACCGTCCCCTGCCTGATGGAAGATCTTCAGGATGGTTGGAGATTACCATGCCGCGGTGGGCCGGAAAATAGCCGCATTCGAGCCCTCGGTCGTCAGATCCGGCACGGCTCTTCGGTTCTCAATCCGTCGTCCCGTCTAGCCCCAGCCAGTGCCGGCCATCGCGGGCCAGGAGATCGTCGGCCTCCTTCGGACCAGGACTGCCGGCGGCGTAAAACTTCACATCCGCCTGCGGCCAACCCTGGAGCAGCGGGTCCACCGCCGCCCAGCCGGCCTCGATGTTGTCGGCCCGCTGGAACAGCGTCGCGTCGCCGGTCATGCAATCGTACAGCAGGGTCTCGTAGCCGACATTCGGCGTGTCGGCGAAGAAATCCTTGTAGCGGAAGCCGGAGCGCACGCGGCCGATCTTCATCTGCGGCCCCGGCACCTTGACGTTGAATTCGGTGCTCACCCCGTGATCCGGGTCGATCTGGATCCGCATCACGGTCGGCCCGAGATCGGCGGTCGGCGTGTCCTCGAACATCTTGAACGGGGCCGGTTTGAACAGAACCGCGATTTCGGTGCGCCGCCCGGTCATGCGCTTGCCGGTGCGGATGTAGAACGGCACGCCGGCCCACCGCCAGTTCTCGATGTGAAGCTTCAACGCGATGTAGCTCTCGGTAACCGAGTCCTTGGCGACATGCGGCTCGTCCCGGTAGGCCGGCACGTCGCGCCCCTCGGAGGTGCCGGCCGTGTACTGGCCGCGCACCGCATCCTCCGGCGGAATCGGCCGCACGGCCTCAGCGAGCTTGGCCTTCTCGGTGCGCACGGCCTCCGCGTCGAAGGAGTTCGGTGGCTCCATGCCGACCATGCAGAGGAGCTGGAACATGTGGTTCGGCACCATGTCGCGCAGCGCGCCCGTGGGCTCGTAGAACCCGCCGCGCTCCTCGACGCCGACCGTCTCGGCCGCCGTGATCTGGATGCTGTCGATATATTCGCGCCGCCAGACCGGCTCCAGCAGCCCGTTGGCGAAGCGGAACGCCATGATCGACTGGACCGTCTCCTTCCCGAGGAAGTGGTCGATCCGGTAGAACTGGCTCTCGTCGCCCTGCTTGAGGATGCGGGCGTTGAGCTCCCGGGCCGAGGCGAGATCGGAGCCGAACGGCTTTTCGATCACCACCCGGCGGAAATTGTCGCCCTCCTGCTTGAGCAGGCCGGCCTGCCCGAGCCCGTCCACGATCGTCCCGAAGAACCGGGCCGCCACCGCACAGTAGAACACCGCGTTGCCCGTCACCTTCGCCTTGATGGCGGCGAACGTCTCCGGTTTCTCGAAATCGCCCTTCAGGTAGTGAAGGCGCTCCCGGATGAAGCCCCAGCTCTTCGGATCGATATGGTCGGCGTGGAACTCCGAGGTCGGGTCCTTGCTGAACGCCTCCAGGGTCTTGGTGAGGGTGTCGCGCAGGCCCTCGTCGGTGCCGTCGTTGTGGTCGACGCCGAGGATCGAGAAGCCCTCCGGCAGCAGCCCGGCGCCCGAAAGGTTGTAGAGCGAGGGCATCAGCAGGCGCTTGGTCAGGTCGCCGCCCGCGCCGAAGATCACCAGCGTGCAGGGCGGTGCCGGCTTGGTGCCGCAGGCCGCATCGTTCTTGAGGGCTGTCGTCTGCTCGGCCATCCCCGACTCCCGTCCATCTGCGGTGCAGCAAACCGGCGGGACAACCCGTCCTGCCGGAGGTCCGTTCCGATCAAGGGGATCCCAAAGGGCTCAGCCCTTTGGTGGGGAGCCGGGGTGAAACCCCGGCATACAGATCCCGGACCCCCGAGAGGGGGGCCAGGATCCGTACAGCAGAGCTCTGCCCTGCACCCACAAAAGGGATTCATCCCCTTTGAAACCCATGACCTGCCGAGCCTTATTCGTCGGGGCGGACCGCCTGGCCGCCCCGGTCGATCGGCAGGCTCGGGCCCTTCAGCTCGGAATCGCTCGGCAGCGACCGCACGTCCCAGCCGCCGCCCAGCGCCCGGATCAGCGTCACCGCCGCGGTAAAGCGGCTCAGCCGCACCTGCAGGGCGTTGATCTCGTTGGACACGAGCAAGCCCTGCGCGGTCACCACGGTGGTGAAGTTCTGCGTGCCGGCCCGGTACTCGTTGAGCGTGATCTCCACCGCCTTGCGCGACAGCTCGACGGCCTTGTCCTGCGCGGACTGCTGCTGGCCGAGGATGCGCAGGGCCGCCATCTGGTTCTCGACCTCCGCGAAGGCCGCGAGCACCACCTGCCGGTAATTGGCCACCTGCGCGTCGTAGGCGGCCTCGGCCGAGCGCAGGGCCGCGGTGCGGGCACCGCCGTCGAACAGCACCTCGCTGGCCGAGCCCGCCACCGACCAGAACTGGTTGGCCGCCGAGAACAGACCGTTGCGGGTGAGTCCCGAAACGCCGCCCTGGGCCGAGATCGTCACGGTGGGGAAGAAAGCCGCCACCGCGACGCCGATGCGTTCGCTCTGGGCCTGAACCAGCCGCTCGGCCTGGGCGACGTCCGGGCGCCGCTCCAGCAGATCGCCCGGGATGCCGACCGGCACGGCCGGCGGATTGCGGTTGATGCCGCCCACGGGGACCGACACCTCGGAGGGCGGGCGCCCGATCAGGGTGGCGATGGCGTTCACGTATTGCACCCGGGTCAGCCGCACCGCGATGGCCTGGGCCTCGATGGTCTGGACCTGGGTCTGCGCGGTGATGACGTCGGAGCGGGCCGCCACGCCGGCGGCATACTGGTTCTCGGTGATCGCCGCGGTCTTCTTGAAGTTCTCGACATTCTCGTCGAGCACCTTCTGGAGCGAGTCGGCGTAGCGGACCGTCAGGTAATCGGCCGCCACCTCGGCCTGGATGGTCAGGCGGGTCAGCGCGATGGTGGCGGCGTCGGATTGCGCCAGCGCCGCCTCGCTCTCGATGGTGCGGCGGGTTCCGCCGAACAGGTCCAGCTGCCAGCTCGCCTGACCGACCAGGGACTCGCTGGTGCGGACGGTGCTGCCGCTGCCGGCGCGGGTGATACTCGGGGCGCCGATCACCGTCGGGTACAGGGCGGCCTGGGCCGAGGCGACGAGCGCCCGGGCCTGCCGGTAATTCGCCACCGCCTGCCGCAGGGACTGGTTGTCGACATCGACGAGGCGGATCAGCCGGTCGAGATTCGGATCCCGGAAGACCCGCCACCAGTCACCGCGCTCGACGGCATCGCTCGGCCGCGCCTCGCGAAACCCCTTCTTGCGCGCCGCGACATAGGCCGGGCTGTCCTCCCGGACGCCGCCTTGCTTGTAGCCGAGCGGCGTCTCCACGGAGGGCCGGGAATAGTCGGGGCCGACCACGCAGCCGGTCACCAGGGGGGCGGCGAAGAGGAGGGTGGCGAAGATGGGGAGCCGACGATTGTTGGCGGACACACGTCCCAACCGTACCCTCATCCTGGGGTGCCAGAGCGCAGCGCAGGCCTCGAAGGAGCCCTCCAGAAGACGCCGCGATTCTCGGAGCCCTCCTTCGAGGCCCGCTGACTCGGTCACCTCAGGATGAGGGCGCGGGCTGGACAAACCCTCGCGCACGACCGCGGCCGCCGATGTTTCACGTGAAACCTTGACCATCATTCTCCGGCCGGCAGGGCCGCTTCTCCGCCCCGTCCGGCGCGCCTGCGGCGGTCGAGCACCCTGTGCCTGAGTCGGTCAAGGGTGAGATAGACGACGGGGGTGGTGTAGAGGGTCAGGATCTGGCTCACGATCAACCCGCCCACGATGGCGATGCCGAGCGGCCGGCGCAGTTCAGCGCCCTCGCCGTTGGCCAGGATCAGCGGCACGGCGCCGAGCATGGCCGCCAGCGTGGTCATCATGATGGGCCGGAAGCGCAGGAGACAGGCCTCCCGGATCGCATCCACGGGATTCGCGCCCCGGGTCCGCTCCGAATCGATCGCCACGTCGATCATCATGATCGCGTTCTTCTTCACGATGCCGATCAGCAGGAACACCGCGATCAGCGCGATGATGGTGAAGTCGGTCCCGGTCACCAGCAGGGCCAGCACCGCGCCGACGCCGGCCGAGGGGAGGGTGGAGAGGATCGTGAGCGGATGCACGAAGCTCTCGTACAGGATTCCCAGCACCGCGTAGACCGCCAGGATCGCCGCCAGGATCAGCAGCGGCTGGCGCGAGGCCGAGGCGACATAGTTCTTGGCCGCGCCCGCATACTCGCCGTGGATCGTGGCCGGCAGGTGCAGGTTGGCCATGGCCCGGTCGATCGCCTCGGTGGCGTCCGACAGGCTCTTGCCCGGGGCGAGGTTGAATGAGATCGTGGTCGCCACGAACAGGCCCTGGTGGCTCACCTGCGTGGGCGCGTTGCCGGGCTCGATCCGCGCGAAGGCCGAGAGCGGGACCATGGTCTCCTTGGCGGCCGAGACCGGGGCGCTCGACGAGGCGCCGCCCTTCGAGGCCGCGATGGCGTTGGCCGAGGCGTTGCGGGCGGAGTCAGACGCGATGGCGGCGGCATTCGAGGCGGTGTCGGCCGTACTCGCGGAGGCGGCAGCCGTCGCAGCCGCGCCGCCGCCGGGACTGCCGCCGACCGCGCCGGATCCGGTGGTCGCCCCCGCGACGGTCGCCGACGACCCGCTGCCCGGGCTGCTGGTGCCGGTCGCCGCATTGGTGTTGACGCCGCCCGCCGTCGCCACGGTACCGGCCACCGCGTTGGTGGTCGCCGAGCCGGCCGCGTTGCCACCCGAGGTCGAGACGTAGATCTGCTTCAGCGTCTCCGGCGTCTCCAGGTAGCGCGGCGCGATCTCCATCACGACGTGGTACTGGTTCAGCGGGTTGTAGATCGTCGAGACCTGGCGCTGGCCGAAGGCGTCGTAGAGCGTGTTGTCGATCTTGTTCGGGGTGATGCCGTAGCGGAAGGCCGTGTTGCGGTCGATCACCACCCGGCTCTCCAGGCCGCCTTCCTGTTGGTCGGAGGTCACGTCCGCGAAGGTCGGGTCCTTCTGGAGGGCCGCCACCAGCTTCGGGGCGGCGGCGAACAGCTCCTCGGGCGTGTCGCCCTGGAGGGTGTACTGATACTGGGCGAAGCTCTGACGGCCGCCCATCTGCAAATCCTGCCGGGGGAAGACGTAGAGCCGCGCGCCCGCGACTTGCGCGAGCTTCGGCCGCAGCCGCGCCATCACGGCCGAGATCGGCGCCCGCTCGTTGAGCGGCTTCAGGCCGATGAACACGTTGGCCGAGTTGGTGCCGCGCCCGCCCGTGAAGCCGACGACGCTCTCCACCGCCGGGTCGGCGCCGACGATCGCGGCCGCCTGCTTGAGCTTCTGTTCCATGGACTGGAACGAGATGCGCTGGTCGGCCTGGACGCCGCCCATCATCTGGCCGGTATCCTGCTCGGGGAAGAAGCCCTTCGGGACGATGATGTAGAGGTAGACGTTGAGCCCCACCGTGGCGAGCAGGGTCAGCAGCACGAGGCGCGGATGGGCGAGCGCCACCTCCAGCGTCCGCGCATAGGCGCCGAGCAGCCGGGAGAAGCCGCCCTCCAGCATCCGGATCAGAAGGTTTGGCCGGCGGCCCGCCGGGGATTCGCCGTGGGGGCCGTGCCCCTCGGCCCGGAGCAGCCGGGCGCACATCATCGGCGTCGTCGTAAGGGACAACACCAGGGAAATCAGGATCGACAGCGACAGGGTGACGGAAAATTCCTGGAAGATGCGGCCGACGAGGCCGCCCATCAGCAGGATCGGCAGGAACACCGCGATGAGCGACAGGCTCATCGAGATCACCGTGAAGCCGACCTCCCGGGCGCCGATCAAGGCCGCCTGGAGCCGGGGCTTGCCCTCCTCAATGTGCCGCTGGACGTTTTCCAGCACCACGATGGCGTCGTCGACCACGAAGCCGGTGCCGATGATCAGCGCGGTCAGCGACAGGATGTTGAGCGAGTAGCCCAGCAGATACATCGCCGAGAAGGTACCGATGATCGAGATCGGCACCGCCACCGCCGGGATCAGCGTCGCCCGCCAGGAGCGCAGGAAGCCGAACACCACCAGGATCACGAGGCCGACCGCCACCAGCAGGGTCTCCTCGGTGGCCGAGAGCGAGGCGCGGATCGTGGCGCTGCGGTCGCCGGTGAGCTTGATGTCGATGCCGCCGGGGAGCGAGGCCGTGATCTGCGGCAGCGCCTGCTTCACGGCGTTGATGGTCTCGACCACGTTGGCGCCCGGCTGCTTGTAGACGAACAGCAGCACGCCGGACTTGCCGTTGACGATACCGAGGTTGCGCTTGTCCTCGACGCCGTCGAGCACCTGCCCGACATCGGTGAGCTTCACGGCAGCCCCGTTGCGGTAGGCCACGATGATGTCGCGATAATCGGCGGCCTTGCGGCCCTGGTCGTTGGCGTAGAGCTGGTAGCGGCGCTCACCCGCGTCGATCTCGCCTTTCGGCGAATTGGCATTGGCCGAGGCCAGAGCCGCCCGGATGCCTTCGAGGCCGATGCCGTAGTTGAACAGGGCGGTGGGATCGAGCTCGACCCGCACCGCCGGCAGGGAGGAGCCGCCGATATCGACGTTGCCGACCCCGGGGAGCTGCGACAGCTTCTGCTGCACCACCGTGGCGGCGGAATCGTAGACCTGGCCACGCGTCAGCGTCTCCGAGGTCATGCCGAGGATGATGATCGGCGTGTCGGCGGGGTTGAACTTCCGGTAGGTCGGGTTCTGCCGCAGCGCAGTCGGCAAGTCGGCGCGGGCCGCGTTGATGGCCGCCTGGACGTCGCGGGCCGCGCCGTCGATGTCGCGGTTCAGGCCGAACAGCAGCACGATCCGGGTCGAGCCCAGCGTGTTGGTCGACGTCATCTCGTTGACGTCCGCGATGGCGCCGAGCCGCCGTTCCAACGGCGCCGCCACGGTGGTGGCCATGGTGTCGGGGGAGGCGCCGGCCATCTGGGCCTGGACCAGGATGACCGGGAAGTCGATCTGCGGCAGCGGCGCCACCGGCAGCTTCAGGAACGCGAACAGCCCGGCAAGCAGCACCCCGATGGTCAGCAGCGTGGTCGCGACCGGGCGCCGGATGAACGGCTCGGAGATGTTCACGGCAGCGCCTCGCCGCCTGCCAGATCAGGATCGCGCCGACCGGAAATCCGCCGCTCCAGCCGGTCAAACGCCAAATAAATCACCGGTGTCGTGAACAGCGTCAGCACCTGGCTGACGATCAAACCGCCTGCGATGCAGATGCCGAGCGGCTGGCGCAGCTCCGAGCCCACCCCGGTGCCGAGGATCAGCGGCACCGCGGCGAACAAAGCCGCCAGGGTCGTCATCAGGATCGGCCGGAAGCGCAGCAGGCAGGCTTGGAAGATCGCCTCCCGGGGATCGAGCCCGTCCTCGCGCTCGGCCTGGAGCGCGAAGTCGATCATCATGATCGCGTTCTTCTTCACGATGCCGATCAGCAGCACGATGCCGATCACCGCGATGATGTCGAGCGACAAGCCGAACAGCATCAGGCCGAGCAACGCCCCGATCCCCGCCGACGGCAGGGTCGAGAGGATCGTGATCGGGTGGATGAAGCTCTCGTAGAGCACGCCCAGCACGATGTAGACCGTGACGATCGCCGCCAGCACGAGGAACAGCTCGTTGCCGAGCGCCGACTGGAAGGCGAAGACTGAACCCTGGGGCACCACCCGGAACGAGGGCGGCAGCCCGATCTCGGCCTTGACCGCGTCGATCGCCTCGACTGCCTGTCCCAGGGCCGCGCCGGGGGCGAGGTTGAACGACACGGTGGTGGCCGGGAACTGGCCGAGATGCGAGATCAAGAGCGGCGCCCGCCGCTCGCTGATCCGCGCCACCGCGGAGAGCGGCACCTGCCCGTTGGTCGCCGTGGAGGAGGGCAGGTAGATCGAATCGAGGCTGCGGAGCGTCGTGTGCAGCTTCGGATCGGCCTCCAGGATCACCCGATACTGGTTGGACTGGGTGAAGATCGTCGAGATGATCCGCTGGCCGAAAGCGTCGTAGAGGGCGTTGTCGATGGTCGCCGGGGTGATGCCGTAGCGGCCGGCTGTGGGCCGGTCGATGGTCACGTAGGCGGCGAGCCCCTCGCCCTGGTGGTCGCTGGCCACGTCCCGCACCACGGGCGATTGCGCCAGCGCCTCGGTGAAGCGGGGCACCCAGGTCTCGAAATCCTCGATGTTCGGGCTTTCCAGGATCACTTGGTACTGGGTCGCCGAGACCGCCGTGTCGATTGTCAGGTCCTGGACCGGCTGCATGTAGAGCCGCATGCCGGGCTGGTTGGCGGCCGCTGCCGAGATCCGCCGGATGATCGCGCTGGCGGACGCCGTGCGCGCGTCCCGGGGCTTCAGGTTGATCAGCATCCGGCCGGAATTGAGCGTGACGTTCTGGCCGTCGACCCCGATGAACGACGACAGGCTGGCGACGTCCGGGTCCTTCAGGACGAGCTCGGCCATGCGCTGCTGGCGCTCGGCCATGGCGGCGTAGGAGACCGATTGGTCGGCCTGGGTGATGCCCTGGATCACGCCGGTATCCTGGACCGGGAAGAAGCCCTTCGGGATCACCGCGAACAGGTAGACGGTCAGCCCCAGCGTCCCCACCGCCACCAGCAGGGTCAGGCCCTGGTGGTTCAGCACCACCCGCAGCGCCCGGCCGTAGGCCTCGATCGTGCCGTCGATGGCGCGCCGGCCCAGCCGGGAGATCGCACCCTCGCGACGGCGGACCTGCGCCTCGGGCACGTGCTTCAGGAGCCGGGCGCAGAGCATCGGCACCAGGGTCAGCGACACCACCGCCGAGATCACGATGGTGGCGGCCAGCGTGATGGCGAATTCGTGAAACAGCCGCCCGACCACGTCGCCCATGAACAGAAGCGGGATCAGCACGGCGATCAGCGAGACGGTCAGCGAGATGATCGTGAAGCCGATCTCGCGGGAGCCCTTGAGCGCCGCCTCGAGCGGTGAATCGCCGGCCTCGACGTGGCGGGCGATGTTCTCGATCACCACGATGGCGTCGTCGACCACGAAGCCGGTGGCGATGGTCAGCGCCATCAGCGACAGGTTGTCGAGGGAGAAGCCGTACAGGTCCATCACCGAAAGGGCGCCGACCAGCGACAGGGGTACCGACAGGCTCGGGATCAGGGTCGCCGACAGGCTGCGCAGGAACAAAAAGATCACCAGCACGACGAGCGCGATGGCGAGGCCCAGCTCGAACTGCACGTCCTCCACGGAGGCGCGGATCGTGGTGGTCCGGTCGGTGAGCGGCGCCACCGCCACGGCGGTCGGCAGGCTCGCCTGCATCTGCGGCAGCAGCGCCTTGATCTTGTCGACCGTGGCGATGACGTTGGCGCCCGGCTGGCGCTGGATGTTGAGGATCACCGCCGGGGTCGCGTCGGCCCAGGCGCCGAGCTTGGTGTTCTCCGGCCCCTCGACCACGTCGGCCACCTCCGAGAGCATCACCGGGGCGCCATTGCGATAGGCAATGATCGCCGCATTGTAGGCCTTCGGGTCTCGGATCTGGTCGTTGGCGTTGATCGCGTAGGATTGCTTGGGCCCGTCGATCGTGCCCTTCGGCGTGTTGACGTTGAGGTTGGTGATGGTGGTGCGCAGGTCGTCGATGTTGAGCCCGTAGGCGGCGAGCGCCCGCGCGTTGAACCGCACCCGGACGGACGGGCGCTGGCCGCCCGAGATGCTCACGAGACCGACCCCTGCCACCTGACTGATTTTTTGCGCCAAGCGCGACTCTGCGAGGTCGCGCACCTGGGTCAGCGGGAGCGTCTTGGAGGTGAGCGCCAGGGTCAGCACCGGCGCGTCGGCCGGGTTGACCTTGGCGTAGATCGGCGGCGCCGGCAGGTCCGAAGGGAGCAAATTACCGGCGGCGTTGATCGCCGCCTGGACCTGCTGCTCGGCGATATCGAGGGACAGGTCCAGGCTGAACTGCAGGGTGATGACCGAGGCGCCCGCGGAGGATTGCGAGGTCATCTGGTTGAGGTTGGCGAGCTGGCCGAACTGCCGCTCCAGCGGCGCGGTGACCGAGGAGGTCATCACCTCGGGGCTGGCGCCCGGATAGAAGGTCTGGATCTGGATCGTCGGATAGTCGACGGCCGGCAGCGCCGAGACCGGCAGGTTCAGGTAGGACACGCCGCCGACGATCAGGATCGCCAGCATCAGCAGTGTGGTGGCGACCGGGCGGAGGATGAAGAGGCGGGACGGGTTCATGGGCGGGACCCTTCCCTCCCCCCTCTGCGGGGGAGGGTACCCTGCGAAGCAGGGGGGGAGAGGGGAGCGACGGTGCAGAACAGGACGCGGGCCTTCATGAAGGTTGCGCCCATTTTGTAAGCGTCGCTCCCGTCTCCCGACCCCTGCTGTCGCAGGGGCCACCCTCCCCCGCAGAGGGGGGAGGGAATGAAGCGGCTATCGCGTACCAACCGCGCCCTCACTGCGCCTGACGGCGCCGGTGCCGACGACCGCCCTCCGCTGTCCCTTGCGAATCCGTCGTCGTGCCATCGGCCGGCGCAGCGGACTTCACGTCACCCTTGCCGTCCGGCTTCGCCTCGGCGGCCTTGCCGTCGCCGGCAGCCGCGGCGCCCTCGGTGATCCGCACCGGCGCGCCGTCCTTGAGCCGGTCGGTGCCGTCCGTGACGACCCGATCCCCCGGCTTCAGTCCCGAGGCCACCACGGTGTTGGTCCCGTCGGTCTCGCCCGTCTTGATCGGCCGGACCGTGACCTTGTTGTCCCCGTCCATCAGGTAGACGTAGGTGCCGGGCGTGCCCTGGAGCAGGCTCGCATTCGGCACCAGTGTCGCCTCCCGCACCGTGTCGACCGTCAGCTTGGCGTTGACGAACTGGTTCGGAAACAGCTCCTCGTCGGCGTTGTCGAACAGGGCGCGCAGCTTCACCGTGCCGGTGGTCGTGTCGATCTGGTTGTCGACCGTGTCGAGCCGGCCGGTGGCGATCTCGTGGGCGTCGCCGCGGTCGTAGGCTCGCACGGTGAGCTTGGTCCCGGCCCGCACCTGCCGCATCACCCGGGCGACGTCGTCCTCCGGCAGGGTGAAGATCACCGAGATCGGGTGGAGCTGGGTCACCACCACGATCGCCGTGGAGGCGGCCGAGATGTAGTTGCCCTGGTCGACCTGCCGGAGGCCGACCCGCCCGTCCACCGGCGCCGTGATGTGCGTGTAGGCGATGTTGAGCTTCTGCTGGTCGACGAGCGCCTGGTCGGCCGCGATCGTCCCTTCGTTCTGCTTCACCAGGGCGGCCTGGGTGTCGACGTTCTGCTTCGAGATCGAATCCTGACGGTTCAGCGTCTGGTAGCGCTGGAGGTCGAGCTTCGCGTTCTGGAGGAGCGCCTGATCGCGGGCGAGCTGGCCCTGGTACTGGGCGAGCAGCGCCTCGTAGGGCCGGGAATCGATCTGCGCGAGTTCGTCGCCGGCCTTGACGGTCTGGCCCTCGCGGAACTTCACCTGCATGAGATAGCCGCTGATCTGCGACTTCACCGTCACGGTGGCGAGCGGCGTCACCGTGCCGAGGCCCTGGAGGATCACCGGCATGTCGCCGGTCGTCACCGAGGCGATCCCCACCGCCTGCGGCATGTCGGCCCCGCCGCGCCGGCCGCCATGGCCGCCGGTATGCTGCGCCGTCGCGGGCTCGGCCCCCTTGGTGGTCCGGGCCTCGTACCAGCGATGGCCGATCGCCCCGGCGCCGGCGAGCAGCACCAGGATCACGAGCCAGCGGATTGGCCGGAACCGCCGCCGCCCGACATCGCGCGCGGGCGTCTCACCGGGCTGGTAGGCGCGGGCGGTGTCGGTCCGGATCGGTGAACTCTCGTTCATGTCTGACTCGTGTCTGACGGCAGCCCGGGCCCGCCGCACTGGCGACCATGGAAGGCCCTAGCCCCGCGTGTCCAAACCCCTGTGCCGGCCCCCGCGACGCCGGTCCCGGAGGCTGAGTCTGAGATCGTTGCCGATTCGTGTCGTGGCGCGGCGGAAACGACACCTGACGCGGAGTCCAAGCCCATGATGTTATCTGGGGCCTGTACGGCTCCTGACTGCGGCGACATCTTCGCCACCAGGACAGTGTCGAAGCGTTGCCCGCCCAATGCGCCGTCACTAGGGCGGTGAGGTTTCAGTCGTGTTGCTGGTGTTCCTGTTGCGGAGCCGCATAAGCGCGCAGCACTGCCTGGAGCGCCCCGTCCACAGGGGTCACCGGCAGGGCGCGCCGCAGGGTCACGCCAAGACCCGCGATCAGCAGTGCGAGGAGAAGGCAGCGTGAGGCCGTCCGCATCGTCGGTTCCGAACGGTCGCTGGCGATCTTGGCTTCGCACGGCGACCGCGAGATCGGCCGCTCCCGATCGGGCGGCGGAGTTCCGGTCGAAAGCCTAGCCCCAAAACGTCGAAAGGACCACCGACCCGCAAGTCGATGGTCCTTCGAGAGGACCGGGGCGGCTTCCTGATGGCAGAGCGAGGGGGCGAAGCCCTGCCGGCAGGTGTGCCGCACCGGCCGTGACGAGAAACTACGATACGAGTGATGAAAGTCAACATTCGTCAGCCGTCAGATTCCGGAGGCGCGATGCGTCTGTGCGCATGCGCACATTCCGCAAGGATCGGTGGCCATGCTACAGGCCGGCCATGCTGAGCCCGTCCCGGCCCGACCACCCGTTTCACGCCGCATGAATCCGGTCTTCGCGACGCTGCCCACGACGGTGTTCGAGACGATGTCGCGGCTCGCCCAGGCCCACGGCGCGGTCAATCTCGGCCAAGGCTTCCCCGACGATCCCGGGCCCGCCGACATCCGCCAGCACGGTGCCCGGGCCCTGGTCGACGGCTGGAACCAGTACCCGCCGATGATGGGCGTGCCGGCCCTGCGTCAGGCGATCGCGGCGCATTACGCGGCGCATCAGGGTCTCGCCCTCGATCCGGAGACCGAGGTGATGGTGACCTCCGGCGCCACCGAGGCGCTGGCCGGTGCGTTGCTGGCGCTGGTCGAGCCCGGCGACGAGGTCGTGCTGTTCGCGCCCATGTACGACGCCTACCTGCCGCTGGTCCGACGCGCCGGCGGCGTGCCGCGGGTCGTGACCCTGACGCCGCCGGCGTTCCGCCTCGACGAGGCTGCCCTGGAGGCGGCCTTCAGCGACCGCACCCGGGTCGTGCTTGTGAACAATCCGCTCAACCCCAGCGCCACCCTGTTCGGACAGGACGATCTCGCGCTTCTGGCCCACTATTGCCGCCGCTTCGACGTGACGGCGCTGTGCGACGAGGTCTGGGAGCACGTGGTCTTCGATGGCGCGCGCCATACGCCGCTCATGGCGCTGCCCGGCATGCGCGAGCGGACCGTGAAGATCGGCTCGGCGGGCAAGATCTTCTCGCTCACCGGCTGGAAGGTCGGCTTCGTGATGGCCGATGCCCGGCTGATGCAGGGGCTAGCCAAGGCGCATCAGTTCCTCACCTTCACCACGCCGCCGAACCTCCAGGAGGCGGTAGCGTACGGCCTCGCCAAGCCCCCGGATTGGTTCGACGCCATGCGGGCGGGTTATGCCCGGTCCCGGGACCGGCTGGCCGGCGGATTGCGGGCGCTCGGCTTCGATGTCCTGCCGGCCCAGGCGACGTGGTTCCTCAACCTCGACATCGCGGGCCTCGGCCTCGGGGACGATGCCGCGTTCTGCGAGGCGCTCGTCACGCGGCACGGCGTGGCGGCGATCCCGGTGAGCGCCTTCTACCCCGATGCCTCCATGCGGACCCTCGTGCGCATCTGCTTCGCCAAGGACGACGCCACCCTGGACACCGCCCTCGACCGGATGAGCGGGCTCGCCCGGAGCCGGCCATGACGGACGCGGGGCCATTCCTTGCGGGGATCCGACCGTGGGGCCACATCGTTGAAAGCGATGGCTTCCGCACGGACCGCAACCATGGATTTTACCCAGGCCCCCCCGACCGGCCGCTTCGCCCGGACCGAGACCCGTCCCGGCGGCGAGGACCGCCTCGGCGCCCGCCCGCCCTTCCTGTCGGCGGATCTCGGCCGGGAGGCGAGCCTCGCCCGGCTGGAGACGCTGGCCCACCTGATGGACACGGCCTTCGTGATCCCGGGGATCAACCGGCGGGTCGGGTTCGACGCGCTGATCGGCCTCGTGCCGGTGATCGGCGACGTGGCCGGCATGGTGATCTCGTCCTTCATCGTCTACGAGGCCAAGCGCCTTGGAGCGCCGGGCTGGCTGGTGGCCCGGATGGGGCTCAACGTGGCCTTCGACGGTCTGATCGGCGCGGTGCCGATCGCGGGCGACCTGTTCGACGCGGCCTTCAAGGCCAACCGCCGGAACGTCGGCCTGCTGCGCCGCTGGATGGAGCGCAGCGGCGGCCTGCGCCCGAGCGAGATCGAGGGCACCGCGACCCGGCTCGACGGCTGAGGGGTGTTGGAGGGACGGGCACCGTCCTTCCGCCCACGGGCCCGGCGCGCTTGAAAACCGAGACTGGGCGCTTCCGCTTCTCTTCCTCCCCCCGCAGAGGGGAGAGGGGGATACGTGGAGAGACCTATCCACGTCTCCGACCCAGATGCGTCGGTTGCGCCATCCATAGCGCGGGGTGGCCGAGCCCCCGTCGGCTTGGGAGCCTCCAGCCATGAACGAACTTGCCCGCCCCGGCGACGGCATGGCCGTGCCCGCTCCGATGCCGGGCGCCCAACCGCTCGTCCTGCGGCCGGACGAGGGCGCCCCCCCGCCGCTCGCCCCGGCCGGGCGCCGTGGCCTGTCGCCGATCAACCGGCGGCGGCTCGACAATTTTCGCCGCAACCGCCTCGGTTTCGCGTCGTTCCTGATCTTCACGATCCTGTTCGTCGCCAGCCTGTTCGCCGAGTTCATCGCCAACGATCGGCCGATCCTCCTGTCCTACAAGGGCGAGTGGCTGGTGCCGGTGCTGGTCGACTACCCGGAGGAAAAGTTCGGCGGCTTCCTCGCGCAGACCGATTACCGCTCCTCCGAGATCCGCAAGGAGATCGCGCAGAACGGCTGGGCGCTCTGGCCGCCGATCCGCTTCTCCTACGACACGATCAACGAGGATCTGCCGACCCCCTCGCCGTCGCCACCGACCTGGATGCTCACGGACGCGCAGTGCCGGCCGGTCGCGGAAAAGCTCGGCGGCACGACCTGCGCCGACATCCCCCAGCACTGGCTCGGCACCGACAACACCACCCGGGACGTGCTGGCGCGGGTGATCTACGGCTTCCGCATCTCGGTGCTGTTCGGCCTGATCCTGGCCGCGGTCTCGTCGGCCATCGGCGTGGTGGCGGGGGCCGTGCAGGGTTATTTCGGCGGCTGGGTCGATCTCGCCTTCCAGCGCTTCATCGAGATCTGGGGCGGGATCCCGACCCTCTACCTGATCATCATCATCTCGGCCTTCATCGCGCCGGGCTTCTTCGTGCTGCTCGGGATCATGCTGCTGTTCTCCTGGGTGGCGCTGGTCAGCGTCGTGCGCGCCGAGTTCCTGCGCGCCCGGAACTTCGAGTATGTCCGCGCCGCCCGGGCGCTCGGCCTGTCGAATATTCGGATCATGACGGTCCACCTGCTGCCGAACGCCATGGTGGCGACGCTGACCTTCCTGCCGTTCATCCTGAACGGCTCGATCACGACCCTGACCTCGCTGGACTTCCTCGGCTTCGGCCTGCCG
The DNA here is from genome assembly GCF_026540775.1 of Methylobacterium sp. GC_Met_3. Taxonomy (NCBI): domain Bacteria; kingdom Pseudomonadati; phylum Pseudomonadota; class Alphaproteobacteria; order Hyphomicrobiales; family Methylobacteriaceae; genus Methylobacterium; species Methylobacterium sp. GC_Met_3. The sequence continues at coordinate 114,061 of NZ_JALNUL010000008.1, forward strand.
CCGGGTTCGCCCTCGCTGGGCGAACTCCTTGCCCAGGGCAAGGACAACCTCACGGCACCCTGGCTCGGGCTCACGGGCTTCCTGGTGATCGCCGTGATGCTGAGCTTGCTCGTCTTCGCCGGCGAAGCCGTGCGCGATGCATTCGACCCGCGCAAGACCTTTGCCTGACCCTCGGGTTGGCAGGACTTGAGGTTATCGGCGCGCGAATCAGTCGGATGCCCGACGGGGCCGAATGTCGCTGCGGCCCGCGGGTTTCACGAAATCTTGCGCGGAGACTGCTGATGTTCTGTGCAGAGCGCTAAACCCGAACGCTGGACCGTCCGAGACTGCGATCGCCTCGGGGCGTAAAGGTCTCTCCCATCTACGAAAACTAGCTTTCAGGATCCGCCCAGCATTCGCGCGTCAGACCGCGATAAAGCGACTGCGAAGTGCCTTCCCGTTGTCGCCAATGCAACCGCACCCTGTAGAGACGGGCTCTTAATGCACACTTAGACTTATGTCCGCGCGCAGATCCGTATAAGGGTGAGCTTGCTTTTTCCGACCGGTGTCTTAACTCGCGAAAAGAGCGGTTCCCACCAGGTTTTGAAGCAAGGAAGAGAAAATGTCTGACGCTGTGCTGACAGCCCAACTGGATTACATCGAACGGACCGTGGACGTCGTCGCGGCCTACGTTTCCAACAACTCGCTGCCCTCGGCCGAATTGCCCAGCCTGATCGCGAGCATCCACGGCGCGTTGAATTCGATCGCCTCCGGATCGGTCACCCCGGTCGTCGACACGGTCGAGCGGCCGACCCCGGCCCAGATCCGCAAGTCGATCCGGCCCGACGGCCTGATCAGCTTCATCGACGGCAAGTCGTACAAGACGCTGAAGCGCCACCTCACCAAGCACGGCCTGGACCCGCAGACCTATCGCGAGCGCTTCGGGCTGCCGGCCGATTACCCGACCACGTCGGCGAATTACTCGGCGCAGCGCTCGGCACTGGCCAAGAGCCTCGGCCTCGGTCAGCCCGGCCGCGGCCAGCAGGCCGATCAGGACGATGAGGCCGCTGACGATACGGTTTCCGCCGCCCCGCAGGGCCGGCGCCAGGGTGCCGCGGGCCGCGGCCGCCGCAAGAACGAGGCGGCCTGAGGGCTCGCCAGGAGGGTCGGCTCCGGTTCAGGCCGCGAGCCGTCCCTCCAGCGGGAAGACCTTGGCGGGGTTCAGCATCCAGTCCGGATCGAACACCGCCTTGACCCGCATCTGCTGATCGAGATCGACCTGATCGTACTGGAAGCGCATCAATTCGCGCTTCTCGATGCCGACGCCGTGCTCGCCGGTCAGGCAGCCGCCGACCTCGACGCAGAGCTTCAGGATCTCGTCGCCGGCTTCCTCGGCCTTCTGCAACTCGCCGGCCTTGTTGATGTCGAACAGGATCAGCGGGTGCAGGTTGCCGTCGCCGGCGTGGAACACGTTGGCGACGCGCAGACCCTTCCCGGCGCAGATCGCGCCGATCCGCTCCAGCACCGGCCCGAGCTGGCCGGTGGGGATCGTGCCGTCCATGCAGATGTAATCGGAGATCCGGCCGGTGGCCCCGAAGGCCGATTTGCGGCCCTTCCAGATCGCGGCCGATTCCGCTTCCGAGCGCGAGACCCGCAGGCTGGTCGGGCGGAAACCTTCCGCGATGCGCTCGATCCGCGCCAGCATCGCCCCGCACTCGGTATCCGAGCCCTCGACCTCGATGATCAGCATCGCCTCGGCGTCGCGGGGATAGCCGGCCTGGGCGAAGTCCTCGGTGATCAGGATCGCCTCGCGATCCATGTATTCGATCGCCACCGGGATGATGCCGGCCGCGATGATCGCCGCAACGCAATCGCCCGCATCCTCGACCTTCGAGAAGCCGACCAGCGCCGGCCGCGCGCCCTCGGCAGCGCGCAGGATCCGCACCGTCGCCTCGGTGACGATCCCGAGCTGCCCCTCCGAGCCGCAGACGAGGCCGAGCAGGTCATAGCCGCCGGCATCGAGGTGCTGGCCGCCGATCTCCACCACGGTGCCGTCGTTGAGCACCAGGGTGACGCCGAGCAGGTTGTTGGTGGTCACGCCGTATTTGAGACAGTGCGCGCCGCCGGAATTCATCGCGATGTTGCCCGCGATGGTGCAGGCGAGCTGGCTCGACGGGTCGGGGGCGTAGAAGAAGCCCTCGTGGCTGACCGCCCCCGAGATCGCCAGGTTGGTGATGCCGCTCTGCACCCGGGCGGTGCGGTTGGCGAAATCGAGGTCGAGCACCTTGGTCATCTTGCCGACGCCGAGGATGATCGCGTCGGCCTGCGCGATGGCGCCGCCCGCCAGCGAGGTGCCGGCACCCCGGGGCACCACCCGGACGCCGTTGGCGTGGCAATACGCCATGATCGCCGAGACCTCCGCGGTGGTGGAGGGCAGCACCACGGCCAGCGGCATCTGCCGGTAGGCGGTCAGCCCGTCGGTCTCGAAGGCCCGGCGCTCGTCCTCGCTCACCACCAGAGCCTCCGGCGCCACCAGGGGCGCGAGGCCGGCCAAAATCGCCTCGCGCCGGGCGAGGATGGCGGGATCGGGGTCGGGGAAGCGGATCGACATGGGGCTGGAGCCCTCGATTTGTGTGGCGTGCCGGCAGCATGGACCCGGGCGGGCGCGGCTTCAACCGCGTTGCGGGCGGCCGACCTGCGGCGCTGCGTCGTCCCGGCGTCACATTTCAACCACGACGGCTGCCTAGCGTCGGCGTTCACGCTTCGCATCGCCGGCCCGGCCGCCGGGTTCAGAACGGAACCGATGAACGCTCCCGCCTCCAGCGCCCTGCGCGACGACCTCTACGACGCGCCGGCGCCGCATCTGGCCACCACCCGGGATCTCGGGATCCGCAGCCTGCAGCTCGGCATCGCAGCCCTCCAGGAGGCGAGCGCGGCGTTCCAAGGCCGGCTCGGCGTGGCCTTCGAGGAAGCGGTGCAGACGATCCTGCAGAGCAAGGGCCGGGTGATCGTCAGCGGCATCGGCAAGAGCGGCCATGTCGGGCGCAAGATCGCCGCGACGCTGGCCTCCACCGGCACCCACGCGTTCTTCGTCCACCCCACCGAGGCAAGCCACGGCGACCTCGGGATGATCGCCCGGGACGACGTGATCATCGCGCTGTCGTGGTCGGGCGAGACCGCGGAACTGTCGGACCTCGTGGGCTTCAGCCGCCGCTTCTCGATCCCGCTGGTCGCCATCACACGCAACGGCGAGAGCACGCTCGGCCGGGCCGCCGACGTGCTGCTGGAGCTGCCCCGGGTCCGCGAATCCTGCCCGCACGACCTCGCGCCGACCTCCTCCAGCCTGGTCCAGCTCGCGCTGGGCGACGCGCTGGCGGTGGCGCTGCTGGAGCGGCGCGGCTTCACCTCGGCGCGCTTCCACACGCTCCATCCCGGCGGCACGCTCGCCGCCCGCCTCAAGACCGTGCAGCAGGTGATGCACGGGCCGCAGGACATGCCGCTGGTCCACGAGACCGCGCTGATGTCCGAGGTGCTGATCGAGATCGCGGCGCGGCGCTACGGCTGCGTCGGCGTCACCGATGGGGCCGGGCGCCTCGTCGGCATCGTTACGGACGGCGACCTGCGCCGCCACATGGGCCCGGCGCTCCTCGACACGCAGGTCTCCACGATCATGACCCGCGATCCGGTCACCGTGGAGCCGCACAAGCTCGCCCAGGCGGCGCTGGAAGTGATGAACCGTCGGCTCATCACCGCGATCTTCGCGGTCACGGACGGGCGGCCGGTGGGCATCGTCCACGTCCACGACCTGCTGCGCGCCGGCATCGCCTGACCGGCCAGGGCTCTGCCCTGGCGACCCGTCAAAGGGCGACGCCCTTTGGAATCCCGGGTATCACAGCGCGAAATCGGGACAGGCCTTACAGCCGCGCCAGCAGCTCTGCCTTCTTGTCGGAGAATTCCCGGTCGGTGAGCACGCCCCGGGCGTGCAACTCGGCCAGCCGCTCGATGGTGGCGAGCACGTCGCCGGGCGGAGCTTGATCCGGCACGGGTGCCGGTGTCGGAGCCTCCGCCGGATCCGCCTGCCGCGGGGCAGCTGTCTCCGCCTCGATGCGGCGCAGCCGGGCGAGATCGATGGCGCCGGCCTGACCGGTGAAGCCGAGGCTGCCGTTCGCTTGCGAGACCCCCGTGATGTGGTGCTCGCCCGTGTCGTAGACCGCCACGCCTGCCCCCGATTCGACAGCAAGCCGCCGGCTCTCCGGAAAATAGGCGTAGCGCATCCCGTTCTGCGAGCCGGTGCTCGCGGGGGACCCGAGATCCGCCGGCCACCATTCGCCGCCACCACGCCGCGACGCCGGGGCCGTCTCCGAAAATCCGCTCGCCGGCAGCGCGGCGGCGAGTTCGGTGCAGAGGGCATCGACCCGCGCCTTCAGCCCGTTGTCGAACATCCGGCCGACCATCACCATGCCGCCCGAAAACCACTGGCCCATCCCGCCGAGGTCGGGATGGTCGAACTGCGCCATGGTGCCGTGGCCGCGCTCCAGCGCCCGCACGAGGTGACGCACCGCATCGAGGCTGACCCCGTGGCGCTCGGCGACGCTCTGCAGGCCCGAGGCATGGTCGAACCGCCCGTCATCGAGGAACGCGGCGGCCGTGGTGCCGCTGTCGGACGAACCCATGAGCCAGCTCCCGAATGTCATAGGGCGGATAGGACATGCCTGGGCTCGGCTCGAAGATGACGCCGGCCGGGCTCAGGACGGATCTGCAATGCGGACACAATCCGCAGTTGCTGGCACCGGTTCCGGCCCGCGTCAGCCCGCGGCCGGCGGGAACGGCCCCGCGATGGTGAAGTCGGTGATCGGCCGGCGGCCGTTCGGGGTCTCCCGCGGCCGCTGCTCCTCGGTGAGCTCGGCTTCCGGAATCTTGCGGCCGACCGCGAAGGCGGCCTCGATCCGGTGGTTCTCGGGCAGGCGCAGCACTTCCGGGGCGCGGACATGGTCGAAGCCGACCATGCCGTGGGCGTGCCAGCCCTGGTGGATCGCCTGGAGCTGGAACGCCAGGGAGGCGGTGCCGGCATCGAAGGAGTGGCTGTAGGAGGGTTTCAGCTCATCCCCGACCTTCATGAACCCGTTCGAGACCAGGAACAGGATCGCGCCGGTGCCCGAGACCCATTTCTGATTGCCGGGCACCAGCAGGCCGAGGAACGTCTCCCAATGAGCATCGCCCCGGAGCGCGTAGAGGAAGCGCCAGGGCTGCGAGTTGTAGGCCGAGGGCGACCAGCGCGCCGCCTCGATCATCCGCAGCAGCTCGGATTCGGGCACGGCCTCGCCCGTGAAGGCCCGGGGCGAGTGCCGCTTCACGAAGACCGGATCGATGGCGTGGTCGGGCTGGCGGGGCGGGGGCAGGCTCAAGGCTTCGTCTCCGGAGGGCGTGGGCGCCCGACTGGCCGAGCTTGCCCGAAAGGGCCGGTCGGAGGCAACGGCGGCCTCACGCCACGCTGCGCTCGATCTCCTCCTCGTCGCAGATCACGCCGGCATTGCCCTCGAATTCCGCGGCGAGGTCCACGGGCGCGTGGGTCGGGGCCGGGGAGACCCGGTCGCGCGCAAAGGTCGCCAAGAACAGGCGCATGACGTGGCGGACGCCCGCGTCGTTGATGGTGCGCTGGTCCTCGTTGTAGTAGCGCCCGGCATTCACGTTGCTGGTGACGATGTCGTAGGCGGGGAAATAGACCGCCCGCGGGTCGCCCCGGCCGACCACCTCGCCGGCCGCCACCCGCAGCACCGACTTGGAGTAGCTGTTCGACTCCATCACGTGCCGGTCCATGTAGGTGGCGATCATCGGCACCGGCGAGACCGTGAAGATCACCCGCGCCTTCGGGTTCACGCTCCAGAGCCGGTCGAGGAAGCCGTTGAGGTCGCCCAGCACCTCGCCCGCGCCCGCGTTGACGCACGCGTAGAGGTCCGGATCGAAGGTGCCGCCCGCGACGCCGGGGGCGAGCGGCAGCGCCGCGCCATCGGCCCGCCAGCGCCAGCCCTCCGTGAGGCCGAGCGTCAGCACGAACACGTCGAGCGTCTCGAACAGGCGGCGCACCTCGGCGAGATGCGCGTCGCGGGCCGCGATCACCTCGGCCTCGCTGGCGAAGCCCGCCGGCTCGACCGTGGGGCGGAACGGGTCGACGTAGCGGCCGTCGTCGCGCAGCCAGGCCTTCAGCTCCGGCTCGAATTGCCCGTAGGCCCGGTCGAACAGCTGCACGAATTGGCGCGTGTAGTAGAGGTTGCCGTAGCGCGCCGAGAACGTGCCGAACTGGCGGGCATTGGCCTCCTCGGCGCTCATGCCGGGAGTCGGCGGCTCGGTCAGATAGTAGTTGAACCCGGCGCCCCGCACCGCCTCGGCCACCCGCTGCGCGAAGCAGGAGCCGCCGGTGGCGACCTTGTCGGTCGGCGCGATCACGAACGTGTCCTTCGGGTGCGGATTGACCGCGAAGGGCGGCACATTGGTCACGACCTTGCGCCAGAATCGCTCGGCCGGTAGACCCGTATACGGATTCAACGCCATCTTCGAACCCTCTTCCTCACGACGGCGACGGCCCTCGGGACCGCTGACCCGTCTGCTGACACCGGCACGCGACGTGGCCCTGAACGACCTGCCCCGGCGCGCCCGCAGCGCGTTCACGTTTCCGACGTCCAGTTGGGCCCCCACCTGGGCGACACCATGGCGGAACCGCGCCCGCGCCGCCACCGGCCGGGACGGGCCTAGCATCGCGGTGCTGGGCAATTGCCAGGCCCGGGGCGTCGCCCAGGCGATGCGCCTGCTCGCGCCGAAGAGCCCGGTCCGCTACCTGCCCATGGGCTCGCTGAAGCGCGACCACGGCCATATCGACACTCTGGTCCGGACCCTGCGGGCCCACGATCACGTCTTCTCGCAAACCTTCCCGGCCGGGCTGATCCCGGGGGGCGACGCCGCCACCCTGCGGGCCGCGGACCCGCGGCTCAAGCTGTTCCCGTCGATCGTGTTCTCGGCCTTCCACCCCGACATGGTCTATGCCGGCCAAGCCTCGGACCTCGCCGCGCTGAAGCTCGCGCCGTCTCCGATGGGGCAGTACCACTCGGCGATCGTGCTGACCGCTCATCGGCTCGGGCTCGCGCCTGAGCGCACCGCCGCTCTGTTCCGCGAGGATGTCTTCCGGCGCCTCGGCTATCTCGACCATTGGGATCCGGCCGTGCGGGAACTCGTCGGCGCCGCCGAGGCCGTGGGTTTCGGCCTGGAGCGCGAGCTGACACGCTGGGCGCGCCGGGGCGCCTTCATGCACCTGATGAACCACCCGAAGGCGCATGTCGTCGGCGACATCGCCCGGCGCCTGCTCGTGGAGAGCGGGATCGCCCCGGAGCCCGTGGAGATCGAGGATTACCTCGGCGACGAGCTGACCCAGGACGTGATCTGGCCGATCTACCCGGCGGTCGCCGAGCAGTTCGGGCTGACCGGATCGTACCTGTTCAAGGCCAAGGCGGTGAGATCCAAGGTCGTGGGCGAGGCGTTTCCGGTGCTCTACGACCTGCCGGGCTTCATCGCGGCGAGCTTTTCGATCTACGATGCCCTGCCGGCCGGCGACCTCACCTGTCCGCGGGTGGAGGCCTGGCTCGCCGCGCCGGAGATCGTGGCGTTGTTCCGGGCGGGCTGAACCCGCTCAGCCGGTGGCGCAGAGCGGCGCGCCGCGATGCGCCTCACCAAGCCCCTCGACCATCGCGCGAACCAGCCGGTTGACCTCCTGCACCTGGAACGGCTTGCGCAGGAAAAAGCTGCCCGGAACGCCGGTGCGGCCCATCGTGTCGGTCGAGGTGTAGACCACCGGCCGGTCCGGATGGATCGTCCGGAAGGCGTGCGCCACCGTCCAGCCGTCGATCAGGCCGGGTAGATGGATGTCGGTGAACAGCCAGTCGATGGTCGCGCCCTGCGCGCGCAGGAGCGTCAGCGCCGCCTCGCCGGTAGAGGCCTCGACCACCCGGATGCCGTGCGTCTCGCACAGGCTCGCGATGATCTCGAGGAGCAGGTAGCTGTCCTCGACGATGAGGACGCTCTGGGCGGGGCGCATGGCGGGATGTCCGGTGTTCGGGCTGCCGATTAGGGGCGAGATAGGGTTGATGATGTCTTAATCGTCCCCGTCGGTCTGGTACCGGACGCTGCCACACCGGAGCGATGCTGTTGCAGCGCCGCAACCGATCCGCGTGAAATCACCCGTTCGGTCGCGCCGCCCCGGCGCTGCCGCATTCCGGGCGCGTCCCGGGTGCGTCAGCGCACGGCGTCGAGCGGCGTGGATCGCCACCACGCGCCGGTGCCGCCCGGTGGAACCGTCGCTTAACCATCCGCGCCTACCAACGGCATCAGAACGACGCGGACCCGCCTCGAAGACCCGCAGCCGGCCTTCGGCACCGCTCGAGGAGTTTTGACGATCATGCCCCAGCGTTTCCGTGCCGCCGCCCTCGGCCTCGCCCTCGTCGCCGGTCTCGGCCTCGGCGCCTGCAGCAACGACAAGGACCTCGCCGACGCCTCCGCGTTCGGCGCCGGTGCCGCGACGCCGGGCAGCGCCCAGGACTTCGTCGTCAATATCGGCGACCGGGTCTTCTTCGAATCCGATTCCACCGACCTGACGCCCACCGCGACCGCGACGCTGGACAAGCAGGCCGCCTGGTTGCAGCGCTACCCGCGCTACACCTTCATCATCGAGGGCCATGCCGACGAGCGCGGTACCCGCGAGTACAACTTCTCCCTGGGCGCCCGCCGCGCCCAGTCGGTGAACGACTACCTCGCCACCCGCGGCATCACGGGCAACCGGATGCGCACCGTGTCGTACGGCAAGGAGCGGCCGGTGGCGGTGTGCAACGACATCTCGTGCTGGTCGCAGAACCGCCGCGCGGTGATCGTGCTGGACCGCGGCGCCGGGGCGTAACGCAAGGCAGGTTCGCTGGGGCGAAGATCGATTTCCGCCCCAGTTTTGCCGCGGACCGGCGCATCTGTTACGGCCACGCGCCGCCATCGGACCGCAGCTGCCCCATGCTCGCCCGCCTTCGCACCCGTCTCGCCCTCGCCACCGCCCTCGGCACCGCGCTCCTCGGCCAACCCGCCGCCGCGCAGGACGCCTCGGAACTGGTGGTGCGCCTCGGGCGCATCGAGAACCAGTCCCGCGTGATGGCGGGGCAGATCGAGACCCTCCAGTACGAGAACCGCCAGCTCAAGGAGCAGCTGCGCAAGTTCCAGGAGGATGTCGAATTCCGGCTGAACGAGGGTAAGGGCAAAGCCGAGAGCAAGGGCGAGGGTAGAGGCGCCGGCAAGCCCGCGCCTGCGGCCGCGCCGGCCTCCGGACCGGCCGGCACCGTCAACGGCGTCAATCCGGGTTCCGGTCGGCCGGGCAAGCGCGGCGACGCCTTCGACCCGTCGCAAACGCCCGGGGCGCCGGGCGCGCCGATGCAGCTCGGCAGCACCCAGCCCTCCGCGCCGCTGCCGCCGCGGGAGGCCATCGAGGCAACCCAAGAGACAACTCGAGAGACGACCCGAGAGACAACCCAAGCGGCCGAAGCCGCGCCGCGGCCGCAGCGTTTGCCCCAAGGGGCGATCGAAGGGGCCATGGAAGGGACCGTCGAGGGCGAGGACGACGCCGAGGCGGCAGCCCCCGGCTACGACCAGCCGGTCGACCTCCGCCCGCCGGCCCGCACGGGTGCGATCCCGGCCCGGCCCTCCGAGAGCGTCGCCGCCACGCGGACGGGCGATCCGACCACGGATTACGAGGCTGCGGTGGAGCTGTACCGCGGCAAGCAGTACGAGCAGGCCGAGATGGGCCTGCGCCAGTTCATCCAGTCGCATCCCCGCGACAACCGCGTTGCCGGCGCCACCTACTGGCTCGGCGAGAGCTACCTCGCCCGCGGTCGCAACCGCGAGGCGGCCGAGCAGTTCCTGAAGGTCTCGACCGACTACGCCCGTTCCGCGCAGGCGCCCGATGCCATGCTGAAGCTCGGTGTCACGCTCGCCGCGCTCGGGGCCCGCGAGCAGGCTTGTGCGACGCTGGCCGAGCTCGACCGGAAGTTCCCGAACGCCGGATCGGGCGTCCGCCAGGGCGTCACGCGCGAGCAGAAGCGCGCCCGCTGCGGCGCTTGAATCGTATTCGGGATTCCAAGGGGCTCAGCCCTTTGGCGGGGTATCGGGACGGGGCCGTGAGATCGGTCGAAGACCGACAATCGGGCTTTGCCCGAGCCCAGCAGGGCTCTGCCCTGCACCCGCAAAAGGTCTCGGACCTTTTGGATCCATGACGGGCTCTGCGGACGATTCTGTTCTTCAAGCCCTTGAACCCTGGCTCGGGGGCGGGGTGCTGCTTGCCGTCTCGGGCGGCCCCGATTCGAGCGCGCTGATGCACGCCGCCGCCGCTCTGGGCGCGACCGTGCAGGTCGCCACCGTCGATCACGGCCTGCGCCCGGATGGGCGCGCGGAGGCCGAAGGCGTCGCCGCCGCCGCCCGGGCGCTCGGCTTGCCGCACGCGATCCTCGCTTGGGCGGACGCGAAGCCCGGCACCGGCCTTCAGGCGGCGGCCCGGGCCGCCCGCTACCGGTTGCTCGCCGCCCATGCCGCCGCCATCGGCGCGGCCCGCGTCCTCACCGGCCATACCCTCGACGATCAGGCCGAGACCGTGCTGATGCGGCTCGCCGCCGGCAGCGGTCCCGCGGGGCTCGCCGGCATGCGCGTCGAGCGGGCGCTGGCACCCGGAATCTCCCTGGGCCGGCCCTTCCTCGCCCTGCCCAAGGCCGCGCTCGTCGCGTGGTGCGAGGCCCGCGGCATCCCCTACCTGCGCGATCCCAGCAACGCCGACCCGCGCTTCGCCCGGGGCCGCCTGCGCGCGGCCTGGCCGATCCTGGAGCGGGAAGGCCTGACCCCCGCGCGTCTCGCCCGCCTTGCCGAGCGCGCCGCCCGCGACGAGGCGGCGCTGTGCATCGCTGCCGACAAGGCCCTCGAAGCCGCCTGCCTGTCGGCGGATGGCCCGGCCCTGCGCCTCGACGGAACCGTACTGGCCGCCCTGCCGGACGCGATCGTCCTGCGCTGCCTCGACCGCGCCCTGACCCGGGCGGGGGCGGCGCCCCGCCGGCTCGAACGGCTCGAAACTCTGGTCCTCGGATGGCTGCTGCCGGCCCTGCGGGACCGGGTGGCGGTCCGGCGCAGCCTCGCGGGTTTCCTGATCGCAACGGAGCCCGCCGGTACGGTGAGCCTCGCCCCCGCGCCGCCACGCCGGCCGAGGGCGAAGAGTGCTGCCCTCGCCGCAGGGGCGTCGCGATTACTTGGCAAGGGAGGCCCCCCCGCTTACATTGGCGCTGTGTGCACGGATGGACCGGTCGCGCCGGACGACGCGTCCGTCCTGGGGGTCGCACACGCCAAGGATTGATCGATGAACCCGAATTTTCGCAACTTTGCCTTGTGGGTCGTCATCTTCCTGCTTGTGCTGGCCCTGGTCACCCTGTTCCAGAACCCGGGGCATCGGGGCGGCGGCAGCGAGATCGCCTACAGCCAGCTCCTGAACGATGCCGATGCCGGCAAGATCCAGTCGGTGGTGATCTCCGGGCAGGACGTGTCCGGCACCTACGTGGGCGGCGGCAACTTCACCAGCTACGCGCCGAACGACCCGGGCCTGGTCTCCAAGCTTCAGGGCAAGGGCGTCCAGATCACCGCCCGTCCGCCGTCCGACAACACCCCCTGGTTCATCCAGCTGCTGGTCAGCTGGCTGCCGATCCTCGTCTTCATCGGCGCCTGGATCTTCCTCTCGCGCCAGATGCAGTCCGGCGCCGGCCGCGCCATGGGCTTCGGCAAGTCGAAGGCGAAGCTCCTGAACGAGGCCCACGGGCGCGTCAGCTTTGATGACGTCGCCGGCGTCGAGGAAGCTAAGGAAGACCTTCAGGAGATCGTGGAATTCCTGCGCGACCCGCAGAAATTCCAGCGCCTCGGCGGCCGGATCCCGCGCGGCGTGCTGCTGGTCGGCCCCCCCGGCACCGGTAAGACCCTGATCGCCCGGGCGGTCGCGGGCGAGGCCAACGTGCCGTTCTTCACCATCTCGGGCTCCGACTTCGTCGAGATGTTCGTGGGCGTCGGCGCCAGCCGCGTGCGCGACATGTTCGAGCAGGCCAAGAAGAACGCGCCCTGCATCATCTTCATCGACGAGATCGACGCGGTCGGCCGCCATCGCGGCGCCGGCCTCGGCGGCGGCAACGACGAGCGCGAGCAGACCCTGAACCAGCTCCTCGTGGAGATGGACGGGTTCGAGGCCAACGAGGGCGTCATCATCATCGCGGCGACCAACCGCCCCGACGTGCTGGATCCGGCGCTGCTGCGCCCCGGCCGGTTCGACCGCCAGATCATGGTGCCGAACCCGGACGTCACCGGCCGCGAGCGCATCCTGCGGGTCCACGTCCGCAAGGTTCCGCTGGCCCCCGATGTCGATCTCAAGGTGATCGCTCGCGGCACCCCCGGCTTCTCCGGCGCCGATCTGATGAACCTCGTCAACGAATCGGCCCTGCTGGCGGCCCGCCGCGGCAAGCGCATCGTCACGATGCACGAGTTCGAGGACGCCAAGGACAAGGTCATGATGGGCGCCGAGCGGCGCACCCTTGTGATGACCGAGGACGAGAAGCGGCTCACCGCCTATCACGAGGGCGGCCACGCCATCGTGGCGTTCAACGTCCCGGCGACCGACCCGGTCCACAAAGCGACCATCATCCCGCGCGGCCGGGCGCTCGGCATGGTCATGCAGCTGCCCGAGCGCGACAAGCTCTCCATGAGCTTCGAGCAGATGACCTCGCGGCTGGCGATCATGATGGGTGGCCGCATCGCCGAGGAGATGACCTTCGGCCAGGATAAGGTGACCTCGGGCGCGCAGTCGGACATCGAGCAGGCGACGCGGCTGGCCAAGATGATGGTGACGCGTTGGGGCTTCTCGCCCGAACTCGGCACCGTCGCGTACGGCGAGAACAACGACGAGGTCTTCCTCGGCATGTCGATGGGCCGGCAGCAATCGGTCTCCGAATCGACCGCCCAGAAGATCGACGCCGAGGTGCGCCGTCTGGTGGAGACCGGGCTGGAAGAGGCCCGCCGCATCCTCGCCGAGCACAAGGACGATCTGGAGGCCCTGGCCCAGGGGCTCCTCGAATACGAGACCCTCTCGGGCGAGGAGATCCGCAACCTGTTGAAGGGTAAACCCCCGGTCCGCGACGGCGGCGACGTACCGCCGACCCCGGCCCGGGGTTCCTCGGTCCCCTCGGCAGGCCGCGGCCGGCCGAAGGAGAGCGACGGTGGCCTGGAGCCGCAGCCGCAGGCCTGAAGCGCCGGACAAGACGACGATCGAGAGGGGCGCCGCGAGGCGCCCTTTTTCGTGCCTGACAAACCGGAGCCGCTGTCGGCAATTCGGCGCCGCCAGCTTGGCCGGAGACTCGGCCCATCCCATCGAATCGGAAACACAGGCCTCTCCACAAGGCGCTGTCAACCCTCATGCCGGTCTCGACCTATCTCGTCGTCGCCCTCGGCGCCGTCGCCGCCGGCTTCGTGCAGGGGCTCTCGGGTTTCGGCTTCGGGCTCGTCTCCCTGTCGTTTTGGGCCTGGGTGCTGGATCCGAAGCTCGGCGCGTTCCTGGCGGTGTCCGGGGCCTTCACCGGACAGGTCGTGGCCGCCGTCTCGGTCCGGCGCGGCTTCGACCTTCGGCGCCTTGCGCCCTTCGTGCTCGGCGGTCTCGCCGGGATCCCCCTCGGCATCCTCCTGCTGCCGCGGCTCGACGCCGACTGGTTCAAGGCGATCCTGGGCCTGCTGCTGCTGGTCTGGTGCCCGGCCATGCTGTTCGCCCAGAACCTACCCCGCATCACCGTCGGCGGCCGGTTCGCCGACGCGCTGGTCGGCCTTGGCGGCGGCATGATGGGCGCGCTCGGTGGGTTCACGGGGGTGCTGCCCACTCTCTGGTGCACCCTGCGGCGCTACGAGCGCGATGTGCAGCGCGCCGTGATCCAGAACTTCAACCTCGCCATGCTCAGCGTCACGATCGTCACCTACCTGGCCTCCGGCCTCGTCACCCGGGCCATGCTGCCGATGCTGGCCGTGGTGCTGCCGGCGATGCTGATTCCGACGCTGCTCGGCGCGCGGGTCTATCTCGGCATCAGCGAGGCGGCGTTCCGCACCCTCGTGCTGAGCCTCCTGACCCTCTCGGGCCTCGCCCTGGTCGGCGCGGCGCTCCCGCGGATCCTGTAGCGACCGTCGGGCGCTCGGCCCCATTTCGACCGCCTTTGTCGGGAAGCACCGGATGGACCCGGCCGGCAGCGCTGCATCCGGCGTAAACGATTATCTGCTAGCTTTGTCCGGCCGGTGAGACCGCGCCTCGGAGACGACTTCGTGCGAAAGTATTTCGGAACCGACGGTATCCGCGGTCGCGCCAACGGGGTGATCACCCCCGAACTCGCCCTCAAGGTGGGGCAGGCGGCGGGCCTCGTGTTCCAGCGCGGCGACCACCGCCACCGGGTGGTGATCGGCAAGGACACGCGCCTGTCGGGCTACATGATCGAGACCGCGCTGGTCGCGGGCTTCACCTCGGTCGGCATGGACGTGCTGCTGCTCGGCCCCGTGCCGACGCCGGCCGTCGCCATGCTGACCCGCTCCATGCGGGCCGATCTCGGCGTGATGATCTCGGCCTCGCACAACCCGTTCGAGGATAACGGCATCAAGCTGTTCGGGCCCGACGGCTTCAAGCTCAACGACGCGATCGAGCACGAGATCGAGGGCCTGATCGACGCCGACATGCACAAGCGCCTGTCCGGCTCCAACGATCTCGGCCGGGCCAAGCGGATCGAGAGCGTGCATGCCCGCTACATCGAGTTCGCCAAGCGCACCCTGCCGCGGCAGGTGACGCTGGAGGGCCTGCGCGTCGTGGTCGACTGCGCCAACGGCGCCGCCTACCGGGTCGCCCCCGAGACCCTGTGGGAACTCGGCGCCGACGTGATCGCCATCGGCACCGAGCCGGACGGCTTCAACATCAACCGCGATGTCGGCTCCACCGCGCCGGCGGCTTTGGTCGCCAAGGTGCGCGAGCGCCGGGCCGATATCGGCATCGCGCTGGACGGCGACGCCGACCGGGTGCTGATCGTCGACGAGAAGGGGCAGGTGGTCGACGGCGACCAGCTCATGGCGGTGATCGCCCGCTCCTGGAAGGAGGACGAGCGCCTGACCCAGCCGGGGGTGGTGGCCACGATCATGTCGAATCTCGGCCTGGAGCGCTATCTCGGCGACCTCGGGCTGACGCTCGCCCGCACCGCGGTGGGCGACCGCTACGTCCTCGAGCATATGCGCGAGCACGGCTACAACCTCGGCGGCGAGCAATCCGGCCACATCATCATGTCGGACTACACCACCACGGGCGACGGACTCGTGGCGGCGCTCCAGCTGCTCAGCGTGGTGCAGCGTCAGAACCGGCCGGTGAGCGAGGTCTGCCACTGCTTCGAGCCGCTGCCGCAGATCCTCAAGAACGTGCGCTACAAGGCCGGGGAGCCGCTCCGCCAGGACAGCGTGGTGAGCGCCATCGAGCATGCCCGCGAGCGCCTCGGCAATGGCGGCCGCCTCGTGATCCGCCCCTCCGGCACCGAGCCGGTGATCCGCGTGATGGCCGAGGGCGACGACCGCGGCCTCGTCAACGATGTGGTCGACGAGGTGGTCGACGCCGTCACCAAGGCCGCGGCCTGAGTCCGGGGTTTCCAAAGGGCAAGCCCTTTGGCGGGGTTCGGGGGCGGAGCCCCTGAGGTTCGGGCAAGGCCCGATACCAGGGCTCCGCCCTGGACCCGCAAAAGGTCGGAGACCTTTTGAAACCAGGACTTTGAGGATCAATCGTAGGCGGCGCTCAGGTCCGGCGGCGCCGTCATGCGCCAGGCCGCCAGGAGGGCGGTGCGGAGCGTCTCCTCCTCGCACAGGTCGAGATCGAGGTTGGTCCAGCCCCGGCGACCCCAGGCCCCGTCGAGGGGCGTGAACAGGTCCGGCTCGGCCTCGCACAGAGCGGCCTGATCGTCGGGCGCGAGCCGCAGCACCACCCGCGCCTCCTCGACCCACAGGGTCGCGAACACACGGCCGCCGACGCGGAAATCCGGATTGCCGCTATGGGCGCCCGCCACCGCCTCGGGCAGCATCAGCGCTAGGATGCGCACGTCCTCGGGGAGCATGGGCGACTCAGCCCGCTCGGCCCGGACCCGCGACCATCCGAGGCCCGACCCAAAGGCGGTCCCAAGCGGCGGGGAGCATCCGGTTCATGCAGTCTTTCTCCCTGTACAGTGGATCCCCGAAGAGGCCACTGCATGCCTCAATGGAGGCCGGCCAATATTTGTGGAGCAACGGTTTGCGCCGGCGGGTCGAGAACACGCAAGGCTAAGACTTAACGTTAAGCCGGATTTAAGACGTTGCGCGCATTCTTCACAGGCTAACCACAGAGCACGCACGCGGAGCGTCGGGCTCACGGCTCCAGTAAAGGAATTCTTATGGCCCGCTCCAAGCTCAACGCTTTGGTGCGTAGCCTGACGCTCGCGGCGAGCGTCGGCGCGCCCTGCCTCGCCGCTGCGGCAGACCTGCTGCCTCCGCCGCCCCCTCCGCCGCCCGAGCCGATCGAGGTCGGTGGCGGCTGGTACCTGCGCGGCGACGTGGGCGCCAGTGTCTACACCCGCCCCAAGTACAGCGAAGCCTACGATTACACCGGCTACCCGGACGCCAACCGCTCCTTCGGTAACGTGATCGGCGGCGGCGGCTTCGCGGGCGTCGGTGTCGGCTACCAGTTCACCCCGTTCCTCCGCGGCGACATCACCGGTGAGTATCGCTACGCCACCGGCCTGCGCGGCAGCGAGTACTACCGCGGCCCGGACTACGATGACGGCCTCGGCTCCTACGGCGTCAACAAGTCGAGCGGCAACTTCGACTCCGCAGTCGTGCTCGCCAACGCGTATTTCGACCTCGGCACGTGGTACGGCATCACGCCGTTCATCGGCGGCGGCGTCGGCTACGCCTTCAACCACATCTCGTCCTACTCGACCAACCAGCAGTTCACGAGCCCGACCTACGGTTACGATTACGGCAACCCGGTCTATGGCTGCGACTGCGGCGCGCCCTCCTACAACTACAAGCCGGTCTACGACTCGAACGGCAACGCGGTCTACAACACCAACAGCGGCAGCAAGTTCTACAAGGACAAGTCGAGCGGCAGCTTCGCCTGGGCGCTCCATGCCGGTCTCGCCTACAACGTGACCGACGCGCTGAAGATCGAGTTGGCCTACCGCTACCTGAACCTCGGCAAGGCCGAGACCGGCGCCGGCTACGTGCCGTGCTGCACCGGCAGCCTCCAGGCGATCAAGGTGAAGGACATCGAGGCGCACGACGTGAAGATCGGCGTGCGCTACTACCTCGGCGGTATCGTGGCGGCCCCGCTGCCGCCGCTGATGCCGGAGCCGATCCCCGGCCCGCTGGTGCGCAAGTACTGATCGCACTCCGATCTCATCACTGGACGGCGACGGCGCGGATGCCCTCCGCGCCGTTTCGCGTTTCGGTGCTGCCGCGCGGGCCGCGGATGCAGCCGAAGACATGTCGGATGCCGTTCGATGTCGTTCGAGAGACCGCTGACAACAGCGATAGATCAACATTGCGACCTGGAAACTCGTTTCGATCAACGGATGATTAAGGTTACCCGACTATCACGGTGTTGAGGCTCGATCCGCCGCTTGTCACGTCAGTTCCAGGACGATCCCGATGCGTACCGTCACCTTTCCGCTACTGGCGGTTCTCGGTCTCTGCGGTGTCAACACCGCCCGGGCTGCAGACCTGGATTACGATTACCTGCGCGGGGCCGATTACGATCCGATTCCGGCCCCGGTCCGGGTGATCGACTGGAGCGGCGTGTATGTCGGCGGCCATGGCGGCTACACCTCGGCGGCGCTCGGGTTCAAGAACGCGCTCTCGCCGCTGGTCTACGAGCGCTCGCACAACTCGACCGCCGAGTCGGATTTCGGTGCCTCGGGCCTGCTGAGCCCGCCATCGCGGCGCGTCGGCTCCGCGAGCTTCGGTGGCTATGTCGGCTACAACGTCCAGTACGACAGCTTCGTGTTCGGGATCGAGGGCGACTACACGAATTTCGGCCGCTTGGGCTCTTCCTCCGACAGCGTCGGCCGCATCAAGACCAATTCGCTGGGTCTCCAGGAGACCCTCAACCTGAACGGGACCTCCGCAACGCGGATCACCGATTACGGGACGCTGCGGGCCCGCCTCGGCTACGCCATCGACAGCCTCATGCCGTATGTCACGGGCGGCGTCGCAATCGGCCGCGCGCGCGTCGCGGACTCGCTCAGCTACTCCGATTCCGGCTTCGACGTCAGCGCGTACAACGCCAGCTTGGCCGGGACGAACACCTTCGTCAATCAGTTCAGAGCCACGCATAACGATCAGCGGTCGAAGACGAAGGTCGTCGCCGGCGTCGCGCTGGGGGCCGGCATCGAATACGCAATCACGCCGAACATCCTCCTGCGCGCCGAGTATCAGTACGTGCTGTTCGACAGCTTCGACGGGCACAAGGTCAACCTGAACACCGTCCGCGCCGGCGCGGCCATCAAGTTCTGATACGGCACGGTCTGGTCTTGGTTGTCGGCGGGAGCCTGTTCATGCGTGGTCGTCGTCGTCTCGCGGTCGCCGCGGCCCTGCTCGTCGCAGGGCCCGCCCTGGCGTCCCCCGTGGCCTGGCCCGGGGATCGGCCCGAGCCGCGCGTCATCCGCCACAGGGTCCGGGTGCGACCCATTCCGATCGTCCCCCTGGTCCGGCCGCCCGTGCTGGTGCGGGACTACCTGCCGCGCAACCACAACGTCCCGATGTACAACGAGCCGCCCCGCACCACGCCGGCTTGGTGAGGCAACCGCCGGGACGCCGGGCGTTGACCGGCCGGGTCCCTGCCTGCGACGTGTGTCCGGCCTGTCATCGCGCGGTTCGGGCGGGACATCCGCGGCCTTGCACACTCATGGCGGCGGGCGACGGTGTTCGATGCAGCGATGCGCTGCCCCCGCCTCAGCTCTCCAGCTCGCTGTCCCAATACAGATAGTCGAGCCACGTGTGGTGATACTGCTTGTGGTCGAACTCCGGCTGGCGGTGGTGCAGTTCGTAGCGGGTCGGCCGCCGGGGCTCGATCGCCAGCGGCATGTCGGCCTCGGCCGGGGTGCGGTTGGCCTTGCGGAGGTTGCAGGGCGAGCAGGCCGCCACGACGTTCTCCCAGCTCGACAGGCCGCCCCGGGAGCGCGGCACCACGTGGTCGAAGGTCAGGCCCCCCGAGGGCAGCCGCAGGCCGCAATACTGGCAGCTGAAGCCGTCGCGCAGGTAGATGTTGTAGCGGGTGAAGGCCGGGCTGCGGGCGAGCGCCACATAGTTCTTCAGCGCGACGACGCTGGGCACCCGCAGCGACCGTGACGGCGAGCGCGCCTCGACGTCGTAGCTCGCCACCAGGGTGACCCGGTCGAGGAACAGGGCCGTGAAGGCGTCCTTCCACGACCAGAGGGAGAGCGGATTATACGAGAGCGGCCGATAATCCGCGTTGAGGACGAGGGTTTGGAGATCCATCATCGGCGCGACTCTTCAACACTAGCTCTGACGCGGATAACGCGCGGGACCGGGCCGACGCCTCACCGGTCCGTCCGAACCGGCCAAAAGCCGATAGCGGGCGGGCCGGCGCACGGGGCGGCGACCTGGGGGGAGCGGCGGAGGGAGCAACAGGGCGGCGGGCCGGCGCGCGGGGGCGCCAGTCGGGGCGATCAGATCCGGAACGCGGCCGGGCCGAGCCGGCACGATCGCCGGCCAAGCCCTTTCGCGTGATGACGAAAAGGCCCTGTCCATGAGGCGTTCATGTAATCCCAGCATGACGCCCTTGTGAAGCTTTTCCGGGCAGGCCCTGGGGACGCACCCACACGAGGCCTCCGAAAGCCATCCCCGGGCCAAGCCCCCGGGGGGGCCGCCGGATCCGGCGCAGGGCGGGCAGGGGCACGGTTTCGCCCCATTGCTCCCGCAGAGCGCGGGGCTGCCAGGGGGCCGCCCGGTCCCCTAATCGCCGCCGATTCGCCGATGCCGGATGCCGACCGTGCGTCCGGCGCGCCCGACGCGAGGTCGCCCATGACGCGTACGCAAGAGCGTACCTGCAAGCTGGATGGCGGCGCGCGCCCGTCCCGCCTGCCCACCCTGTTTGCCGCCCTGATGCTCGGCCTGGCCGCCGCATCCCCGCCAGCCTGTGCCGAGACGCCCGCCCCGACGCCGGCTCAGGCCCCCGCCCAGGCTCAGGCGCCTGCCGGCAAGCCCGCGGAGGCCAAGCCCTCGGAGACCAAGCCCGCGGAGACCAAGCCCGCTGGGGCCAAACCGACCGCGGCCAAACCCGCCCCGGTCCCGGCGGACGTCCCCGAGCAGTACAAGGCGGTTCGGGCCAAGCTCGACGCCGCCAAGTCCGAACTCGACGCCCGCGAGAAGCAGCTCGGGCATACCGACCTGACGGTGGCCGATCTCACCGCCATCCGCGACAGCGCCGCCGCGGTCACCGACGAGATCCGCGGCCTGGTCACGCGGCTCGACGGCCCCCTCGAGGCGGCCCGCGAGCGGCTGACCCAGCTCGGACCGAAGCCCAAGGACACGCAGGAGAGCCCGGAGGTCGCCGAGCAGCGCGCCGAGCGCGAGGCCGCGGTCACCCGGATCGACGAGAGCCAGCGGCTGGCCCGCTCCCTGGTGGTCCAGGGTGACCAGATCGTCGATCGCGTCTCGAACCGACGCCGCGAATCCTTCACCCGCGACCTGTTCCAGCGCTCGCAGCCGCTGATCGGCCCGGGCCTCTGGGCCAAGGTGATGGCCGACGTGCCGCGCGACACCCGCGCGCTGCAGAGCGCGGTCTCCGATATCGGCCTGCTGTTCTCCCGCAACGGCAGCCTGGGCAATCTGCTGTTCCTGGGGCTCGCCTTCGGAATCTCGGTGGCGCTGTATTTCGGGCGGCGCAACATCGCGCCCCGGGGCGCCCACCGGGACGTGGGCACGACCGATCCGTCGCGGCGCGCGCGCCTGCTCGCCGCCTGGCGGGTGATCCTGCTCGGGACGGTGCCGGCGGTGGCCGGCTCCTACGCGGTCTATTACGCGCTCGATGCCACCAACCTCCTGCCGTCCCGGCTCCTGCCGGTGGCGGCCGCGATCTCCGGGGGGCTCGCCTTCATCGCCTTCGTGGAGGCGCTCTGCGACGGGCTGCTGAGCCCGGAAAAGCCCGCCTGGCGTCCCGCCCCCGTGGGCGACGCGGCGGCCACGCGCCTGACGCGCCTCGCGGTCGGCATCGCCACGGTGGTGACCGTGGTGAAGTCCGTGGAGGCCCTGAATTCCGGGATCTCGGCCGCGCTGCCGATTTCCATCGCGACGCGCGGCCTCGGCGCCGTGGCGACCGCCCTGATCCTGGCGATCGGCTTGCACCGCTTCGCCGATACCGAGCAGGAGGAAGAGGCCTGCTTCGGCCCCTACGTGCCGACCAAGTCGACCACGAGCATCGGCGGCCCGGCCCGCCTCCTCGGCTGGGCCGCCGTGGCGGTGATCGGGCTTGGTGCGCTGGTGGGCTACGTCGCCTTCGCGACCTTCCTGATCGATCAGTTTATCTGGGCCGCCTGCATCTTGGTGCTGCTGTACCTGCTGGTTCAGAGCGTCGATATCTTCATCGGCCGCGCGCTCTCCGACGAGACGCGCCTCGCCACCACGCTCCAGGCCAATACCGGCCTGCGCAAGCGCTCGCTGAACCAGATCTCGGTCCTCGCGACCGGAGGCGCCCGGGTCGTGCTGTTCCTGGTGGCGGCCCTGCTGGTGCTGGCGCCCTGGGGGCTCGATTCGACCGACATCGTCTCCTCGGTCCGGCAGGCCTTCTTCGGCTTCAAGGTCGGCGACGTCACGATCTCGCTGTCCAGCATCGCGCTGGGGATCGGCATCCTGGCGGTCGGCGTGTTCATCACCAAGGGCGTGCAGCGCTGGCTCGAGAACACCTACCTGCCGGCCACCGACCTCGACGCCGGCCTGCGCAACTCGATCACCACGGTGGCGGGCTATTGCGGCTTCCTGCTCGCGCTCGCGCTCGCCTTCTCGTATCTGGGCCTGAGCCTCGAAAAGCTCACCCTGGTGGCCGGCGCCCTGTCGGTCGGTATCGGTTTCGGCCTCCAGTCGATCGTCAACAACTTCGTCTCGGGCCTGCTGCTCCTGTGGGAGCGGCCGATCCGGGTCGGCGATCAGGTGGTGATCGGTGATTCCGAGGGCATCGTGAAGCGGATCTCGGTGCGCTCCACGGAGATCCAGACCTTCGACCGCTCGGCCGTGATCGTGCCGAACTCCAACCTGATCTCCGGCGTGGTGAAGAACCGGGTGCGGGGCGACCGCTCGGGGCGGGTGAGCATCACGGTCAGCGTCCTACGCAATCAGGACCCGGTGCGCGCCGCCGAGATGATCACGGGCTGCGCGATCGCCCATGCCGACGTGCTGAAGGAGCCCGCGCCCCGGGTGGTGTTCAAGAAGATCGGCGACCCGTTCCTCGAATTCGAGCTGCTGGTCTGGATCACCGACGTCAGCCTCGGCCAGAAGGTGCTGACCGACCTGAACTTTTCCGTGTTCGCGAGCCTCTGCGAGGCGGGCTTCATCCCGCCGCTCGGCCCCGGCTCCAGCATCGTGACCGTGCAGGGCCTCGACTCGATGCAGACCGCCATGGGCGAGATCGCCAGCCGGTTCGGGCTGGCGGCGCCGGCCGCCGAGGCCGGGGAGGGGAGCCGGGCGCAGCGGGACCGGAGCCTGCGGAGCGCTGGGGGCTGAGGCGACGAACCCCGGGCTCTGCCTTCAGGAGGAGGGCGCCCCTACGGGCGCGCTTGGGCGGGCCTCAGGTCGAGATGCGCACACGCGCCCTCGGCGGCGAGCATCACCCGTGTCCCGGTCCGCTTCAGCAGGCCCACCTTCTCCAGAGCCGCCACGTCGTCGTGCACGCGTCGGTAATTCCGGCCGAGCGAGCCTGCCAGCGCGGTGATGGAGTCGGCCGGCCCTGCCGCCAGGGCCTCCAGCACCGCGATGCGGGCGGTCGAGAAGGTCTTGAGGAAGGTCGTCCAGTTCTCGAAGGTGACAACACGTTCCGGCTCCACGGCTTCGCCTGCCTCCGCACGCCGCACCGCCGAGAGGAAACGCGCCCGCATATCCTCCACCGACCCGCCGATGACGACGGTCACTTCATCGCTCATCGATCACCTCCGCGCAGCACACCGACCTCGGTCAGGAAGTCATCCAGCAGCGTCTCGAACGTCGTGAACAGGTAGGGCGTTTCCTCCGCACCGCGATGGACGTGATCACCCTTCCCCGCCTCATTGTCGTAAGCCAGGATCCGCTGACCCTCACCACCGTAGAACAGCGAATATTTGAAGCCGTGCACTGAACCACGCACCCGGTCGGGAGGCTGAAGTTCCCACAGTTTGAGCTGAAGGATCATACCATCCGCGAAGACCCTCTTGTCATCGAGCAGGAGTCGCGCGCGTGCCATGGGAGACGAAAAAGCCTCGGACGTTATGACACCGAACGTCATATCACGTCGAGCTGGTGATTCTGCAGCGCGGATGCAGGCGGGTCCGACAATGCCTATATGGCTCCGGCATCCGAGCCGGCTGCCGGGGTGGGGACCAGGAAACGTGGGCGCACGACACAAGAGACGGACCCTGCCGCGGGTGCTCTGCCTGCCGGCGTTGGCGCTTCTCGGCTCCTGCGCCGCCCAGGCGCCGACCTCCTCGGCGCTGCCGAGCATATACCTGCCGCTCGCCAACAACAGCGCGCATATCGATGTCGAGGCGGCCCGCGACATGATCTCGTCGTACCGCCGCAACCGCGGCGCGGCGCCGCTCACCGTCGATCCGGAATTGCAGCGGCTGGCCGAGGCCGAGGCGGCCTCCATGGCGCTGGCCGACCGGCCGAGCCGGGCGCAGACCGTCAAGGCCGCGGTGGAGCGGCTCGGCTACGCGGACGTGAACGCCAACCTCTCGGCCGGCTACCACACCCTGGCCGAGGCCTTTTCCGGCTGGCGCGACAGTCCCCCGCACAACGCCACGATGCTCGACCCGAAGGCGACCAAGATGGGCATCGCCACCGCCTACGCGCCGGGCTCGAAGTACAAGGTCTACTGGGCGCTGCTCACCGCCAAGTAGGGAAGGGGCGGGCTACGGCAGTCCCCTCGCGTTCGGCACGGGCGCCCGGAGCGGCGCGACCGTCACCCGCCGGCCGGCCGGCCTGTCGGGACCGAGAACGACCGGGTAACCCGCGAGGTTAGGACATCTTGCTGAACAAACAGTAAGCGCGGATGTTTCCAACCTGTATCGATCCGTCATCGCGCGTTCAGGCAGAACCTGGCATACGCCTGTCGTACGAGGGGTTTGACGGCAGAGGCGGCGACGCCGCCGGCCAAGCGACCTTCTTAAGAGACGGCGCAGGACCCGGGTCACACGGGCCGCGCCAGGGGTGGCGGAGCGGTCGTGATGGTTCGTCTGTACGGGCGGGTCCTGGGATTTTTGAAGGCGGAGCGGCGGCTGGCGATCGGCTTGGCCGCCACCAACGTCGTGCTGGCGGTGGCGGCCTTCGCCGAACCGCTGCTGATGGGCCGCATCATCGACCAGCTGACTCATCTCAAGCGCGGCGGCGACGCCATGGGCACGATGCTGCCCCTGCTGGCCGCCTGGGTGGCGTTCGGGTTCTTCACCATCGCGGCGGGCGTGTTCATCGCGCTCCACGCCGACCGGCTGGCCCACCGCAACCGTCTGTCCTCGATGGCGAGCTACTTCGAGCACGTGCTCGACCTGCCGCTCGCCTTCCACTCGGCCAACCATTCCGGCCGCGTGCTGAAGGCGATGCTGGAGGGCACGAACGGCATGGCGTGGCTGTGGCTCGGCTTCTTCCGCGACCACCTCGTCGCCCTGGTCTCGCTGGGCGTGCTCCTGCCGATGACCCTGTTGATCAACTGGCAGCTCGGCTCGATCCTGGTGGTGCTGGTGCTCGCCTTCACGGCGCTGACCACCTTCGTGATGCGCCGGACCGAGACGCTGCAGTGTCAGGTCGAGGAATTCAATTCCGGCCTCGCGGCCCACGCTTCGGACGCGCTCGGCAACGTCGCGGTGATCCAGTCGTTCACCCGCGCCAAGGCCGAGAAGGACGCGATGCGCGGCATCATCACCAATCTGCTGGCCGCGCAGATCCCGGTCCTGTCCTGGTGGGCGCTCGCCAACGTGGCGACCCGCGCCTCCGCCACCATCACCATGACGGCGATCTTCGTCACCGGCATCTGGCTGTATCAGGCTGGCACCACCACGGTGGGCGAGGTCGTGGCCTTCATGAGCCTCGCCACCGCCTTCGTGGCCCGGCTCGACCACGTGGTCGGCTTCGTCAACGGCCTGTTCCAGCAGGCCCCGAAGATCGCCGAGTTCTTCGAGATCTACGACACCGTCCCGGCGGTGGCCGACCGGCCGCAGGCCCGGCAGGTGGCGCGGTTCGAGGGCGAGGTCACGTTCGACGACGTCGCTTTCTCGTACGATGGCCGCCGCCGGGCGCTGGACGGCGTGTCCTTCTCGGCGCGCCCCGGCGAGACGATCGCGCTGGTCGGCACCACCGGCTCGGGCAAGTCGACGACGCTGGGCCTCCTGCACCGCAGCTTCGACCCGGCCGCCGGTTCGATCCGGATCGATGGGATGGACATCCGCGACGTCGGCCTCTCGAGCCTGCGCCACAACATCGGCGTGGTGTTCCAGGAGCCGATGCTGTTCGCCCGCTCGATCCGCGAGAACCTGCAGGTCGGCTGCCCGGACGCGACCGACGCCGAGATGCTCGACGCGCTGGAGCGCGCCCAGGCCAGCACCTTCATGGCCCGCCAGCCCGCCGGGCTCGACACGGTGATCGGCGAGCGCGGCCGGTCGCTCTCGGGGGGCGAGCGTCAGCGGCTCTCGATCGCCCGGGCGCTCCTGAAGAATCCGCCGATCCTGATCCTCGACGAGGCGACCTCGGCGCTCGACGCGGCCACCGAGCGCAAGCTCCAGGGCGCGCTGGAGACCGTGATGGAGGGGCGCACCACCTTCGTGATCGCCCACCGGCTGGCCACGATCCGCGACGCCGACCGGATCCTGGTGTTCCACGAGGGCCGGATCGTCGAGGCCGGCACCTTCGACCAGCTGGTCGCGCAGGATGGCCGCTTCGCCGAACTCGCCCGGGCGCAGTTCATGGCGGCCGAGGCCGATGAAGGATTGGCGCTGGCCGCGTGAGGTTGGGCTGCCGCTGGCTGCACCCCGTGCCTTTCGGGACGAGACGCGGGTCCCCTCTTCCTTCAGGAGAGGGGACCCGCGCTTCATTCGGCCGCCACTGTGCCGCGCACGGCGTGCCGATCGAGTAGCCCCACGGGAGAGGGCTTCTCGCGCACGCCAGACACGCGGTGGCTCACACCCACCCGATCCGCGCGAAGAACCCCGCAATCTCCTCCGCCGCCCGGTCGGGATCCTCCCGGTGCGGGAAGTGCCCCACCCCCGGGAACGGCGCCAGATCGAGATCCGAGAAGGTCTCGCCCAGGCGGTCGGTCCAGGCGTAGGGGAAGATCGGGTCGTGCTCGGCCCAGCGCACGCAGGTCGGCACGGTGATCGGCGGCAGGGGCGGGGCCTCGCCCTTGAGCATCGCCACCCGCCCGGCATGGGCCGCCCGGTAATGCGCGAAGCCACCCGCGAGGTTTCCGGGCTTCCAATACGCGTCCACGAAGGCGTCGAGCACCGGATCGAACGCGTCCTTGCGGTGCGACCAGTGCCGCAGGAAGTGCCCGATATAGGCGGCGCAGCTCGCCCGGCTGGCACCGACCAGCTGCACCGCCAGATCCATCTGATTGAACGACTGGTACCAGATCTCGGTGAGACGGTCGGGCGCGGCGAGGCGGGGGCCGATCCCCGGATACACGAAATCGAACAGGACCAGGCCGGCGCAGCGCTCCGGATTCGCCCGGGCGAGCGCCTGGATCACCGCCCCGCCGACATCGTGGCCGACGATGCCGGCCCGCTCGATCCCCAGTGCGTCGAGCAGCGCCACCATGTCGGCGGCGTGATCGGCCGGCCCGAAGGGTCCCACCGGCGTGCCGCTGTCGCCGAAGCCGCGCAGGTCCGGGGCGATCAGGGTGTGGCGGGACGCCAAGCGCGCCATCACGGGTTCCCAGGTCAGCCAGAATTCCGGCCAGCCGTGGAGCAGCAGCAGCGGCGAACCCGTGCCGCAGCGGGCGACGTGCAGGTCGGCGCCCGCGACGGGAACCGTCAGGTGTTCGAGGCCGTCCATTTCCCCTCCATCTCGGCCCGGCGGGCCAGCATCTTCGCCTGCAACCGGCTGCGGCGGGCGGCGATCACCGTGCCGTTGATCTCGCCGCCGAACAGGAACATGGCGGCGAGCCAGTAGAGGAACACGAGGAACACCATCGCGGTGGCCAAGCCGCCGTAGGTGGACGCGTAGGCGTTCGAGAATCGGTCGAGATAATAGCCGAAGCCGAGGCCGGCGAAGAACCACAGGACCAGCGTCACCCCGATCCCCGGCAGCACCGACAGGATCGAGCGCCGCCCGGCGGCGACGAACTTGTGGGCGATGACCAGGATCACGGCGAGCAGCAGCGCGGTGATCCCGATCCGCCCGATCGCCACAGTCAGGCTCAGGGGCTCGAGCCCCGGCGCCACCAGCACGAGGGCGCGCCAGATCAGCGGCCCCAGCACCACGAGCAGCGCGAAGGCCAGCATCGCGAAGGCGCCGCAGATCACGTAGCCGATCGATTCGAGCCGGGTCAGCCACCAGGGCCGGCTCTCCCGCAGCCCGTAGGCCCGGTTCAGCCCGACCCGGAGGCTCTCGACCCCCGAGGAGGAAAAGTAGAGGGCGAACAGCGCGCCGAGCGTCAGCACCCCGCGGCGCTGCTCGGTCAGCACCCGGTGCACCTCGCCGACGATCGGCTTGGCGATCTCCCGGGGCCACGCGTCGAAGATCAGCACCCCGGCCTCGTCGGCGAGCGACTGGGTGCCGAACAGGCCGGCCAAGGCCGCCAGCAGGATCAGGAACGGGAACAGCGAGGTGAGGGTCGAAAGCGCGATGTGGCTCGCGATCGCCCAGCCGTCGTGGGAGACGAAGCGCTGCGCCGCCACGCCCATGATCTGGAATCCGTTGCGGATGGGTTTCACGATGCTCTGACGATCCTCTGGCGGAACGGCTCGCTGATGAACGGCTCGAGCCTTGTTGTGACGCACTCTCCCGTGCCGAGCTGGTATCCACCTCGGTGGAGAGCGTTCCATGCCGGCCCGTCAACGCAGCCGACGCGATCCGGTCCCGAACACGAACCGGTGACGCGCGGATCCCACGCTCCTGGGATGCGCCGGATCGCCGTTGCGACTCGGGGGCCGGATGCGCCTTAGATACCGCTATGCCGACATCCTCACGACCCCCAACGCACGCGGCCAGCCTCCTCCCGGCCCTGTTCGTACCGATCTGGGCGACCGGCTTCATCTCGGCCCGGGCGGTGGTGCCGCACGCGGATCCGCTGGGCTTCACGGCCGTGCGCTTCACGGCGGTCGCCCTGGTGCTGGCGGGGATCGCGCTGGCGTCGCGCGTGCGTTGGCCGGCGGACCGGGCGGGCTGGCGCGATCCCGTCATCGCGGGCTTCCTGATGCAGGGTGTCTACCTGTCGAGCACGTTCTGGGCGGTGAGCCACGGCCTGCCGGCGGGGATCGCGGCCCTCGTCGGCAGCCTCCAGCCCCTGCTGACCGCGCTTCTGGCGCAACCCCTGCTCGGCGAGCGGGTCAGCGCACGGCGGGCACTGGGGATCCTGATGGGCTTTGCCGGCGCGGGCCTCGTGCTGGCCCCGAAGCTCGGCGCCGCCGATCCGTCAGGGATCCCGCCGCTCGCGCTGAGCGTGAGCTTCCTGGCGGTCCTGTCGCTGACCCTCGGCACCCTCTGGCAGAAGCGCACCGGCGGGCGGGTCGATCTGCTCGCCGGGGCCACGCTCCAGTTCGTCGGCGGCATGGCCTGCGCGATCCCGCTGGCGCTCGCCTTCAGCAGCGCGCGGTTCGAATCCGTCGCGCCGGTCTGGCTCGGGCTTGCCTGGGCGGTCCTGATCAACTCGGTGGCCGGCATCCTGCTGCTGCTGGCGCTGATCCGGCGCGGCGCGGTGGCGGGGGTGGCGGCGCTGTTCTTCCTCGTCCCGCCGGTGGCGGCCGTGCTCGGCTACCTCCTGTTCGGCGAGGTGCTGACGCCGCTCCAGGGCGCCGGGATGGCGCTGGCCGCCCTCGGGGTCGCGGTGGCGAGCCGGGGTTGAGACCCTCCGGCCCGAGGCCCGGGTTTCCCAGGGCTCCGCCCTGGACCCGCGAAAGGTCTCGACCTTTCGATACCATGACCTGGGCCTGCGACTGCAGGGCCCGGAAACCCTTCGCCGCCTCGCGGTTTGATGCGCGCGGGCTGGATGGCCCGGGCCGGCACCGAGCGCGACACGCATGGATCAGGATAAGCCCCGCGAGATCCGCCTCGCCCTCGACGCGATTCCCCTCGGCGGCAAGGCCGAGGGCAAGGCGGGCGATGACGCGGTCCTGTTCGTGCGCGACGCGGACGGCGTGCGCGCCTTCCAGGCCAAGTGCCCGCATCTCGGCGCGCCGCTCGCCAAGGGCGAGATCTGCGGCGGACGGCTCTATTGCCCCTGGCACAAGGCCGCCTTCTCGGTCGCCGACGGGAGCCTGGAGGAGCCGCCGGCCCTCGAGCCTCTGACCCGCTATCCCGTGCGGATCGAGGGCGGCGAGGCGGTGGCGACGCTCACGCCCGAACCCGCACCGGCCAAGCGCGCCGCGACCTCCATCGAGACCGTCCTGATCGTCGGCGCCGGCGCGGCGGCGGCCGCCTGCGTGACGACCCTGCGTCGCGAAGGGTTTTCAGGCCGGATCACCATGGTCGGCCGCGAGGCGCACCCGCCCTACGACCGGACCAAGCTGTCCAAGCAGTTCCTGGCCAAGCCGACGCCGCCGGAGAAGACCCTGCTGGAGCCGGACTTTTCCGCGGCCCACGCAGTCGAGCGGATCGCGGCCGAGGCCACCCGGGTCGATCCGGCGACCCGTAGCGTCACCCTGGCGGACGGGCGCACCCTCACCGGCGACGCCCTGCTGATCGCCACCGGAAGCCGCGCCGCGGTGCCGGATTTCGAGGGCACGGACCTCGACGGCGTGATGACCCTGCGCAGCCTCGACGACGCCGTGCGGCTCAGCGAGGCTGCCGGGCACGCCAAGCGCGTGGTGGTGATCGGGGCGGGCTTCATCGGCCTGGAGGCCGCGGCCTTCCTGACCAAGCGCGGTCTGTCGGTGACGGTCCTGTCCCGGGAGGCGATCCCCTTCGCCAAGCGCTTCGGCGCGGATGTTGGAGCGGCGCTGAAGCGCTACCATGCCGGCAACGGCATCACCTTTGTCACCGGCAAAGTCGCGCGGCTCGCCGGTGACGGCCATGTCGCCGCGGTCGAGACCGAGGCGGGTGAAAACCTGCCGGCCGACCTCGTCCTGATCGGTGCCGGGGCGTCGCCCGAGACCGGGATCGTCGCCGGGGTGGAGCCGGACGAGAACGGCGGCCTTCGGGTCGGCGGTGACCTCACGCTCGCCGACCGGGTGTGGGTCGCGGGCGACATCGCCGCCTTCCCGGAGCAGGGCAGCGGGGTAACCGCGCGGATCGAGCACTGGCGGCTCGCTCAGCAGCACGGGACGCACGCGGCCCGGGCGATCCTGGGCGCACAGGGCGACTTCTCCGGCGCGCCGTTCTTCTGGAGCAACCAGGGCGACAAGCGCCTCGACTATGGCGGCTACGCGCCGGATTTCGAGCGGATCATCCTGCAGGGCGATCCGGCCGCCCTCGACTTCATCGCCTACTATGTCCGGGAGGGCCGCGCGGTGGCGGCCTGCAGCATCGGCCGCAACAAGCCCTTCACGGCGTTCCTGCATCTGCTGGGCGAGGGCCGAGTGCCGAGTCCGGAAGCGATCGAGGGCGGCGCCGATTTGGCCGCACAGGTGTGATGGAACCGGCGCCCCCACCTGTGCCTTTCGCTTGACGCTGCCCGCCGTCCGACAAGCCGGGCCGAGCCGGGAGGCCCCATGAACCAGATCCTCGTCGTCGCCCTCATCTGTGCCGCCTCGGTCCAGGCCCCGGACTGCTCGCGCGACACCGCCATCGACGTGGTCACGGGCCCGGCCCACACCCTCCAGGAATGCCTGATCCAGGGCCCGGTGCTTGCCGCCAATGCCGGCTTCAAGGGCGAGGATGGCGCCTACCTGAAGACGCGTTGCGAGCAGAAACGCTGAGCTTGGGCGGGCTCTTCCAGACCTGATCGACCGGGCTCGCCGCGCGCTCTTCCTGGTCCGCAGCAGGGGGAATGAGACGCGCGGCTCTGATGCAGTCCGGTTTTCAAGGATCGTCGCGTAAAGCCGGACGTGATCAGGCAGCCCGCATCGGCCGGATTGTGTCCGAAGTCCCCCGCTCTTCAACTTCAGTTCAAGACGCGGCAAACGAAATCTGCTTCGGCTTGCGCCGCGAACAGGTTAAAAGACACGATCCAGAGAAACGCCACGCGAGCAAAAAACCATGTCCGCATCCCCCGCCATCCAGACCGAGCCGCAGGATCTCGTGTCCCTCACCAAGGCCGCCGGTGAGAGCGCCAAGGCGCTGGCCGCCGAGGCCACGCGCCGGGTCCGCACGCGGATCCTCGGGACGGACGGGCGGATCGACGCGGCCAAGCTCGAAGGCCAGCAGCACGCCGTCCACGGGCTCGCGTGGCTCGCCACCTACGCGGAGGCCGTGCGTGAACTCGGCGCCTATGCCGAGCGCCTCCAGGGCGAGGGCAAGTTCGGTGAGACCGAGTCGCTCCTCGTCCGGATCGGCGCCGGCGAGTATCTCGACCAGCTCTTCTCCGGCATCCCGATGAGCCAGGGCGAGATGGTCCGCCCGATCGGCTCGCTCGGCCTCACCGCCAAGGAGGTGGCGCAGTACCGCACCGATGCGGTCGAGACCCTGATCGGCGAGGGCAATACCCTCGAGAACCGCGCCGCCCTGGTCGCCCAGATGCGCGACGGCAGCGGCTCGGCGACCGTCGGCGCCTCGGGCCTCGACGAGGACATGGAGGCGATCCGCTCCGAGATGCGCCGCTTCGGCAAGGCCGAGGTGGTCGACCAGGCGCACGAATGGCACCTGCAAAACGCCTACATCCCGATGGAGATCGTGACCAAGATGGCCGAACTCGGCGTCTTCGGCCTGACGATCCCCGAGGAATACGGCGGCATGGGCCTGCCCAAGACCGCCATGTGCGTGGTCTCGGAGGAACTGTCCCGGGCCTATATCGGCGTCGGCTCGCTCGGCACCCGCTCGGAGATCGCCGCCGAGCTGATCCTGTGCGGCGGCACCGAGGAGCAGAAGCAGCGCTTCCTGCCCAAGATCGCCTCGGGCGACATCCTGCCCACTGCCGTCTTCACCGAGCCGAACACCGGCTCGGATCTGGCCAGCCTGCGCACCAAGGCCGTCAAGGACGGCGACACGTGGAAGATCAGCGGCAACAAGACCTGGATCACCCATCCGGTCCGCGCCGACATCATGACCGTGCTGGTGCGCACCAAGCCCGAGGAGAAGGGCCACAAGGGCCTCTCCATGCTGATCGCCGAGAAGCCCCGCGGCACCGATGAGGATCCCTTCCCGGTCCAGGGCCTGTCGGGCGGCGAGATCGAGGTGCTCGGCTACCGCGGCATGAAGGAATACGAGCTGGCCTTCGAGGGCTTCGAGGTCCCGGCCGCGAACCTCCTCGGCGAGGTCGAGGGCAAGGGCTTCGCCCAGCTGATGCAGACCTTCGAGTCGGCCCGCATCCAGACGGCGGCGCGCGCCGTCGGCGTCGCCCAGTCGGCCCTCGATGTCGGCCTGCGCTATGCCGAGGAGCGGGTGCAGTTCGGCAAGCCGCTGGTCAGCTTCCCGCGGGTGGCCGACAAGCTTGCCATGATGGCGGTGGAGATCAACATCGCCCGCCAGCTGACCTACTTCTCGGCCCGCGAGAAGGACGAGGGCAAGCGCTGCGACCTGGAGGCCGGGATGGCCAAGCTGCTCGGCGCCCGCGTCGCCTGGGCGGCGGCCGACAACGCCCTGCAGATCCACGGCGGCAACGGCTTCGCGCTGGAATACGCGGTCAGCCGGATCCTGTGCGACGCGCGCATTCTCTCGATCTTCGAGGGTGCGGCCGAGATCCAGGCCCAGGTGATCGCGCGGCGTCTGCTCGAAGCCGCGTAAGGACCGGGCGGCTCCCCGGCCGCCCGGCATCGTCGGGGCTCCGCCTCGACACCCCGCCAAAGGGCCTCAGGCCCTTTGGAAACTCAGATCTACTTGGTGATCTTCACCGAGACCGGGTCGCTCGACGGGAAGGTTTCCTCCAGGGCGTCGTCCAGGCGCTCGTTGAGCTTCTCCTGCTTGTTGTCGGGATGCGCGTTGTCGCCCGCCTTGGCGCTGCCCTGCTGGAAGCCCGGCTTAATCTCGTTCTGCTTCTGCTCGTCGGCCATGTCGCTCACTCGTCCGTGACGGGGGCACGCAAGGTGCCAGTGCGCATCAACGCGGGCGGCGGCGGGTGTTTCCGATCTTTCGGGGACCGCGCGGCAATCCGGCCCCCGATCGCTCACGTCGCCGGGATCGACCGCTCGGCCGCCGCCGCGGCGACCGGATCACGGGCATCGGCGCCGCGCATCACGGTCTCGTAGACCCGGGCCAGGCGGTCGAGATGGGCGTCGAGGCTGAGCGGCGCCGCCCAGTAGCGCTCGTAGGCGGCCCGGCTCATCCGGGTGGCGAGCCCATCGTCCGACAGGCTGCGCAGATGTGCGGCCAGCGCTTCCGGGTCGCCCGAGCGGAACCAGAACCCGGTCTCGCCGTCGACCACCGCCTCCCGGCCCGCGCAGGCATCGCTGACGATCACCGGCGCGCCGCAGGCCAGCGCTTCGTAGACGGTCAGCGGCTGGCCCTCGTACCAGACGCTCGGGAAGACCAGCGCCCGGGCCTGCCGCATCAGCTCCTGCACGGCGTCCGCCGCGCGCCAGCCCAGCATGACGGCCTCGGGATAGCGCGCAGCGAGCGCGGCCCGCTCGGGCCCGTCGCCGACGAAGACCGCCCGCGCCCCCGCCTGCCGGGCCGCCTCGGCGAAGATCGGCGCGCCCTTCTCGGTGGAGATCCGCCCCACGAACAGGAAATCGCCCGGCGGCCCGTCCCGCAGCGGCGCCTGTGCCACCGCGATCGGGTTGTCGATCCGGTGGAACGCCGTTCCCTGGGGCATCAGCGGCCGCACGACCCGCTCCTGCAGGTCGCTGATCGTGATGACGTGCGAAAACAGCTCCGGCAGCCGGGCTACCTGTGTGAGGCCGACATGGCGGACCATTCGGGCGACCTTGCGCGGGTAGCTGCGTGCGTCGCAATTCGCCACGATGCAGGAGGCCGACATCGGCGTGCGGTGGCAGATCCGCTGCTCCGGGTAGGCGTAGAATCCGCCGGTCGGGCAGACCAGGAAGAACTCGTGCATCGTGTACAGGCAGGGCAGGCCCGAAGCCCGGAGCGCCGTGCCGATCGACGGCGAGAGCGCCTTGGCGAAGGCGTGGACATGGACCACGGTGTCGCGCGGGTCGCAGGCGGCGAGTTCCCGCGCGAGCGCCCGGCTCGCCTTGCCGTTCCAGATCGCCTGCGCGGCAAACGCCAGCTTGTTGCGCGTCGTCGAGATATCGTCCTGCTCCAGGCAGACGACCCGGATGCCGGCGGGTGCGAGCCGCGGATCCACCGGGCCGACGGCAGCGAACAGGCTCACCCGGACCCCGCGGGCGGCGAGCCCAAGGGCGGATTCGATCGCCACCTTGGCCTGTCCGCCATTGATCGAGGCGTGGTCTGCGACGAGGACGACGTGCATGGTCGGGTTTCCGACGCTCTAGTTCGGGATTGAGCGTTGTAACGACCCGCGGTTGATCCCCCGTAAACTGGTTTTCGCCATGATCCCGGCTGTCGAGACCGGGGCCGTTTCCATGCACGTCGTGATCCTGGCCGAGTTCGCGTCCGCCAGCGGTGGGGCCGAGAAGGTCGCGCTGGAATCGGCCCGGGGGCTCGCGGAGGCCGGCGTCTCGGTCACTTACCTCCAGGCGGTTGCGGGCGCGGCCGACCCGTTGCTCGATCACGCAAACATCCGGCGGGTGGTGCTCGGCTTGCCGGACATCTGGTCGCTCGGCGGCGCGAAGGCCGCGGCGGCCGGGATCTGGCATGCGGCGGCGGCGCGCAGCCTCGCGGCGGCGCTCGCCGCGTTGCCCGAGCGGCCGGACTGCATCCACCTGCATCAATGGACCCGCGCCCTGTCGCCGGCGATCTTCCCGGTCCTGTCGGGAGCGGGCGTGCCCCTCATCGTCACCCTGCACGACTACGCCCTGGCCTGCCCGAACGGGGTCTATTACCGCTTCGACCGGGCGGAGCCCTGCGGACTCAAGCCCCTGTCGGCCGCCTGCATCGCGGCGCCCTGCGATGCGCGCAGCCGCGCCCACAAGCTGGTGCGCGTCGTCCGGACCGTGGCCCTGCGGCAGGCGGTGCGGGGGCTGCCGCTCCACGTGGTCCATGTCAGCGACGCCAGCCAGCGGCGGATGGGCGACCTTCTCGGCAC
This sequence comes from Methylobacterium sp. GC_Met_3, assembly GCF_026540775.1. NCBI lineage: Bacteria > Pseudomonadati > Pseudomonadota > Alphaproteobacteria > Hyphomicrobiales > Methylobacteriaceae > Methylobacterium > Methylobacterium sp. GC_Met_3. The sequence continues at coordinate 149,777 of NZ_JALNUL010000008.1, forward strand.
CTACGCCGTCACCCACCACCGGATCGACAACCCGGTCCGGGTCGCGGAGGGGCCACCGGCCGAGCCCCACCGCGGCGATGCGATCGCGTATGTCGGGCGCCTGACCCGGGAGAAGGGCGCCGATCTGGTCGCCGGGGCCGCCCGCGGGGCGGGCCTGCCCGCCCTGTTCATCGGCGCCGGTCCCCTGGAGGCCGAGCTGCGCGCCCGGGACGGCGTGGAGATCATCGGCTGGCAGAGCCCCGCCGCGGTCTGGGAGATCCTGCGCCGCCGGGCCCGGGCGCTCGCCGCGCCGTCACGCTGGTACGAGACCGGGCCGCTCACCGTCTACGAGGCGCTGGCCGCCGGAATCCCGGTGGTCGCCTCCGGCCGATCCGGGGCCGCCGAGAAGGTCCGCCACGGGCAGACCGGCTTCGTGGTCGCCCCGGAGGTCGGGGCCCTGGCGGCCGCCTTCACGGCCCTGCGGGACGATGCCTGCACCCGAAGCCTCGGCGCGCGGGCCTATGCCGAAGCCCGCGCTGCGCCCATGACGCTGGCGACCCATGCGGCCGCACTCCGGACGCTGTACGGCCAGCTCGCACGCGATGCGGGTGCGGTGCAGCATCACCCGTTACCGGCTCTACTGGAACGCCCGTGAAGCCCATCGATCCGGTAATATGTATTTAGGATACACGACCCGTTCAGCCCCTCTGGACAACAGGACGATTTCTTGTAAACGGATGCGCGCTCCGAATCACCAATCCAGGCGGCCTCTATAAACGGCAAAGCTTCGCCGATGGTCTGGTGTATCGGCCCGGGTCCGGAGATAAATCTTCCGAGATCCTGGATCCGGCATTTTATCGATCCTGCCGAGGGGGTATCCAGCCCCGCAATATGCACTTGACTTCTTGTTGCACTGCAACATATAGAGGCGCGTCACGGCGGACGCAGCTGGCGTCCCGCTCCAATGATCGTTCTGGAGACACAGATGCAGACCCCGAATTTCGAGATGCCGACCGAAATGCGCGACTTCGCCGAGAAGAGCGTCGACCAGGCCCGCAACGCCGTCGGCACCCTGATGGCCAATGCCGTCAAGGTCACCGAGCAGGCCCAGGTCTCGGGCCAGACCTTCCAGTCGACCGTCAGCGCGGCCCTCGCGAAGGGCTTCGACCACGCCCAGGCCAATGCCAACGCGACCTTCGACTTCGCGCAGAAGCTTGCGCGCACGAAGGACCTGCGCGAGGCCTTCGAGCTTCAGTCCGAGTTCGTCCGCAGCCAGTTCGCGGCGTTCCAGGCTCAGGCCAAGGATTACGGCGCCCTCGTCCAGAACGTCGCCCGTTAAGAATGGGTCTACCCCCGGTCCTCACGGATCGGGGGTGTTCTAAAAAGATCCGGGTGGCCGCTTCGGACCGCCCGGATCCAACGATACGACGCCCGAGCGTCACGGGCTCGACCCTGGACGGCGCCGCCAGACCGATTATCGCTTCTGCGGGTCGTGAGCGGACAGGAGGAGATCGCGCGATGGGAAAGCCGCGTCGGCCAAGAGTAGGCCGTTCCAACTGGCAGCCGAAGCCGCCCCTTAATACGGGGATGCCTGCCTCGCTCGCGTCCTTGTCCGAGGCCCCGGTGGACGAGTCGGACGTGTCCGTGGTGGCCCTGTCACGCGCCGGGTTCGCGGATGACGCGCCGGTCTTGGCGTCAGCCCCGGAGATTGATCCCGTCGCCCCGGCCGAGCTGGTGGCGCAGGCCGTGCGGGTCGAACCCCGCCTCGCACCCGAAACCGATACCCCTGACAGCGTTGCCCACGCCGTGAATCCCCCCGAGGCGGATCGCGACGAAGAGGCCGATCAGGACTCCCACGACGATCGTCATGCGCCCGAAAGCGCGGAGCCGGAGACGGCGTTCGCCGCGGCTCCGGCGCCGGATCTCGTCCCCACCGCGATGCCGCGCACCGCGGAGCCCGCGCCGCTGAACCGGTTCGCGTTCGCACCCGACTCAATCGACATGATCGAGATCGGCTCGACCATCGCCCGCTACATGCAAGGCGAGGGCACCGCCGCCCTGGAGCATTTCCGGGCTCTCTCGGATGTCCGCACGCCGGCCGATCTGATTCGCCTCCAAGTCGGCGAGGCCCAGCGTGCCGCCGATGCTTCGCTGACCTGCTGGGTCACGGTGATGGGCAAGGCGAGCCGCGTCGTCGCATTCCGTTGAGACCGGACTTGTCGCCCCCTCGCAAAACGGGTTGCCGGATCGAACCGGGTGCGACAACGCTCCGTTAACCAAGCCGGTCCCATGCCGTATCGGAGGGTATGGGAAACCAAACCGCACCGATGCCGAACTGCGCACGTCTGATCCGATCCGCCTGCTTCTGCCTCGCCCTGGCGCTCATGCCGGTGATGGCCGGTCCGCCCGCGGCCGCGCAGAACGGTGACAAGCCCGCCATCGCCATCGGGGCCGATCTCGCCAGCCAGGGCGGCACGACGCGCCTCACCCTGACCCTGTCCCGGGCCGTGGAGGCCCGCGGCTTCGTGATGGAGCGGCCCGACCGGGCGGTGATCGACCTGCCCGAGGTCAACTTCCAGCTCGAATCGGGCGCGGGCAGCCGCCGGGACGGCCTCGTGCAATCCTTCCGCTACGGCCTGTTCGCCCCCGGGCGGTCCCGCATCGTGATCGACCTCGCGAGCCCCGCCACCGTGGGCAAGATCGAGACGACGACCCGGGCCAAGGACGGCGCCGTGCTGCTCACGATCCCGCTGCAGCGTGCCGACCGCGACGCCTTCCGCAAGGCGGCAGCTGCGGCCGATCCCGCCCCCGCGCAGGCCCGGGCCGCCGCGCCCGAACCCACCGACCAGCGCCCGCTGATCATGGTCGATGCCGGCCATGGCGGCACCGATCCCGGCGCCATCGCGGTGGGCGGCGTGTTCGAGAAGGACATCGTCTTCGGCTTCGCCCAGGCGCTCGTCGAGAAGCTGGAGGCAGGGGGGCGCTACCGGGTCCGGATGACGCGCGACCGGGACGTGTTCGTGCCTCTGGCCGACCGCGTCCGCCTCGCCCGCGAGGCCAAGGCCGACCTGTTCGTGTCGATCCACGCCGATTCGATCTCGGCGGCCCCGCAGGTGCGCGGCGCCACGATCTACACCAATGCCGAGAAGGCGACCGATCTCGAATCCGCCAAGCTCGCCGAGCGCGAGAACCGGGCCGACGCCGCCGCGGGCGCCGAGTCCGCCGAGGCGCCGCCGGACATCGCCGACATCCTTCAGGAACTCACCCTGCGGGAGACCCGCGGGTTCTCGTCGGGCTTCGCCCGGACCTTGATGGGCCAGCTCGGCCCGGTGATGGAGATGAGTTCCAAGCCCCACCGGGAGGCGCGGTTCGTGGTGCTGCGCTCCCCCGATGTGCCGAGCGTGCTGGTGGAACTGGGCTACCTGTCGAGCAAGCGCGACCTGGAGATGCTGCAATCGCCGGAGTGGCGCGCCGGGGTCACCGGCTCCATGGCCAAGGCGATCGACGTGTTCTTCTCCAATCGTGCCAGCCTGGGGCGGCCCGTGATGACGCGTCGCTCGGCCGCCGTCGCCCCAGTTTTACCATAGAGTAAGTGTCGATACGGGCTGTCCGAACGCCCCGTCGCACCGCCGTCGCAACCGGCAATCCGAGGGGGCCTCAGGTGACCATCCGGGGGCCGACCGCATCGTGAGCGGAGCTGCGCGCCGGGTGAGCCGATTCCGGCATGCGGCCGGGCCAGCGACGAGCGGAACACCGGATGCGTCTGATCCTTCGTTTCTTCGGGATCCTGTTCAGCGCCGCCGCGGTGCTGTTCGTGATCGGCGCGGCGGCGGGCGGTTACTTCTACTGGAAGTACAGCCAGGACCTGCCCGACCACGCCGCGCTCGCCAATTACGAGCCGCCGGTGATGACCCGCATCCACGCGGCCGACGGCTCGCTGCTGGCCGAATATGCCCGCGAGCGCCGGCTCTACCTGCCGATCCAGGCGATGCCGAAGATCGTGGTCGCGGCCTTCCTGTCGGCCGAGGACAAGAATTTCTACAAGCATGGCGGCATCGACCCCGAGGGGATCGTGCGTGCCTTCCTGACCAACGCCAAGTCGGGCAAGCGCCAGGGCGCCTCGACCATCACCCAGCAGGTCGCCAAGAACTTCCTGCTGTCCTCCGAGCAGACCTACGACCGGAAGGTCAAGGAGGCGCTGCTGGCGCTCCGGATCGAGTCGGCCTACTCCAAGGACAAGATCCTCGAACTCTACCTCAACGAGATCTTCCTGGGCACCATCGTCCCGGGCCGCAACCTGCACGGGGTTGCCGCGGCGGCGCTCGATTATTTCGGCAAGTCGGTCCACGAGCTGACCATCAACGAGGCGGCCTACCTCGCCGCCCTGCCGAAGGGGCCGAACAACTACCACCCCTACCGCAAGACCCAGGCGGCGCTCGACCGCCGCAACGAGATCATCCGCCTGATGGCGGAGAACAATTACATCACCCGGGATGAGGCGGACGCGGCCAAGAAGATGCCGCTCGGGGTCAACCCGCGGGTCGCCTTCCCGAACGCCGCCAATGCCAACTACTTCACCGAGGAGGTCCGCCGCGAGATCTCCGAGCGCTACGGCGAGAAGAAGCTCTACGAGGGCGGCCTCTCGGTGCGCTCGACGCTGGATCCGAAGATGCAGGCCTGGGCCCGCAAGGCCCTGGTCGACGGCCTCGTCCGCTACGATCAGGCCCATGGCTGGCGCGGCGCTGTCACCAAGGTCGACCTGACCGGGCGCGACTGGGGCATGGCGGCGGCCGAGGTGCCGGCGCTCGGCGACGTGGCGCCCTGGCGGCTCGCCGTGGTGCTGGGCAACGGCGGCGGCGGCGTGCAGGTCGGCCTCCAGCCCAAGCGCGAGGCGTCGGGCCAGGTCGGCAAGGACCGCGAGACCGGCGTGATCACCCCGGACGGGATGCGCTGGGCCGGCCGCGCCAATCTCCAGGCCGGCGACATGGTGTATGTCGAGGCGATCGAGGGCGGGAAGGGCCAGTTCCGCCTGCGCCAGAAGCCCGAGGTCTCCGGCGCCATCGTGGCCATGGACCCGAATACCGGCCGCGTCCACGCGATGGTCGGCGGCTTCTCGTACGACGAATCCGAGTTCAACCGCGCCACCCAGGCGATGCGCCAGCCCGGCTCCTCGTTCAAGCCGATCGTCTACTCGGCGGCTCTGGACAACGGCTACACCCCCGCCTCGATCGTGCAGGACTCGCCGATCACCATCGAGGGCGGCCCCGGCCAGGAGGCTTGGACGCCTTCGAACTACGACGGCAAGTCCGGTGGCCCGCACACCCTGCGCTACGGGATCGAGCACTCGAAGAACCTGATGACGGTCCGGCTCGCCAAGGATGTCGGCATGCCGCTCATCGCCGAGTATGCCCGTCGATTCGGCGTCTACGACGACATGCTGCCGGTTCTGCCGATGTCGCTGGGCGCGGGCGAGACCACGGTGATGCGCATGGTCACCGCCTACTCGATGCTGGCCAATGGCGGCCGGCGCATCCGGCCGACCCTGATCGACCGGATCCAGGACCGCATCGGCGAGACGATCTACCGGCACGACAACCGCAAGTGCATCGGTTGCGACGCCGAGAAGTGGTCGGGCCAGGACGAGCCGAAGCTGGTGGACGATTCCGAGCAGGTGCTCGACCCGCTGACCGCGTACCAGATGGTCTCGATCATGGAGGGCGTGGTCCAGCGCGGCACCGCGACCCTACTGAAGCAGATCGGCAAGCCGCTCGCCGGCAAGACCGGCACCACCAACGACGCCAAGGACGCGTGGTTCGTGGGCTTCTCGCCGGATCTGGCGGTGGGCATCTATCTCGGCTTCGACAAGCCCCGCTCGCTCGGCGACCGCGCCACCGGCGGCGGGCTGGCCGCGCCGATCGCCCTGGAGTTCCTCAAGACCGCCCTCAAGGACAAGCCGCCGACCCCGTTCCGCGTACCCCCGGGCATCAAGCTGATCCGCATCAACCTCGCCAGCGGCACGCGGGCCGGCTCGAGCGAGGGGGCGGGGACGATCCTGGAGGCGTTCAAGCCCGGCACCGCGCCGCCGGATTCCTACGTGGCCCCGTCCGGCGGCAGCCAGGCACCGGCCCCCGCGGCGGCGGCGGTGCCGGCGGATCCCGATCGGGCCGCGCAGGCGGGTGGGCTGTACTGAGGACGGAACCCACGAGAACCGCGCGTCTCCCTCCCCCCTCTGCGGGGGAGGGAGACGCGGCGGACGCGAAGAATCATCTTCGAAACGGCCGCCCAACAAGGCACCCCGCCCAGCGATATGCGACCATCGCAGCTCTGCGCGCTCCTGAGCCCGCACAGAAAAAAGCCGCCCCGGAGGGAGCGGCTTGGAGGAGTCTTCAGGGAGGCATCAAACAGAGCGGACGAGTAGGTCCAACTCCACATCCAGAAAACTGGATGCCTCTTTATCAATCAAAAACCTTAATACCTCGTAAATACCAGTCTTCGCGAGCGATCACGCCGCCAGACTGTCGAACAGCCCGCGCCCGTCGGTGCCGCCGATCAGATCCTCGACGAAGTTCTCCGGGTGCGGCATCATGCCGAGCACGTTGCGGTTCTCCGACAGGACGCCCGCGATCGCGTTGAGCGAGCCGTTGCGGTTGGCCTCGACGGTGATGGTCCCCGCCGCGTCGCAGTACCGGAAGGCCACCCGGCCCTCGCCCTCGATCCGCGCCAGAGTCTCGGGATCGGCGAAATAGTTGCCCTCGCCGTGGGCGACGCAGACGTCGATGACCTGACCCTGCCGGTAGGCGCTGGTGAAGCGGGTATCGGTGCGCTCGACCCGGAGCGTCTGCCGGTGGCAGATGAAGCGCCGGTTCACGTTGCGCATCAGGACGCCCGGCAGCAGGCCGGATTCGCACAGGATCTGGAAGCCGTTGCAGATGCCGAGCACGAGGCCGCCCCGGGCCGCATGCGCCCGCACCGCATCCATGGCGGCCGCCCGTCCGGCGATCGCTCCGCAGCGCAGATAGTCGCCGTAGGAAAAGCCGCCCGGCAGGACGGCGAGGTCGGTGCCGGCCGGCAGCTCGTGATCCGCGTGCCAGACGAGGCTCACCCGCGCGCCCGAGCGGCGCAATGCCCGGACGACATCGCTCTCGCGGTTCGAGCCGGGGAAGACGATGACCGCGGCGTGCATCAGAGCATCTCGATCGTGTAGTTCTCGACCACCGTGTTGGCCAGGAGCTTCTCGCAGGCGGTGCGCAGCGTCGCCTCGGCGGCGGCAGCGTCGGGGGCCGCCACCTCGATGTCGAACACCTTGCCCTGCCGCACGCCCTCGACCCCCTGGATCGCCAGCGACTTGAGCGCGGCCTCGATCGCCTTGCCCTGCGGGTCCAGCACGCCGGTCTTCAGGGTGACGATAATACGGGCTTTCATGGATTCTCGGGTCTCGCGCGTCGCCGGGACGAGGGTCTCACCTGCGGCAACGTTTCACAGGCTGCCGCGGTTCTCTGTAGCAGGAAGGCCGCCGGCCTGTCGAACGCGGGTCGCGTCATCGACGGGGCGAGGCGGCACCCGCGCGCAGCGGTTCGATGCTGATCGCCCGCCGCCAGAGCTGCAGCATGATCCAGGCCGCGAACAGGCTGAACAGACCCATCAGGACATGGCCGACCCGGTCCCCGAGATCGAACAGGCCGGCCAGCGCCCAGCCGGCCGCGATGGCCACAGCGAACACCTCGGTGCCCACGAGGACCATCATGCTCACGATGGTGATGGCGTTGCGCCCGTTCACGCGATCGACCCCTGAAAATAGGACGGGTCCCGGACGAAACCGTCCGAGACCCGCGCAGCTAGCCCGGCAGGGCCGCCGATGCAACCAAGCGCACCCCTGTTAGCGCGGCGCGCGCTTCGCCAGGATCCGCTGCAGCGTCCGCCGATGCATGTTCAGGCGCCGGGCCGTCTCGCTGACATTGCGGCCGCACAGCTCGTAGACCCGCTGGATGTGCTCCCACCGGACCCTGTCGGCCGACATCGGGTTCTCGGGCGGATCGGCCCGCTCGCCGGGCTGCGCCATCAGCGTGCCGTGGATCTCGTCGGCATCGGCGGGCTTGGCGAGATAGTCGAAGGCGCCGAGCTTCACCGCGGTGACCGCGGTTGCGATGTTGCCGTAGCCGGTCAGGATCACGCCGCGTGCTTCCGGGCGGCGCTCCTTCAGGCGGGCGATCACGTCGAGGCCGTTGCCGTCGCCGAGGCGCATGTCGATCACCGCGAAGGCCGGGGCCCGGGCTTCGACGGCCGAGACGCCGTCCGCGACGCTGTCGGCCACCTGCACGTGGTAGCCGCGGCTCTCCATGGCGCGTGCGAGACGGGTCTGGAAGGGCTTGTCGTCATCGACGATCAGCAGGCTGCGGTCGGAGAAGGCGGCCAGTGGATCGGCGTCGCTGAGTACGGCAGCGTCGGTCGCCGCCGCGGTCCCGGGCTGCGTAAGCATCGGGCGTTCCTTTCAGGTTTTCATCGTCAGTTCTTGGTCTGTCCCTTATATAGGAACGACATCGCGCGGGGGCAGGGGGTGTTGGATATTGAGTTCCGGCGAATGACGCGGCGCTGCCCCGCGCTCGAAGATGTGGCGGGCCCAGGACACGCGCACCACCGCCCCGTGGGATTCCGGCGTGGGCACGTTCATCAGCACGAGCTGGGCGCCTGAGCGCTCGATCAGGGTCTTGGCGATGAACAGCCCGAGCCCCAGCCCCGCCCCGACGGTCCCGCCCGATTGCGGCCGGTCCTGACTGCGGGTGGTTACGTAGGGCTCGCCGGCCCGCAGCAGAACCTCGCTGGAGAAGCCCGGGCCGTCGTCCCGGATCTCGAGCCAGACCCGCTCCTGGCTCCAGCGTCCTTCCACGGATACCCGCGCCTCGGCGAAGTCCGCGGCGTTGTCGAGGATGTTGGCGAGACCGAACATCACCCCCGGGTTGCGGCGGCAGGCCGGCTCGGGCCCGTCCCCGAGGCTCGTGATGTCGAGCGCGGTGCCGAGCGCCCGCTGCGGCGCCACCAGCTCCTCGACGAGGTGGCTGAACGTGACCGTCTCCAGGAAGCCGGCGCCGGCGCCGTCGCCGTCGAGCGAGGTGAGCTTGCCCAGGATGCCGCGGCAGCGGTCGACCTGCTCGCGCAGCAGATTCAGATCCTCCGCCACCGCGGGCGAGGCGGTCGGGCCGAGCTGGCGGATCAGCTCCTTGGTGACCAGCATGATGGTGCCGAGCGGGGTGCCCAACTCGTGGGCGGCCGCGGCCGCCAGCCCGTCGAGCTGGGACAGGTGCTGCTCGCGGGCGAGCACGAGCTCGGTGGCGGCCAGCGCCTGGGCGAGGAGCCGCGTCTCCTCCGCCACCCGCCACGCGTAGACGCCCGTGAAGGCGGTGCCGAGCAGGATCGCGGTCCAGACGCCCGAGACGTACAGGAACGGCAATTCGATCCGCCCGTCCGCGAACCAGGGAAGGGGCCGATGGACCAGGGCCAGCAGGGTCGCGAGACCCACCGCCAGCAGGCCGAGCGCCAGCGTCCGCTCCGGCGGCAGGGCGGTCGCCGAGATCAGCACGGGGGCGAGGAACAGCAGCGAGAACGGGTTCTGCAGCCCGCCCGTGAGAAACAGCAGGGCGGCGAGCTGCACGATGTCGAACGCGAGGAGCAAGGCCGCGGAATCGTCGCTGAGCCGGTAGCTCGCCGGGAAGCGGATGCGCAGCGCGAGGTTCAGCCAGGACGAGGTGGCGATCACCAGGAAGCACCAGCCGAAGGGCAGCGGCAGGCCGAGGCCGAACTGCGCCCCGACCACGGCCGCGCTCTGGCCGGTGATGGCGAGCCAGCGCAGGCGGACGAAGGTGTCGAGCCGCAGGTGTCGCGCGTCGCGGACGAGGCCGTTCAGATCGGAATCGGGCATGCACTGCTTCGGTGAGGCGTCGGACGGACTGGGCCGGTACGAACGTTTCGCGACAGCCGGCGACGTTCAAGGCCGGCGATGTCGCGGATGCGGGAGGCCGGCAAGTCTTCCGGGGCAAGTTCTCCGGTGAACGTCATCCGGGGCAAGTCATCCGGGCCGAATCGTCACAGGCGTCATCGTCACAGGGAAATCGTCCCCACCTGGGGATGTTCCATTATCGTTCAGGGTGGAACATTATCCTGCCGATTCTGGTCGGGGGTGTTCGGTGCCGGTTGGCACGCAACACCGAAGGCCGGCGGCAGACCGTGAGGTAACGATGCTCCTGGCCTATTCGATGTACGAGGGCGCCCGCGCCCTGATGACGCCGGCCCGGGTTGCCGCGGATCTCACGCGTTACGGCCTCCAGATTCCCGGCAATCCCCTGGCCTACGGGCCCTACGCGCGGGCGGTCAGCGCCGGCTGCGAGATGTTCGAGCGCGTCACCCGCCAGTACGGCAAGCCGGCCTTCGGCTTCACCGAGACGATGGTCGACGGCCAAGCGGTGCCGGTCAGCGAGCGGGTGGTGTGGGAGCGGCCGTTCTGCCGCCTGATCGCCTTCGACCGCGCCTTCCCGACGCCGCCCACCGAGGCGCAACCGAAGCTGCTGATCGTGGCGCCGATGTCCGGACACTACGCCACGCTGCTGCGCGGCACCGTGGAGGCGATGCTGCCGAACCACCGGGTGTTCGTCACCGACTGGACCGACGCCCGGATGGTGCCGCTGCTGGCCGGCCGCTTCGACCTCGACGACTACATCGACTACCTGCAGGAGATCTTCGCCGTCCTGGGGCCGGATCTGCACGTCATGGCGGTGTGCCAGCCGGCGGTGCCGGTCTTCGCCGCGGTGGCGCTGATGGAGGCGGCCGACGAGCCCGCCGTGCCGAGCTCGATGACCCTGATGGGCGGCCCGATCGACACGCGCCGCTCGCCCACCGCGGTGAACTGCCTCGCGCAGGAGCGCGGCCAGAAGTGGTTCGAGCAGAACACGATCAGCCTCGTGCCGCCGATCTACCCGGGGGCGTGGCGCCGGGTCTATCCGGGCTTCCTGCAGCTCTCGGGCTTCATGGCGATGAATCTCGACCGGCACGTCACCGCCCATTCGGACATGTTCGACCATCTGGTGGGCGGCGACGGCGACTCGGCCGAGAAGCACCGGGAGTTCTACGACGAGTACCTCGCGGTGATGGATCTCACCGCCGAGTACTACCTCCAGACGGTGCAGACCGTGTTCGTGAACCACGCCTTGCCGAAGGGTGAGATGCAGCACCGGGGCGTTCCGGTCGATCTCGGGGCGATCCGCCGCTGCGCGATCCTGGCGGTCGAGGGCGAGAACGACGACATCTCCGGCGTCGGCCAGACCAAGGCGGCGCTCGACCTGACGCCGAACCTGCCCGACGCGCGCAAAGCCTATCACCTCCAGGCCGGGGTGGGGCATTACGGGGTGTTCAACGGCTCCCGCTACCGCACGGTGATCGCACCGCGCATCGCCGCCTTCATCCGCGCCATGCAGGCGGTGCCGGCCGCGCGCGGCGGGCATCTGCGGCAGGTGGGCTGACCGGGCCGCAGGTTTCCCTCTCCGCAGGGGCTTGTGAATTCACGCTGTGCCGACTGCGCCGAGGCTGGACGCAGTTTCCCCCTCGCCCCGCTTGCGGGGAGAGGCGGCAGCCGAAGGTGAGGGGGGCTCGAATGGAGGAGTCCCTTCCGGAGCCGCCCCCTCACCGCCGCTGCGGCTTCGCCTCCGCTTCCCGCACGGACGACGAAGCCCGTGCGGGCCTCTCCCCGCACGCGGGGGGAGGGGGTGTCGCGCGCATCAAACCCGAAATGTGAATATCGTCGTCCGCGGAGGGGGGAGGGAGACACGCGTGCCGTGAAGCGGCCTCGATGACCGCGCGCCCCTCGACCCGTCACAGAACCCGTCGCGGATCGAGCGCATCGCGCAGACCGTCGCCGATGAAGTTGATCGACAGCACGGTCAAAAAAATCGCGCCCCCCGGGAACAGCGCCCAATGCGGCGCCACGTCGAGGTGGTCCTTGGCGTCGAACAGCAGGCGTCCCCAGGTCGGGATGTCGGGCGGGAAGCCGAGCCCCAGGAACGAGAGCGTCGATTCCGCGATGATCGCCGCCGAGACCTCGATCGAGGCGGCCACGATCACCGGCCCCAGCGCGTTCGGCAGGATGTGGCGGCGCACGAGGTGCCCGGTGGTCGCCCCCTGCGAGCGGGCCGCCTCCACGAACTCCTTCTCACGCAAGGTCAGGAACTGCGCCCGCACCAGCCGGGCGACCGGCATCCAGCGCAGGCCCCCGATCACCGCGACGATCATCAGGAACACGCCGCCCTGTGTGCCGAACACGGCCTTCAGGCTGTCGCGGAACAGGTAGATCACCAGCAGCAGCAGCGGCAGCTGCGGCAGCGACAGGAACAGGTCGGTCAGCCACATCAGCACCGGGTCGAGGAGGCGGCGCGACATGCCGGCCAGCGCGCCCACCAGCACCCCGATCAGGCTCGCCACCGCCATGGCGGCGAAGCCGACGGCAAGCGAGATCCGGCCGCCATGGATCATCCGGGCCAAGAGATCCTGGCCGAGGTCGTCGGTGCCGAACGGGTGATCCCAGGACGGGCCCTGGAGCTGGGCCGCGAAGTCGATATCGTCGATGGCGACCGGCCAGAGCAGGCCGCCGAACATCACGCCGGCGACCAGTACGGCCAGCACGCCGACGCTCGCCAGCGCCAGCCGATGCCGCGGGAAGCGCCGCCACGTCTCCCGCCCCGGCGAGGCCGGTGCGCGGGCAGGGGCCATCGCCTCATCGGAGGGCGATGCGAGGGTCGAGCCAGCCATAGAGCAGGTCCGCGACGAGGTTGAACAGGATGACGAGGCCGGCGAACACGAAGGTCACCGCCATCACCACCGGCGTGTCGTTGGCCAGCATCGCGTCGATCAGCAGCGAGCCGATGCCGGGAATCCGGAAGATCTGCTCGGTGACGATGGCGCCGCCGAACACCGCCGGGATCTGGAGGGCGACCAGCGTCACCACCGGGATCAGGGCGTTGCGGGCGATGTGCCGGCGGGTCACCGTGCCCTCGGAGAGGCCCTTGGCGCGGGCCGTGGTGACGTAGTCGAGCCGGGCGACGTCCAGCGCCGAGGCGCGCACGTACCGGGTGTAGGAGGCGGCCTGGAAGAAGCCCAGCACCGCCACCGGCATGATCGCCTGCCGGATGTTCGCCCAGACCCAGGGCAGGCCGGAGCCCGGCAGGTCGGCCTGGTAGACGAAGGGCAGCCAGCCGAGCTTGATCGAGAACAGCAGGATGAACAGCAGGCCGGTGAAGAAGGTCGGCAGCGAGAAGCCCACGAAGGCCAGGGTGTTGGCGACCTGATCGGCCAGCGAATAGGGCCGGCGCGCCGCATAGAGGCCGACCGGCACCGCGATCAGCAGCGCCAGCACCTGGGAGGAGCCGACGATGAACAGGGTCGTCGGCAGCCGCTGCAGGATCAGCGCATCGACGTTGACCCGGCTGGCGAAGGAGAAGCCCCAATCGCCGTGCAGCATGGCGGTGAGCCAGTGCAGGTAGCGGGTGAAGATCGGGTCATCGAGGCCGAACTTCACCCGCAGGGCGGCCCGCACCTCCGGGGGCACGTTCGGGTTGCTGGCGAGTTCGCCGAACGGGTCGCCGGGCGCGAGCGCCAGGACGGTGAACAGGATCAGGCTGATGCCGAGCAGGCTCGGGATCGCGATCAGGAGGCGTCGCAGGATGTAGGCGCCCATGGCCCCGCTCCCGCTCAGGCCTCCCGGTACCAATCGGGCAGGAACGACAGGTCGTTGTCCCAGCCGCTGCGGGGCGCGGTCAGCGTGGCGCCCACCGCCGAGACCTCGGCCCGGTGGATCAGCGGCAGCACGTTCTCGGAGACCGCGAGGTCGTTGCAGGTGATGAGCAGCGCCGCGCGCTTGACCGCGTCGAGCTCGCTCTGGGCGGCGTTGTAGGCCTTGTCGTAGGCGTCGTTGCGCCAGCGCACGACGTTGCGGCCCTGCCACTTGTTGGCTTTCTGGGCGACCTCCCAGGAGGCGTACATCAGCAGCCAGATCGCCGGATCGGCCTGGGTCATGCTGTAGGCGTACATCTCCATGTCGGCGTAGAAATGCGTGCAGGTGTCGGGGTTGGCCGGGTCGGACGAGAAGAACACCGAACCGGTCACGGATTTCAGCTCGATCTCGATGCCGGCCTTGGCGGCCGCCTGCTTGATGATCGCTTGGGTCTTCTGGCGCGGGGCGTTGATCGAGGTCTGGAAGACCAGCTTGAGCTTCTTGCCGTCCTTGGCGCGGATGCCGTCCGAACCCTTGGTCCAGCCGGCCTCGTCGAGCAGCGCGTTGGCGCGTGCCGGGTCGAAGGCGAAGCTGGTATCCTTCGAGACGAAGCGCTCCGGGCCGTTGACCGTGTTGGCGGTGGCCCTGCCGGTGCGGCCGTAGATGAAGGTCTGGATCGACTTGCGGTCGACGAGCAGATTCAGCGCCCGGCAGACCTTCGGGTCCGAGAAGGCGGGGTGCTTCGTCGTGATCGAAGACCGCTCGCCGTCCACCTCGACGTTCGGGTCGGTGGCGTTGAGCAGCAGGAATTCCAGCTTGCCGCCGTACACCACGTCGACCCGGCCCTTGCCGCCGGTCTCCAGGCGCTTCAGCACCTCGTCCTCGATCAGCATGTTCCAGGCGTAGTCGTACTCGCCGGTCTGGAGCACCGCGCGGGCGGCCGAGACCGCGTCGCCGCCGCCCTTCATCTCGATCGTGTCGAAATACGGCCGGTTCGGCAGGTGGTAATCCGGGTTGCGCTCGCCGCGGACGATGTCGCCGGGCCGGAACTCCACGAACCGGTACGGGCCGGTGCCCACCGGGGCGAGGTTCTGCGGCGCGTCGCGGGATTTGGCGCCGCTATAGGGGCCGAACAGGTGCTGCGGCAGCACCATCCCGACGATGCCCACGAAGGCGTCGCACCAGTAGGGCGTCGGCTTGTCGAACACGACCCGGACGCTGAGGTCGTCGATCTTCTCGACCTTGCAATCCTTGTAGGAGCCGGCCGTCACCGCCGCGGTGGCGGGGTCGCGGGCATACGCCCAGGTGAACACGAGGTCGTCGGCGGTGAGCGGCTTGCCGTCGTGCCACTTCACCCCGGGCTTGAGCGTCCAGACCACCGAGCGGCCGTCGGCGGCCAGCGCCCCGTTCTCCTTGGATGGGATCGTGGCGGCCAGCACCGGCGCAAGGTTGCCGTCCGCGTCCCAGGCGGCGAGCGGCTCGTAGAAGATCCGCGAGGCGTCCTGGTCCTTGGTGCCGATCGCGAAATGCGGGTTGATCAGCGTCGGCGCCTGCCACCAGAGCAGCTTGAGCGCGCCGCCGCCGCCGGCCTTGGTCGGCTTGTAGCCGGCCCGGATATCGGCCGCCATCGCGACCCCGTTGCCGGCGAGCATCAGCCCGGCCATCGGCGCGGTGAGGCCCAAAGCCACGATCCGCTGCACGAAGGCACGCCGCGACAGGCGGCCGTCCTTCACACGTCCGATGAGGCCGTGCAGATCCCGCTCGTCCATGATCATTCCTGGTTGCCGCCGCGACCGGCACAGCATCATTCCGAGTGTGCCCTTGGCAAGGGGCGGGCCAGTGACGCGTCCCGCGAAACGTGTTGACGATCCTGCATTCCGGACGCCTTCCTGGCCCCGGCCCTGCATGCAGGAACGCCCGCCAGGGTGCCGCGGGTTCGATCGGTACCACACCGGGAGACGACACGATGGATAACCGCAACACCGTGTGGCGCCATGTCGACGCCCGGAAGGAGCGGCTGATCGCCCTGTCGGAGCGGGTCTGGAGCATGCCGGAGGTCTGCTACACGGAAGAACGCTCCTGCGCCGAGCACGTCGCCGAGCTGCGCCACCAGGGCTTCCGCGTCACCGAGCGGGTCGCCGGCATCCCCACCGCGGTGATGGGCGAGGCCGGCGAGGGCGGGCCGGTCATCGCCTTCCTCGGCGAGTACGATGCGCTGCCCGGCCTGTCGCAGGAGGCGGGCGTGGCCGAGCATCGGCCGATCGAACCGGGCGGGCACGGCCATGGCTGCGGCCACAACCTCCTCGGCTCGGCGGCTCTGCTGGCCGCCACCGCCGTCAAGGACTGGCTCGCCGAGACCGGCACCCCCGGGCGCGTGCGCTATTACGGCTGCCCGGCCGAGGAGGGCGGGGCCGCCAAGGCCTTCATGGTCCGCGCCGGTGCCTTCGCGGATGCCGACATCGCGATCTCCTGGCACCCGGCGAGCTTCTGGGAGGTGGCGCCGCCGGCCGCGCTCGCCAACACGCGGGCGGATTTCACCTTCACCGGGCGGACCGCCCACGCCGCGGCGGCCCCGCATCTCGGACGCTCGGCGCTCGACGCCGTGGAGCTGATGAGCGTCGGCGTGAACTACATGCGCGAGCACATGCCCTCGGATGCCCGGGTGCACTACGCCTATCTCGACGCGGGCGGCATCGCGCCGAACGTCGTCCAGGCGCGGGCGCGCGTGCGCTACTCGATCCGCGCCCGCGATCTGCCCGGCATGCTGGCCCTGGTGGAGCGGGTGAAAAAGGTGGCGCAGGGCGCCGCGCTGATGACCGAGACCGAGGTCGAGGTGCGGATCGTCAGCGCCGTGTCGAACCTCCTGGGCAACACGCCGCTGGAGCAGGCGCTCCACGGGGTGATGGAGGAGCTGGGCCCGCCCCCCTTCGACGATGCCGACCGGGATTTTGCGCACGAGATCCGGGCGACGCTCGGCGACGGCGACATCGACGCGGTGTTCCGCGCGATCGGGATGCCGCGCACCGAGGCGCCGCTCGCGGATTTCCTCGTGCCGCTCGACGCCCCGCGCAACCCCGCGATCGGCTCGACCGATGTGGGCGATGTGAGCTGGGTGGTGCCGACCGTGCAGGCGCATGCCCCGACCGTGGCGATCGGCACGCCGTTCCACACCTGGCAGGTGGTGGCGCAGGGAAAGACCCCGGCGGCCCACAAGGCGATGGTGCAGGTCGCCAAGGCGATGGCGGCCACCGGCACCCGGGCGCTGACCGATGCGGCCCTGCGGGACGCCGCCCAGGCGGATCTCGCCCGGCGGCGCGGCGCGGCCGGCTATGTCTCGCCGCTGCCCCCGGAGGTCGAGCCGCCGCTGCGCATGTCGCTGGCGTGAGGTGGAGGGGGCACAGATGGTCCGGGATCCGGGCGGACCACGGACGCTGACCGGAGGGCGCAACGTGCTCCCTCTCCCGTGCGGGAGAGGGGACCCGCGCCTCATCGTGCTGCCGTATCGCAGCTCATGACGCGTGAATTTGGCAACCCTACCGCCTCAGGCGGACAGCGAAGCCCCGCCGCTGGCATAGCGGCTCGGTGGCCGCGCCAGCCCGAGATGGTCGCGCAGGGTCGTGCCCGCGTAGTCGCGGCGGAACAGGCCGCGCCGCTGCAGGATCGGCACGACCGCGTCCACGAAGGTCTCCAGCCCGTCCGGCAGCACGTCGGGCATCAGGTTGAAGCCGTCCGCCGCGCCCGCCCGGAACCACGCCTCGATATCGTCGGCGATCGACTCCGGGGTGCCCGCCACGATGCGGTGGCCGACGCCGCCGCCCAAAGCCCGCAGGAGCTGGCGCACCGTCAGCCCGTCCCGCCGGGCGAGCGCGACCGTCCCGAAGAACATCGTGTGGTTGGCGTCCGGCGGCAGGGGCAGCGGGTCGGGCAAAGGCTTGTCGAGGTCGAGCCGCGCGGGGTCGATCCGCAGCGTCCCGGCGAGCCGGGCGAGGCTGTACTCCAGGGGCACGAGATCCCAGAGTTCGTCCTGGCGCCGCCGCGCCTCGGCCTCCGTGGAGCCGATCACCGTGGCGAGGCCGGGCAGGATCACCAGCGCGTCCGGCCCGCGCCCGTAGCGCGCCGCCCGCGCCCGCAGGTCCCGGGCATACGCCACCCCGTCCGCGATGGTCTGGGCGAGCGAGAACACCGCGTCCGCGGTGGCGGCGGCGAGTTCGCGCCCGTCCTCCGAGCCGCCCGCCTGGAAGGTCACCGGGCGGCCCTGCGGGCTGCGCGGCACCGTGAGCGGACCGGCCACGGTGTAGTGCGCGCCGCGATGGTTCACCGCGTGGACCTTGTCGGCGTCGATGAACCGGCCGCTCGCCGTGTCGCCGAGGAACGCGTCGTCCTCCCAGCTGTCCCACAGGGTGTGGACGAGGTCGGTGAATTCCCGTGCCCTTGCGTAGCGCGCCCCATGCTCGGAGGCGCCCGTGAAGCCGAAATTGCGGCCCGCGGCGGCGTCCGCGGTGGTCACCACGTTCCAGCCCACCCGGCCGCGGCTCACGAGGTCGAGGCTCGCGAAGCGGCGGGCGAGGTTGAACGGCTCGTTGTAGGTCGTCGAGGCGGTGGCCACGAGGCCGACATGGCGCGTCACCGCCGCGATGCTCGCCAGCACCACCGTGGGTTCGAGGGCGTTGAACGGCCGGTAGTCGATCCGGTCGTTGATCGCGGGCGTGTCGGCCAGGAAGATCGCATCGAGCTTGCCCCGCTCGGCGACACGGGCGACGCGGATGAAGTGGTCGATATCCACGAAGGCGTCCGGCTGGCTCCCCGGCAGCCGCCACGCGGACGGGTAGACGCCGGAATGCAGCAGGTTGACGTTGAGATGCAGGGTGCGGCCGGTCATGGGTGGGCTCGGGTCAGCGGACGCGCGGCAGAACCTGCCCGGCGAAGCGGCGCATCTCCGCCTCGAACGGCTGGAACTGCAGCATGAACAGGTCGATCCCGGCGGCGTGGAACGCGCGGATCCGCTCCGCCACATGGGCGTAGCTGCCCACCAGCCCGGCCGCGGTGCCGCCGTTGGTGCCGACATGTCGGGCGGCGGCCGCGTCGGTCTTGGCGAACATCACGCTGGCCGTG
This sequence comes from Methylobacterium sp. GC_Met_3, assembly GCF_026540775.1. Classification (NCBI taxonomy): domain Bacteria; kingdom Pseudomonadati; phylum Pseudomonadota; class Alphaproteobacteria; order Hyphomicrobiales; family Methylobacteriaceae; genus Methylobacterium; species Methylobacterium sp. GC_Met_3. The sequence continues at coordinate 168,618 of NZ_JALNUL010000008.1, forward strand.
TCGGTGCGGGCGCGGGTGTCGGCGCGCAGGTCCGCGTCGCGCTGCGCCAGGGCGAGGAGCCGCGCGTGCTCGGCTTGCGCCTCCGCGTCGGTGTCCCGGGCAATCACGAAGGCCGAGAGGCCGTAGCGCAGCGGGCCGTTGGCCGCGGGACGCCGCGCCACGTCGGCGATCAGGCCTGCGACGTCGGCCAGCGGTTGGCCGTTGATGAACCAGACATCGGCGTGGTCGGCCGCCAGCGCCCGGGCGGGCTCGGACTCGCCGCCGACATAGAGGGTCGGCCGGGGCCGGACCGTACCGGCGGGGCGGAGCTGGTAATCCTCGACCTGGAAGTGCGCGCCCGCGAAGGTGACGCGCTCGCCGCGCATCAGCCGGTCCACGAGGCCGATCCATTCCCGCCCGTAGGCGTAGCGGTCGTCATGGGCGGGGAAGGGGAGTCCGGCCCGCACGAACTCGGCGCGGTTCCAGGCATTCACGAGGTTCAGCGCAAAGCGGCCGCCGCTGATATGCTCGATCTGCAGCGCCATCTTGGCGAGCACCACCGGATGGTAGAGCCCCGGCTTGATCGCCGCGATGATCTCGATGCGGCGGGTCAGCGCCGCGAGCGCCGCCGCAGCGGTCCAGGCCTCCAGCTGGTCCCGCTCCGCGTCGTAGGGGTTCATCGTGTGCTGGGCGACCAGCACGGAATCGAAGCCCAGGGCCTCGGCCTCCAGCACCAGGGCGCGGTTGCGCTCCCAGCTGGCGTCGTCCGGCTCGTCGGGATCGTGGTGCGCGGCCCGGGAGCCGTGGACGGCCGCCCAGATGCCGAAGCGGGGCGCGGTGACGGAACCGGCCATCGGCTCAGCCCCGCCCGGCCGGCGGCTGCCAGATCGGCACCGCGGTGGCGTCGATCCGGCGGGGGATGAGCTTGGCCTCGTGGAACACGTCGGCGATGGCCTGCTGCTCGCCGAGCTGGCTGCGCTCCACCGGCTCGACCGCGTAGGTCCGGCGGCTGTTGGCGGCGGCCACGACGGGCGGCGGCAGGTCGCCCCAGATCGGGGCCAGCAGCGCCACGGCCGCCTCGGGGTTGGCCCGCATCCAGGCGCCGGCCTCGACCAGCGACCGGTAGATCGTGGCCACCACCTCCGGCTGTGCGGCGACGAAGCTGTCGTTGACGAGGTAGTAGCGGTGATAGCTGGTCAGACCGGTGGCGTCGGCGATGACCCGCACCGGGCGCTTGGCCTCCGCGAAGGCGAGGAACGGGTCCCAGATCGACCACGCGTCGAGGCTGCCCTGCTCGAAGGCGGCCGCGCCCTCGGGGGCCTGGAGATAGGCCGGCTTGATGTCGGCGAAGGTCAGCCCGGCGCGCTTCAGGGCAGCGGCCAGCACGTAGTGGCTGCCCGAGCCTCGGGACACGCCGACCGTGCGGCCCTTGAGGTCCGCCACCGTGCGGATCGGCGAGTCCGCCGGCACGATGATCGCCTCGGCGGCCGGCGCGCCGCGCTCGCGGGCGTAGAAGGTCAGGGGCGCCCGGGCCGCCTGCGTGAAGATCGGCACCGCATCGGCGACGTCAGCGTGGATATCGACCGCGCCGGCCGTCATCGGCTCGATCACGCTGGTGAACAGGTGCCAGCTCGGCGCGAAGCCCAGCGGCGCGAGGCGCTCGGCCAGCGTGCCCTTCACCTTCAGCACGGTGAACAGCACCGAGGAGCGCTGCATGCTGATCTTCACCTCACGCGGCGCCGCGTGCACGGACGGCGCGCCGAGCGCCACGGCGGCAGCTCCGCCGAGGCCGGCGCGCAGGAGCCGGCGCCGGGACAGGGTTTCGTCGGTCATCGGGCGCTCGGGGGGCATCGGGTCAGGTGGGATGAGGGGCGGGAGACTTGGGCTCGGCGCTGAGTCGGCGAAGCTCTTCGCCGCATCGCGACCGCCTCCATTGGTGGCCGAAGTCGATTTCCGGATCAATGAAACAGTTTTTCGATCTTTCCGCCGCTCGTGGAAGTCGATCCTTCATCGGATCGTATCGGCAGCGATGCTGTTTCGATTGATAGCCGACAACCTGCGCCCGCGGTGATCGCGCGTATCCCGGATGAGCCGGCGTCCTCGGTGCGGCAACGGGAAACGACTGCGTCGAACACGGGAAACCGTTTTCTCCTCAACCCACCGCGCGCAAGATGAAAGTATTCCGATGGCGTCCATAGGGGAATGACGCTTCCAAAGGCGCGGCCGAACGTCGGTTCGCTCTTGAGATCGGAAAAGAACTTCGCGATTCCATGGCTCGGCCCATCGGTCGGGCTTGGAATTGGGCAGGCCTGGAATTGGGCAGGCTTGGAATTGGGCAGGCTTGGAATTGGGAATGGGTGCCATGTCGCAGACGGAAGCGGGCTGGGGCGCGGGTCCGAGCGCGCGCTACGAGGCGCTGGCCGAGCGCTTCCGCCCGGTCTTTGCCGAGATCCGGGCCACCGCGGCGGAGCGGGACCGGACCCGCGGCCTGCCCCATGCCGAGATCGGCTGGTTGCGGGAGGCGAATTTCACGACCCTGCGGCTCGCCCCGGAGGATGGCGGCCACGGCGCCAGCCTGCCCGAACTGTTCGCCCTGCTGATCGAGCTGTCGAGCGCCGATTCCAACGTCACCAACGCGCTGCGGGCGCATTTCGGCTTCACCGAGGATGCGCTCTGCTCATCGTCGCCCGAATGGCGCGCCGCCTGGATCGCGCGGATCGCCGCCGGGGCGACGATCGGCAGCGGCGTCTCGGAGACCGGCCCCGCCAAGGTCGGCGCGTTCGACACGGTGGTGCGCCACCGGGACGGACATCCTGTGGTCGACGGCCGGAAGTTCTACACCACCGGCTCTTTGTTTGCCGACTACATTCACCTCGCGGCCGAGGATGAGGCCGGGGAGGCCGTGACCGCGGCGGTGCCGGTGCGGGCCCCCGGCGTGACCATCGTGGACGATTGGGACGGGTTCGGGCAGGCGCTGACCGCCAGCGGCACCGCGACCTTCGCGGGCGTCGTGCTCGATCCGGACCTGATCAAGCCGGATGCGCCCCGCTTCCCCTACGCGATGGCGTATTTCCAGCTCGTGCACCTCGCCACCCTCGCCGGGATCGGCCGGGCGGCGGCCGAGGACGTGGCCCGGCTGGTGGCCGAACGCACCCGGGTCTACAGCCACGGCAATGCCGGGCGCACCGCGGACGATCCGCAGATCCAGGCGGTGGTCGGCCGGGTCCGGGGCAACGCCTACGCGGCCGGCGCCATCGTGCTGAAGGCCGCCGAAGCGCTCGAACGGGCCTACGCAACGCACCAGGCCGGGGACGGCTCGGCTGCCGACCGGGCGGCGACGCTCGCCGATGTCGAGGTCAACCAGGCGGTGAGCGTGGTGACCGATCTCGTGCTGCAGGCGACGACGACGCTGTTCGACGCCCTCGGCGCCTCCGCGGTGAAGACGGGGCTCGGGCTCGACCGCTACTGGCGCAACGCGCGGACCATCGCGTCCCACAATCCGCGGATTTACCGGGACCGGATCGTCGGCGCCTTCGCCATCACGGGCGCGACGCCGCCCCGGCAATACCGGGTCGGCACGGCGTGACGCTTCCGCGCCGGGTGGCCGATCCGGTCAATGCATGTGGGCGAGCCGGCCGCGCACCTGGGCGCGGGCGAGGCAGAAGCCGAGTTCCATCAGCAGCGCCTCGGTCAGGGCCACGGCCTTCGGCTCTCCCAGATCCTTGAGGGTGCGGTAGCTCGCCAGAACGAGGTCCACGACCTGCTCCAGCGGCGGCGTCGCCTGGGAGATCCGCGAGGCGACGAGCGGATCGTCGCTGGCGTCGCTCTGCGTGATGTCCACCACGATGCCGCGGCCCACCACCACGGTGCCGGTCTCGTCCGGATCGAACTTTCCGCGGGCCAGGATCCGGCGGATCTGGCCGTCGGCCGAGCAGACCCGGTGCTCGGCGATGAACCACCCGCCGGCCTCCGCGCATCCGAGGATGTGCTCCATGACGTGCGCGCGGTCATCCGGATGGACGCCGTTGTTGAAGGTCTCGAACGGGATGCCCCGCGCGCCGAACTCGGGTGTGAAGCCGAACAGCTGGGCCACGATGGGATCGGCCATCACGACGCCCCGGCGCACGTCGATCTGCCAGCGGCCCACAGTATCGGCATCGTCGAGAACGGTCTGCAGCTCCTCGTGCCCCGGATGGGCGCTCACGCCTCCCGACATTCGCATCGGCTCGATTCCCCCAAATCAGTCTGCTTTCAACTAGAGATAGCACACGACTAAATTGTGGTCACATCAAGCAGTCAATCGGCTGCCCAATCGCATACGAACGGGTCTCGGCGCGTCTTCAGGGGTTTCGTCGCGGCGGCAAGACCATCGTGGATGCGGTCCCGGGCCGCACCCAAGTGTCAGAAGCGCATTTGCAGGCGCGCGGTCCCGGATTGCGCGACGAAGTGGTCGCCGACCTGTGCCTGATACTCGCCCGTCACCTCCACGCCGTTGCCGAGACTGATCTGAAGCCCCAGCCCGGCTTCGCCGAGGCGGTCGGGGATCGACGATTCCGTCGCGAACCGCCCGAGCGCGCCGGTGCCCTGGAAGCTCGCCCGTCCGGTGAAGCGGTCGTCCGACAGGACCATCAGGCCCAGCGTGCCGTAGGGCCGGATCCAGCGCCCGCCCTCCAGATCGATCCGGCCGCCGATCTCCACGTTCGGGCTGAACGCCACCAGCGTCTTGGCCAGGGGGCGGACGTCGAGGTTGAAATCCCCCGCGCCCGTCTCGGAATAGGCCGGGCTGTAGCTGTAGAGCAGGTCGAGATCCGCGTAGGGCTTGATGTACCAGTCGCCGAACAGGACCTGATAGCTCGCCCGCAGGCGCCCACCGGCGCTGAGGATCTCGGACCGGCTGCGCGCCGTGGCGCGGGCCCCCGCGAAGTCGATCAGGCGCTTGTTGTCGGCCCAGGCGTAGCCGACGTTGGCCGAGGCCGCGAACAGCCAGGGGCCGACCTGATGCTTGAGCGCGGCCGAGACGTCGCCGGCATCGCTCGTCGTGCCGGTGATCCGGTCGGGATCGCTCTGGATCGCCCGGGTGTAGGCGCCGGTCAGGCCGAAGAACCAGTCCGGCGCGAACTCGGTCTGGAGGCCGGTCTGGTAGCTCAGGGCGTTCTGGTGATAGCCGCCGTCGTCGGGGGTCGAGAACTGGCGCGTGTTGGTGCCGGTGATGCGGCCCCAGACGCATTCGCCCTCGCGCAGCAGCGTGCCGGTGCCCACGAAGGCGGGGCAGCTCATGGCCCGCTGCAGGCCCTTGCGGGTGTCGAGCGTCCGGTCGGTGAGCGTGTCCTGGTTGGATTCGGGCTTCAGCTCGTCCAGCGCGGCGGCGTAGCCCTTCTGGCTGTCGACCGACAGGAAGCGGGCGTAGAGATTGCCGAGCCGGGTGGTGTTGCCGTCCCAGGCATCCTGCAGGCCCTGGGCGACGTTGCGCTGGTCGGTGGTGAGCGTGATGCCCACGGGCGTCGTGAAATGCGCCTGCGGCGTGAGCGCGACGGCGTCGGCGGTCGAGGCCAGCGCCCACGAGATCGGAACCGCGCCGGAATGCAGGACGCTGTCGGTCGTGGTGGCGGTGACGGCCCGGACCTGACCGGCCTTGAGGAAGGTGTAGCGGCCCGGCAGCAGGCCGCTGACGATGTGGGGCTCGACCACGCCGCCCAGCGTCGCGGTGCCGGAGACGGTCAGGAGGTCGTTGCGCGGCGTGCCGGCCGGAGCCAGCGGCGCGATGTCGACCAGCAGGCGGCCGGTTGCGGTCTGCACGAAGCTGCCGGTGACGGTCGCCTGCGCCACCGTGCCGACGCCGCCGAGATCGAGGATCGCGCCGTTGCGCAGCAGCCCGTCGCGGCCCAGTGCGACGACGCCCTCGGGCCCGGTGCGCAGGATCGCCGACGCGGTGCCGGACCCGTTCTCGAACACCACGCGCCCGAACTGCCCGCCGCCGGTCACGTCGATATCGCCGGTCACGGTGCCGCGGTTGGTGATCGTGCCGGTGGCGAAGGCACCGGTGATCGCGCGGCCCGAGGCCGCGCTGACCACGCCACCCGGTTCGATGGTGATCCGGTTGTCGCGGCCGCCCTCCACGCGCAACGCCGAGCCGGTGCCGCTGCCGCCGGTTACGACGCCGTCCACCCGGATGACGATGTCGTTGCCGCGGCTCGTGTCGGGCTCGAGGCTGCCGTCGGTCCGCTGGACGCCCGACTGGGCGTAGATCGCGTGGGCGTCCAGGCCCGAAGCGATGATCGAGCCGAACGCGTCGATGGTGATGATCCCGCCGGTTCCGGTCACCGCGCGTCTGCGCACGGGATCCGTCGTCGTCGTCGTCTCGCCCGACAGACCGACGAGCAGACCGCCGCCGCCGCCGAGGCTCTGCGCCAGGAGGCCGTGGGATTCCGTGCCGGTGGTGCGGATCACGGAGCCCTTCTCCAGAATGACCGTGATCGCCCCGCCATTGCCACGGCCACCATCCTTCAACGCGTAGGGAATCGCGTAGCCCATGGCCGGATGGGCGCCGCCGTAGCCGCCACCGCCGCCGATCGATTGCAGCAGCAGGGCCGGCGCGGCGTCGCCGCTGGTCGAGATTTTCGCGTTCGCGCCCATCCTGACGTCGATCATGCCGCCGTCACCCGCGGCACCCCCCGAGCCGCCCAGCCCGAACGTGTACCGGTGGCCGCCCGGCCCCGCCGCCACGGAGGCGAGACCGCCACCGCCGCCGATGCTCTGGGCCAGGATGCCGACGGCGCCGAAGCCGCCCGTGGCGACCGTGCCGTCCTGGATGACCCGCACGGTGCCGCCGTTGCCCGCCACGGCGCCGGAGCCGCCGAGCGTCAGGCTGCCGGACTTCTCCGAGACGGAGGCGGGATCCTCCGGCGGCGCGATCGGCACGATGTCGAGCGCCGCCAGCAGCGCGTTCGCCAGCGCCTTCGCGTCGCTCCCGGAGCCGTCCGTCTTCCCGTCCGCAGTCCCGGACTCGGCCGCCGCATCGTCGCCGGCCGGGGCAGCGAAGCTGCCGCCGCCGCCGCCGATGCTCTGGGCGACCAGGGCATGCGCCTCGATCCCGACCGTCGTGACGGTGCCGCGATTCTCGACCGTGACCACGCCGCCATTGGCGCCGGTCCCGCCGTTGCCACCGACATTCAGGTTGAGGGTCAGCCCCTTGCCGGCCTTGCTGTTGACGCTCCCCCCGACGCCGGTGCCGCCGCCGCCGCCGATGCTCTGCGCGGTGAGGCCGTAGGCGGCGTCTCCCTGCGTGGCGACCGTGCCGCTGTTGATGATCCCGACGAAACCGCCGGTATTGCCCGCGCCGCCCGCGCCGCCGACGGTCGCCGTGAAGGTGGTCTGGTTGGTGGCCTCGGCGAAGGACACGCCGCCCTGGCCGCCGCCGCCGCTGATGCTCTGCGCCAGGATCCCGTGCGCGGAGGCGCCGAAGGTGGTGATCGTCCCCTCGTTCTTGACGTTGACGTCGCCGCCGGTACCGCCGCTCGCCCCGGTGCCCCCAAGGGCCAGACTCGCCTGGATATCGGGCAGCTTCGTCGCGGTCTTCTTCTGCTTGTCCAGATAGGTCGCGATGCTGCTGGAGTAGGATTTCAGCGCCTTGGCGAAATCCGAGTTCTTCAGCGTGTCGGCAAGACCCTTGTAGGTGTCGCTGGACTTGATGTCCTTGAGGAACTGGTCGAGGGCCTTCCTGTCGTCCTTGTTGGCCTTGTCGGCGGCCCATGTCTGGTAGGCCTCGACGCCGATCGCCTGCTTGATCTGCTGCCAGATCTCGCCCACGGCATCGGGCGTGACCCCGGTCCCGGCCGCGAGGCTGCCGCCGGTACCGCCGCCCCCGCCGATGCTCTGGGCCAGGATGCCGTGCGCGCCGGCGCCCGCGGTCGTGATCGTGCCGGCCGCGTCGTTGATGACGGTCACGGACCCGCCCGTGCTGCCGGTCCCGCCGGTCCCGCCGAGCTTTCGGGTGATCTTGAGCGTGCCCGTGGCGGTGCTCGACACAGCGCCGCCATTGCCGCCGCCGCCGCCGATGCTCTGGGCCTGGATGCCGCTGGCGTTCGAGCCGCCGGTCAGGATCGCGCCGGCGTTCGTCACCCCGACGAGGCCGCCACTATTGCCGGTGCCGCCCGCGCCGCCCACGGTGTCGGTCACCGTCAGGGTATCGGCGATCGGAAGCTTGCCGACGACCTCGTTCAGGGTCTCGTCGAAGGAGACCCCGGAGGTCGCGATCGCGGAGGCCGGGCCGGCATTGCCGCCGCCCCCGCCGACGCTCAGGGCAAGGACGCCGATCGCGGCGTCGCCCCCGGTCGTGATGCTGCCCGCCTGCGTGACGGTGACTTCGCCGCCCGTGCCGCCGCCGCCGCCCGTGCCGCCGACGCCCCGGGTGACGGCGATGTTCTGGCGCAGGCTTAGGGTGTTGGCCGTCGCGGTCGCGCCGCCGCCCGAGCCGCCGCCGCCGCCGATGCTCATGGCTTCGATGCCGGACGCACTGTCGCCGGAGGTCCGCACGGTGCCGCGATTGGTGACGGTGGCGCTGCCGCCATTGCCGCCGCCGCCGCCCGTGCCGCCGAGGGTCGTGGTGGCCGCCACGGCCATCTGCCCCGGCGGTGCGACGGCCAGCGCGTAGGCCGCCGCGTCGCCGCCGATGCCGCCGCCGCCGCCGACGCTGAGGGCGCGCAGGCCGGTCGCCCCATCGCCGTAGGTGGTGACCGCGCCGCCGTTGAGGACGCGCGCCGTGCCGCCCGCGCCGCCATCCCCGCCGGACCCGCCGATCGCGGTGGAGAACGCGAGGCTCGGCAACGTGTTGCCGGTCGGCGTCACGAGGGGCGCCGCAATCGCCTTCGCGTCGGCAAGACCGCCCACGCCGCCGCCGCCGCCGATGCTGAGCGCCGCAAGGCCGTCGGCGCCGAGGCCGAGGGTCGTGACGGTGGTCGTGCTCTCGATGGCGGCGGTGCCGCCCTGTCCGCCCCGGCCGCCGCTCCCGCCGACCGCCCAGGAGACCGAGAGCGCGAAGCCCACGGCCTTGCTCTTGGCGTCCCCACCGGCGCCGCCGCCGCCGCCGATGCTCTGGACCAGGACACCCGTCGCACCGTCGCCGGCGGTCTCGATCGTACCGCCGAGGCCGGTGAACTTGGCAAGCGCGCCATCGCCGCCGCCACCGCCGCCGCCGCCGAGGCCGACCGCGATGAACGCGTTGGCCGTGAAGGCACGCCCGCCGCTGCCGCCGCTGCCGCCGATGCTCTGGACCAGGGCCCCGTAGGCGGCCTCACCGCTCGTCGCGATCCGGCCGCCGGCGTTGATGATCTCGGCGGTGCCGCCGAAGCCCCCCGTTCCGCCGGTGCCGCCGCGGGAGAACCACAGCGTCTCGCCCCCGGCACCGCCGCCATTCGTCGTGGATGGCACGGCGAGCGGCGAGAGGGGCAGGGCCGCGTCGGCGCTGCCGCCGCCGATGCTCTGGGCGACCAGACCGATCGCCCCCGTGCCCGCGGTCGTCACGGAGCCGCTGTTGGTCAGCGTCACCGATCCGCCCGTGGCGGCATCGCCGCCGGTGCCGCCGCCGAAGACGCCGCCGCCGCCCTTGCCGCCGGGGCCGCCGACCGATTGCGCCACGACGCCCAGGGCGTAATCGCCCTGCGTGACGACCGTGCCGCGTTGAGTCACCGTGACGGTGCCGCCGTCCCCGCCCCGGGCGCCGTCGCGTCCGCCGGCATCGCCCTGGTCGCCGCCCCGGCCACCGACGCTCTGGACCAAGGCGCCGAAGGCGTAGTCGCCGGCCGTCCGGATCGTCCCGGCCATGTCGAGATTCGCGAGCGCGCCCACACCCCCCTGGGTCACCTGGGGTTTGCTGTAGGCGGTGCCCATCCGCCCGCGGTCGCCGCCCGCACCGCCGATAGATTCGACGATCACCGCGGTGGCGCCGACGCCGTCGGTGCTGGCCCGGCCGGAGGGCGTCACCGTGAGCGAGGCCGCCCCGCCGGCTCCGCCGGTCCTGAACGCGGTCTGGTCGGCCGCCGTGCCCCCCGAACCGGCGTCACCCCCGGTTGCGCTGACCCGCACGGCCAGGAAGGCCTGCGCCACGGTCGAGACCGTGGACGACAGGGTGAGGGCGACCGGGCCGGCATCGCCGCCGCCGCCGAAATTCGTCAGGGCGTCACCGCCCTTTCCGCCCATGGAATAGACCCAGAACCGGGGAGCCGGCCTGAACGCCGCCTGCCCGGTCGGGTCGGTCTGGTCGCCCTGCCCGGTCACATCCTCCGACAGCACTACCGACACGGCGCCGCCCCGACCGCCCTTGGCGCCGAAGACCGAACCCGTGCCGTAATCGTCGCCCCGTCCGCCGCGCCCGCCCTGCGATCCGATCTGGATCGTCGCCGCGGGGTCACGCCCGGCGGCCGCGGTATCGACATCGATCAGGCTCAGGTCGCCGCCGTCCCCGCCGGGCGTCGCCGGGGTGTTCCGCTGGAGGATGTAGACTTTCCCGTCCTGGCCATTCGCGCCGGTGACCACCTGGGGCTGGGGTCGCTCGGCGGCGCGCGCGGGCCCGGCGAGGCCCTGCATGGCGATCAGGCTGACCGTGGCCAGAAGCCATGCGGAGGGCCGCATCCGCCCGTCGAGGATCCCGAGGGACCGTACAACCCGCGAGCACGACATCGGCCATACGCCTCTTACCCGCCAGGGCCCGTACGGAACGGCAAGGGCATGGCGGAACCACAAGGATCTGCAGCGGTTTCAGCCGCGTCGCACCGATCCGAGTTCGGCGCTGCGCAGCAATGCGCAGCGTCTAGTAAATTTATTCCTGCCTGGAAAGTCAGATCGACAGCTGAAGCTGGAATATTTCAAGTATTTATATTCGAAAGACCATATTTATATATATTAGATCTTGCCGTGTACTCCCAAGTTCGTTCGAGCCGCGCACATCGTGATCCGCTGAAAACAAGATCTCCGCGCGCGACGATCGACCTCAGACCGCGACCCTCATGGCCGCATCCCCGGTTCCGAGGCGCGCCTCGATGACCTGCGCGAGGTGTTCGGCATCGCGGCCGACCGCACCGAAGCGGCCCGAGCCCCAGGTGTTCAGCCAGGGCAGGCCGATGAAGGAGATGCCGGCCTCGGCGGTCACGCCGCGCCGGTGCTTGGGATGGCCCGCGCCGTTGAACACGGAGGCGTCGAGCCACCGGAAATCCGGCGTGAAGCCGATGCACCAGAGGATGCTGGTGATGCCGGAGCCTTCGAGGGGGAGCGCGGTGACGGGCGCGCCCGGCTCCCAGACGGGGGTGTAGGGCGCCTGCGCCGGCGCCGCGATGCCGGCCTTGGCGATGTGGGTGTCGATGGCCGCGTTGATGCTGTTGTAGGTCCGGTCGGCCTGATCAAGCGCGCGCTTGAGGTTGTCGCGGAAGCGGAAGGCTCCGTCGGCGTAATCCTCCAGCACGCCGTAGAGCTGCATGCCCTCGGTCGCGAAGCGGCGCAGGTCGATGTCGCGGCCCCCGTCGCGCCCGGTCACGTAGTGGTTGGTGTTATCGCGGACGCCGTCGCGCAGCGGGTGGTTCTCGACGGTCATGTCGTAATAGCCCATGTCGGCGAGCCATGTGACGACGTCGCGGCCGCGGTAGAAGCGGGCGCAGCGGGGCGCCTCGCCCACCGCCAGATGCACCCGGCGCCCGGCGAGGTGCAGGTCCTCCGCGATCTGCGCGCCCGATTGCCCGGAGCCGACGACCAGCACGGCGCCGTCCGGCAGCTGGGCCGGATTGCGATACTGGTTGGAGTGGATCTGTGCGATCGCGCCCGGCAGCTTCTCCGCCATGCGCGGAATGATCGGGGTGTGATAGCCGCCCGAAGCGACGACGATCTCGTCGGCCGTGTAGTCGCCGTCCGAGGTCTGCACCGCGAACAGGCCGTCGTCGCGCCGCACCACGCGCGTGACCGCGACGCCCTCGCGGATCGGCGGCTTCACCTTCGCCACGAAGGCCTGGAGATAGGCGACGATCTCGTCCTTCTTCATGAACCCGTCCGGGTCCGGCCCGTCGTAGCGATGGCCCGGCAGGTCGCATTGCCAGTTCGGCGTCACGAGGCAGAACGTGTCCCAGCGCTGCGTCGCCCAGGTGTGGGCGGCTGTGTGCTTCTCGAACACGAGGTGGTCGATGCCGCGCTGCGCGAGGTGGTGGCTGACCGAGAGGCCGGCCTGACCGCCGCCCACGATGGCGACGGGACTGTGAGGGATCGGGACGGTCATGGCGCCAACTCCTGCGTGGGTTCGGGAGGACGGGCTGTTCAGGCGGGGATCGGTGCCCGCCGGGCGCAGGCCCGGTAGGTCGCGTCGTGGCGCTCGGCGCAGGCGCGCCAGGACAGGGCGGCGGCGCGCCCGCGGCCGGCCGCCCGCAGCCGGGCCCGGATCTGCGGTTCGAGCGCCGCCGCCATGGCGTCGGCGATGGCGTCGGGGTCGGCGGGATCGACGAACAGGGCGTCGGCCGGCGCCAGATAGGCGGTGAACGGCGGCCGGTCGGAGACGATCGCGGGGGTGCCGCACGCCATGGCCTCCAGCACGCACAGGCCGAACCCCTCGGTCCACGACGGGAAGGCCAGGAGGTCTGCGGCCCGGTAGAGCGCCGGCATCTCGGCCTGCGGGACGGGGCCCGTCTCGATGAGAGCCGCGCCCCGGCCGACCGTGAGCCCCTCGGAATCCAGGGCGGCTTGGCAGCGGGCGCGGTAGGCCGCGTGGTCGAGGAGCGAGGCGCCGCCGGCGATGACGAGCTGCGCGCTCGGAAAGCGGGCACGCAGCCGGGCGAAACCCGCGATGATGCCCAGCGTGTTCTTGCGCGCCTCGAAGCCGCCGACGCTCAGGACGACGGGCCCCGGGCCGAGTCCCCAGCGCTCGCGCAGGGCGGCGTCCGCCCCGGTCGGCGCGTCACCATAGATCGACAGATCGACCCCGTTGCCGACGATCTCGGCGTCCGCGCCGATCTCGTTCCGGATCCAGTCCGCCCAGAGGCGGCTGACGCAGAGCAGACGCCGGGCCTCGCGGATCGATCGCGTCTGCCAGTCGGCCAGCACCGGGTCGGCGAAGTGATCGACGTGGTGGACGGTGCGCACGAAGCCCGGGATCAGGCGCCGCTGCGTCAGGGTCGCGAGCGCGTTGCCGCCGATCCCGTCATGAGCGTGGAACACTTCGAAATCGCGGGCCGCCGCGTCTTCGAAGTGGCGCAGGTAGTCGTCGATGCGGGCGCGCACGAGATCGACCGTCGAGCCAGCGACCGGTCGGGCCGTCACCGCCACGGTGGGGCAGGCCGCCGCCCGGAAAAAGCTGCGTCCGGATGGGTCGGGGGCGTGGACCACGGCCTCGTGGCCCAGCGCGCACAGGGCCTCCGCCAGCGCCAGACAATGTGCGACGCCGCCCCGCGGGTTGGTGGAATGGGTCAGGATGGCGATGCGCAGGGCTTTCACGGGGCGGCCCCCGCGTCGTGCCGGCCGCAGCCTATCAGCGGGCCGGCCGCGAAATCCCAGACCACGGCCTCGGCCCCCGCGGAATCCCGCACCCGGGCGATCCGGCTCGCGTCGAGATGCCCGATCGGGGCAGCGGCGATGCCGCGCTCTGCGAAGCGCGCGATGACGGCCGGCGTCCGGTCGGGGCGCACGCTTACGAGGTAGCCGAAGCTCGGGAAGGCCGTCAGCCAGCGTGCCAGCGGGATTTCGGCGGGGCGCGGGATCGCATCGAGGTCGATGACGCCGCCGACGCCCGAGCATTCGAGCAGCATTAGCGCCGTGCCGACGATGCCCGCCATGCTGATGTCCTTGGCGGCGCGGGCCAGGCCATCCTCGGCAAGGCCCGGTAGCAGGGCGAGGTCGCCGCGCAGCCGGTCCCCCCGTGCGCCGGTCGAGGCGTCCCAGTAGGGGTGCGGCTCGCGGAAACGCCCGCGCAGATCGATGGCCGCTATGAGGTCGTCGCCCGGCGCGGCGTCGAAGCTCGTCAAGAGGCGCGGACCCGCTCGCCCCAGCACGGCGACCGCCAAATTGCCGGTGGCTGCGCGCGTGTTGGTGTGGCCGCCTACCACCGGTACGCCGTAGAGCGCGGCGGCGTCCGACAGGCCGGCCAGGATCGGGTCCGCCGCCCCGGCATCCCGGCTCCACAGGGCGTCGACCACCGCGAGCGGGCGCCCGCCCATGGCGGCGACGTCGCTCAGGTTGACCATGATCCCGCAATAGCCCGCGAAATACGGATCCTCGGCCACGAAGCCGTCGAGGAAGCCCTTGATGGCCAGCAGCAGGTGCCCGTCGCCATCGGGGATCGCCGCGCAATCGTCGCCGACCGGGATTGCGGCGTGCCGGCCCCCGAGACCGAGCCGCGCCACGACGGCGTCGATGTCGCGCTTGTGGCCGACCCCGCGGGCCTCGCGGATCTGGCGGGCGAGCGCCTGAATGTCGGCGGCGGCGCTCACGCGGCCCGGCGCAGCGTGATGAGGCCGTGTTCGGGATCGTGCATCGGCGGGTAGGCCGCGAGGTCGGCTTCCATCAGGCGATGCGGGCGCCCGTGGAGGTTCAGTGCGTCGAGGCTCGTCCAGTGCAGGCTCTCGAACAGTGCGGCATTCGCCTCCTGCACATGCGCGAGGAAGCGGGTGCAGCCCCTGGCATGGGCCGCCGAGACCGCGACCCGGATGAGCCCGGTGCCGAGCGCGGCTGCGCTCCGGAACGGTTTGGCGACCGCGAGGCGCGAGCCCCACCACTCGCCGGGCCGCTCCGGCACAGCATGGATGCGCACGGTGCCGACCACGGCATCGGCCTCGCCGCCGAGCGTCGAGAGGGCGCAGATCGGGATGGCGTGGGCATCGACCGCGTCCTGGTCGTCGCCGGAGAACAGGCCCTGCTCGGCGCAGAAGACTTGACGGCGCAGGGCCGCACAGGCACGGCGCTCCCAGCACCCAATCGCTAATTTCACGTGAAAACTATTGGGCCGGTAGGGCGGAACGGGGTCGAACATCAGGCCGCTCCCGTCCGCTCGTAGGCGGAGAGCGCCGAGCAGGCGCCGCAGCGCCCGCAGCCGGCCTTGATGTCGGTGGAGCGCAGGTCCGCTTTGGCCAGCAGGGCGGCGAGGGGCTGAAGGATCGCGTGCATGACATCCGGGCCCGGGGCCGGATGGCTCTCCAGTGGCGTGCCGGAGATCGGCACGAACGGCACCACGAACGGGTAGACGCCCATCCCGATCAGGCGCTCGGCCATCGCCAGGATCGCCTCCGGCGTGTCGCCGAGGCCGGCGAGGATGTAGGTCGAGACCTGGCCCCGTCCGAAGACCGGGACGGCAGCCGCGAAGGCGTCGAAGTAGCGCTCCAGCGGCACGCTGGCCTTGCCGGGCATGATGCGGGCGCGGACCTCGGAGGTGACGGCCTCGAGATGCATGCCGAGCGCGTCGACGCCCGAGGCCTTCAACCGCTCGAACCACCGGTCATCGTCGGGGGGCTCGCACTGGGCCTGGATCGGCAGATCGACGGCGGCCTTCACCGCGAAGGCGCTCTCGCACAGGATCGCGGCGCCGCGGTCAGTGGCGTTCGGCGTGCCGGTGGTCATCACCATGTGCTTGACGCCGTCGAGCAGCACCGCGGCCCGGGCGACCTCGGCGAGCTGCTCGGGCGTCTTGCGCGCCACGGTGCGCCCGGCGGCCAGCGACTGGCCGATCGCGCAGAACTGGCAGGTCTTGGTGCGGCTCGCGTACCGGATGCAGGTCTGCAGCACCGTGGTGGCGAGCACGTCGCGCCCGTGCAGCACGGCAATCTTGGAGTAGGGCACGCCGTCGAAGGTCGAGAGCCCGTAGAAGCGCGGTTTGCCCGGGAAGGTGGCACGGCCGATCACAACGCCGTCGTGCTCGATCACCGCGATCCCGTCCGCATCCGGCCGACGCACCAGGAAGGGCGAGTCGAAGGCGGTCTCGGTGTGGACCGGCACCATCACGGTGCGGCCCGCGATCGTCATGGCCTTGTGGTCGGACGGGCCGGCACCGCCGCGGCGGCTCGGCGCCCCGGCGCGGCTGTCGGCCAGCCTAACGCCGTAGGATTGCAACGCGTTGATCAGGCGCTCCGTCGGCATCCCGATCAGGCCCGTCGTGACCGGCGCCGTGGGGGACAGACGCGTCGGAAGCGGGCTGCTGCTCATGGTCGAGGCTCCGGGAGGCGGGCTGCGAACGGGCCGGCGGGTGGACGAACGCGGCCGGGCGGTCGTCGTGGAGGAGGCTGAGGAGTTCGGGCCGGGCGTAGTGGCCGACCGAGTCCATCATCCGCTTGCGCTTGGTCACCAGCGCGAGGTCCATGTCGGCGATCAGGATGCCCTCGCCGGGTCCGAGCGGATCGGCGAGGTGCTTGCCCTCGGGCGACACGATGGCGGTGCAGTTGCCGCCCCGGCAGGCGCCGCGCAGGCGCTCGTCCGGGCAGACCTGCGCGACCTGTGCGTCGGTGAGCCAGCCAGTGGCGTTGACCACGAAGCAGGCCGCCTCCAGGGCATGGTGGCGGATCGTGACCTCCATCTGGTCGGCGAAGATCTGGCCGACCAGCGAGCCCGGGAATTGCGCGGCGTGGATCTCTTCGTGGCGCGCCATCAGGGCGTAGCGGGCGAGCGGGTTGTAGTGCTCCCAGCAAGCCAGTGCCCCGACCCGACCGACGGCGGTCTCGACGACGGTGAGGCCGGCGCCATCGCCCTGACCCCAGATCATGCGCTCGTGGTAGGTCGGGGTGATCTTGCGGCGCTTCAGCTTCAGCGCCCCGTCGGCATCGAAGATCAGCTGCGCGTTGTAGAGCGAACCGTGGTCGCGCTCGTTGACACCGAGCACGATCACCACGCCGTGTCGGCGTGCGGCCGCCGAGACGGCCTGGGTCACCGGCCCTGGTACCGCCACCGCGCGCTCGTAGAGCTTCAGGTGCTCCGCGCCCTGCAGCGCCGGCGGCAGGACGAAGGAGAAGTAGGGGTAGTAGGGCACGAAGGTCTCGGGGAAGACCATGAAGCGCGCGCCCTTGGCGGCGGCCTCGTCGACGGCGTTGAGCACGCGCTCCAGAGTGCCCTCCGGCCGGTCGAGGTCCGGCGCGATCTGGACGGCAGCCGCGCGTACGATCCGGGTCTCTGGCGGGCTCTCTGACATGGATGATCCTCCGGCTGGACCAGCGGCTGCGCGGCTTGCGCGGCCGCCGGGTACGGGCGTCAGACGGTCCAGGCGACTCAGACGGTCCAGGTGTCGATGATCACCGCGTTGTCGCGCTTGTGCAGGAGCATGCAGTCGAGCACGTCGAGCGGGTTGATCATGCGGATGCCCTCGATGAAGGCGGCCTCGCCGTGGCCGTACAGGGCCTGGGTCGAAAACCGGCAGGCATAAACCTTGCCGCCCTCGGCCATGAACTTCTCGAGCTGGTTGTTGAAGTTGAGGTGGCCCGGGAAGGCCTCGTCGCCGAGCCGCGGGAAGCCGCGCTGGACGCCGAGCGTGATGCCCGGCCCGTAGAGCAGGATCGAGGTCTCGAAGCCTTTCCGCTGCAGGCGCGTGGCCTGGAGCAGGTTGACGAGGCCGATCGAGCCCTCGAACGCGACGGTGTGGAAGGTGACGAGCGCCTTCTGGCCCGGCTCGGCCTTCACATCCTCGAAGACCTTCTCCTCGTAATCGACCAGAAAGTCGCCCTTCTTGTGGGGTTCGCGGTTCACGGCAGGCATCGCACACGCTCCTCGATGGGTTGGACCGCGGCAGTGGGGGCTGCGGGCGATCGCAACCCATAATGGCAAGCGACGTGCCAGCTCAGCGCGATCAACATTCCATGCAATGCGCCAGTCAGGAATACATACAAATATCCGATCAATACAGCGACGATGATCGCCGGAGGATCGCTCACTGAAACAGCATATTATGCGTCAGGAATACCCATGGACTGCTTGCCGCTGCATCAGAGATTGTATGAATTGTATGGATCCAGTCTATGATTTGCGGGAGCGCCCGCACGGTACGGTGCTTGCAGGCCATACAATCAAGCATTGATCGCATCTTGATGGTCTGGACGCGGAACCGATGAAGCCGACGGAGCAGGCGGGGTGGCCGGACAGCCGGACCGGCGCGGCGGATGCCTGGACGCCCGACCTCAAGCGCTGGGGCAAGCCCCATTATCTGGCCATCGCGGAGGCCCTGGCGGACGACATCCGGACGGGACGCCTCGGCCCGGGCCTGCGCCTGCCGACGCAGCGCGCCCTGGCGGAGGCGATCGGCCTGAACTTCACCACCGTGTCCCGCGGCTATGTGGAGGCGCACAGGCGCGGCCTGATCGAGGGGCGCGTCGGCCAGGGGACCTTCGTGGTCGATCCGGCGGGCGCGGCCCGGCCGAGCGGACCCGCCCGGGCGCCCCGGGTCGGGCCGGTCGACTTCACCATGAACTTGCCGCCCGAGCCCGACCAGCCGGCCCTGCAGGCCCGCATGCGGTCGTCGTTCGCAGAGCTGTCCGGCGATCTCACCAACCTGCTGCGCTACCAGGGCTTTGGCGGGACCGACGACGACAAGGAAGCCGCCCTGCGCTGGCTGAGGGGCCGCGGGATCGCGGCGAACCGGGAGCGCCTGCTGATCTGCCCGGGCGGGCACAGCGCGCTGTTCGGCGTGCTGGGGCAGGTCGCCCAGGCGGGGGACACGATCTGCGCCGAGCGCATCACCTATCCGGGCATCCGGACGCTGGCGGCGCACCGGGGCCTGCGCCTCGTCGGCCTGCCGATGGACCGGCACGGGATCGACCCCGACGCCTTCGCGGCCGCCTGCACCAAGGCCGCCCCGAAGGCGCTCTATCTCAATCCGCTGCTGCAGAACCCGACCACCGCGACCCTGTCGCGGCCGCGGCGCGAGGCAATCATCGCGGTGGCGCGCCGGTACGCCGTGACCATCATCGAGGACGACGCCTACGCGCGCATCTGCCCGACGCCGCCGCCGAGCTTCGCGGAACTCGCCCCCGAGATCACCTACTACGTGGCCGGCCTCGCCAAATGCCTGGGTGCGGGCCTGCGCCTCGCCTACCTCGTCGCCCCGAGCGCCTGGGCCGCCCTGCCGCTCGGCGGCGCCCTGCGGGCCGCCACCGTCATGGCCTCGCCGATCGCGACGGCTCTGACGACGCGCTGGATCAACGATGGGACCGCGGAGGCGATCGTGCAGTTCGTGCGCTCGGAATCGGCCGCCCGCCAGCGCCTCGCGGCGGCGCTGCTTCCGCCCGAGACCTACACGGCCGATCCGCACGCCTTCCATGCGTGGATCACCCTGCCGGCGGGCTGGACCCGCTCGGCCATCGCCAGCCAGGGGCGGTCCGCCGGCCTCGGCGTCGTCGGCAGCGATCCGTTCTGCGTGACGGGCACGCCCCCGAAGGCGGTCCGCCTCTGCCTCGGTGGCCCCTCGACCCGGCAGCAGATCACGAACGGCCTGGAGATGCTCGCCCACGCGCTGGAAGGCTCACCGGCGCTGGCTTCGAGCTACATCTGATCCCCGGGTGCCGCGCGTCGCGGCCGATCCCGTCTATTCAATCACCGGCGCCTGTGCGGGGTCCAGGATCACTGGCTCGTCGGGGACGTTGGGTCGGCCGGGCCGATCGTCCAGGTCCGGGCGGGGGTGCTTCTGGGCCGTACACCCGACGCAGGTCCAGCGCATCGCCAGGGCGTTGCCGGCCTCCGCTTTGCGGAAGCTGGAACCGTGGGCCTTCGACATCGCCCCGGACGTGGTCGTCCTGGGCGCGGCCTTCCTGGAGGCGGTCTCGGGACCGGTCTTGGCCGGGGTGGTCCTGGACGTGACCATGGGGGCGGTCGTCAAAGCGGCCGAGCGCCTCTGATCATTGATGACCCCGTGTTCGAATCATGCCAGGCACGGTGGTGTGGGCCGGATCGCTGTCGCAAGCGTCCGGCCATCGGCCCGACCCGCGGAGCGGGGCATACGCATGGGGCAGACGCACGTTGCTGAACTCGCGCACCGGCTTCCCACCGCCCTATGGCTGGACCCGTGCCGGGTCGCATCGTCATCGACCACAGCTCTGAGGCTTTGTTTTGACGTGCTCTCGGCCAGACCGGTCTCGGCTCGCGCGGAGGGTGCCTTACCGCGCCATCACGTTTCGGTCGCGGGCGGCCATCGCCGGGTTGCTGGTCGGCGTCCCGAACCGGGCGGACGCGGAGGAGGCGTGCACAGGGCCGGCCCTCCGGCTGGGAACGGACCCACACCCCGCGCAGATCGAGCCGAGCGCGCGCCGGGCGAGGGCTTCCGTGCGTGCAAAGGCAGCGGCGGGAGACAATCGCGCGCGTAACGTCGCGCCGCCGGCCATCCGGGTCACATCGGCGGCCGGTCGCATCTGGGAGGGATTGGCCAGCGCCGTGCCGAGGCTCGCGACGGAGACCGGTCGGGCGTCCCCGTCGGGGACACCGGGTCTTGGTCCGAGCCAAAAGTGTTCTGCTCTGAACAGCCATCGCGTCCCTTCGTTCTTGGACCATGCGATCTCTGCAAGGGATGGTCCGGGATCGGCCGTGCGCTCTGCCGGGTCTCCACCGCGTCGCCCTCAAGTCGGAACGGACGGCACGCGCGGCTCATCACAACCGCTCGTTCACGTGGCGCTCCCGGGGCCGCCGCATCGACATAGGATCCCGGATATGCGTAGTTCACGCGCGGTTAAAACCGGAAGGTTCGATGGCGGAAACAGCTCACGTCACTCTCCAAATTAAGGGAAGAGGGCGAAAAGCAAAATCCGGCGTGATCCATCTGCGCGACGCATTGATCGTTGCCTGTCTGTGCGTGATCGCAGCTGTCCTGATTGCTGCCGCGACGGCGTACTTGGCGCTGAACAAGATTTGGCCAGCCCTTGCGCCTGTCCGTGTTCATGAGCGGCTGCGTGTCTGGTCACGCTTCAGTCTGCTCACAATCCAAGAGATCCGCTCTTGGCGCTGAACCCTCGGGTTTGCCGGATTTACCTAAGTAGATTCCGCTGTTGACGTTTTGAGTTTCCCTTATCAATCACAAATATTTCGGTTTAGATTGAAGCAAGTCCTGCCCTGAAGCCAGATTTCGTTTCGACTCTACAGAGATGGGCAGTGACGAGAAGCCGTTGAGCACCCCAGAGAAGACCAGCAGGTCGCGCTATCGAAGCCCGACAGAGTGGCTGTCGATCGGTGTGTTGGCCGCCGCCACGCTGGCCGTGATCGGCGCTTGGGGCTATGCCGCATGGTGGATCGGGTCGACGGTGTTGAACTGGATAAAGTGACGCGTCCGTCCATGTTGCTGCAAATTAGTCACCCGGCGTTTTCGCA
Organism: Methylobacterium sp. GC_Met_3; assembly: GCF_026540775.1. Classification (NCBI taxonomy): domain Bacteria; kingdom Pseudomonadati; phylum Pseudomonadota; class Alphaproteobacteria; order Hyphomicrobiales; family Methylobacteriaceae; genus Methylobacterium; species Methylobacterium sp. GC_Met_3. Next base: position 189,882 of record NZ_JALNUL010000008.1, read on the forward strand.
AGTCAACTCGGCAAGTCAGTCCTAGCGCGTCACTTGGCAAGTCAGCCCGGCAAGGCTGACGATGCGCAGGGCTGCGATCACGGTCTCGAGGCCAACGGCGACGGGCGTGGCGTGTCTTCCAAGTTTGCGTCTCGCGATCAGTCCCTGATGGTCATGCGGGGTTTCAGCGGCCCCCCGATCGCAAGCCTCGATATCGATCGAGGCTATCCGTCCCTGACGGCGCTCTGGTGCGTGCGCGCCTTTCGGTCTGATGTCCTATGGAACGCGCGAGGCCGAGCAGAATGGGGCCTTGCCTTCAGACGCCCCGGTCTCGGGAGCCGCAACGCGGGAACGTGGTTAAGTCCTGCCCGCGAGCGTCGTTCCGATCGAAGCACCGCGCGGCTGAGGCCACAGTGCCCATCGATGTAACGCGACGTGATTCTCACGTCTCACTTCGGTGAACGCCAATCATCCTTTGACTATCGACTGACCATGGAATTAGCGAATTTTATTAAAGATCTGCGATCAAAACGTCTCCGTAGCTGTCACAGACATTCGATTTGTTGTTTGAATGAGTGCATTGGCTTGACAGGATGTGCAGATTTTCGAGACTTCATGACGTTGGAAAGCTGGTTAATCAGGCGTCTGCGTAAAAGCACATCCTTGTGGTCTCAGGCAAGCCGTGCAAAGTTCAGACGTCGTCGATCAAGGCGAATCGAGAGCTGGGGAAAGGAATGGGTCTTTCTTGAGATTGCCAACTAAAATCAGTACAAATGTTGATGAAATCTGGTTGTTCGACCGCGTTGCTTAACCTGCGGATCGGGCACATGGCCTGAACGCGCCATCGCGTTTCGGCGCCAGGTCTGCGACGGCCGTGCTCTGCAACGCATGCAAGCGTGCCCGGCTCTAAGCCTTTGTAGGGACGTACTGTCTTGCGCTGAACCGGAGTTCACTTCGGCGCAAAGCGCTCTCGCATGCCGTTCCGGGCCGGCTGCGGACATCGATGGTTCAAGGCGGCACCCTGCAGATCGTTCGATCCTCGACAAGTGACCAAGAAAGTTCAGATCCGATTATTCATATTATGATTTGATGTAATATTATCCAGTATTTGAGACGGTAGCTTATATCGTTTAATATTCGTGATGAAAGAGCAGGGCCGATCGAGGTAGCTTGACGCACATGCTGTCGCGACGATCGTGCAGTGAGGATCGTTGAAATCCATAACTGTCGTTACGGGAACACGCAGATGATCGCTGTACTCATGCCAGCCGTGATCGGGGGCTTACTTGCCGTTATTGGGACCTGGCCCTGGTTTGGCCCTTACGCCATTCTGAGCGGCCCCTTGGCGGCGGGGGGCCTGGCGATTTCGATCGGGCTTTTCCTCGCGTATCAGCGGAGTCGGTCGTCGTCCAAGCAACGGAGCCGCCTCGTGATCGCACAAACGGAAATTCATCTGGGATGAATAACCGCCACGCGGCTCAACGCCCGCGCCAACCCGCGCCGTGTCTGAGCCTGGGGTTTTGAACTGCAACGACCGGTGCGAGCCAAGTCGCGGATGTCGGCTCCAAGCCGGACCGATCGCGACCGTCCAGGCGTGCGGCATCGTTCGCATCCGGGGTGGGCAGGCCGGCACAGTGCAGCAGACACGCAGATCCGACCGACGGTGTTTCAAAGACCGCGGCCGCGCGATCTAGCTTGGAGAGGGAATCGCGCAGTCAGGAGACCGCAATTAATGATAGCTTCAGCTTGGTGTGCGACTTGGTATCTGTCCATGCATGCCGCTTCGAGGCATCAGGACCACCACGGCAAACCGATCCATTGGGGGCGCATGCTTGGCTGGGCCATCATGACGCTGGCATGCGTCGGTTACTTCCTAAATGAGGCGTTAAGCGCCCCGATCATTGAGGACGATGGATCGGACACCGTTCAAGCTCCCCGGCATGACTCGTCGGATCCGGCTCTGTCCGGGCTGACGGCGGCCCCGCAAGCCTTGCCGTCGCACAGCGCATCGGATCAGTAAGCGTCGGAGCGACCCGGGAACACGTGAAGCGCCGTGGCGGCCAGGATCTTGAGATCCAAAGCGAAACTCTGGTTCTCAATGTACCACAGATCGAATTCGACCCGGCGCTGCATGTCGGCCAGTTGCGGGGTGCCGCCGCGCTAGCCGTTGACCTGAGCCCAGCCGGTGATGCCGGGCCGCACCGCGAAGCGGCCGGAATAGGCGCTCAGCAGCGCGCCGTAATGGCGGTCATGGGCCAGCGCGTGGGGACGCGGGCCGACCAGCGCCATCTCGCCGCGCAGCACGTTGATCAGCTGCGGCAGCTCGTCCAGGCTCGAGCTGCGCAGGAGCCCGCCGAGCCGGGTCAGGCGGGCATCGCCCCGGCGCACTTGTGAGACGACCGCCCCGTCCTCCTGCACGTGCATGGTCCGGAACTTGTAGATCAGGAACGAGCGCCCGTTCAGGCCCGTCCGCGTCTGACGGAACAGCGCCGGACCTGGGCTGTCCAGACGCACCAGCAGCGCGACAAGCGCCAGAAGCGGCGCCAGCAGGACCAACGCCAGGGCCGCGACAGTGACGTCCAGCCCGGTTCGCAGAGTTGCGCTTGGCTGTTGGCCGCCGGACGTCACGGGCGTCAGCGGTTCGTCAGCAGCCAAGCTGCGTTCTGCGGCCTTCATGCGATGAGCCCCTATTCAGATCCGGCTGGGTGGGCGCGGCCGCCGGGTACCTGAAGGCGGCGACGCCAACTGAGTCCCAGTCCGGGCGCCGCCACAGCTCCGCCGTTTAACTCGGCGTTAAGCCAGATACAAGGAATGATCCTAATTGTGGGTGGCAGCGGATCGCATGTAGCAATATTATAGCGCCAATTGTTATGCTATTTTTTTAAAGATGACTTGCTATCGTTTTTTCCCTGAGAGGGGCGCGTCGCCTGTATCTCAGGTAATTTCTTCAGTTATTGAATCCTTTTTTAGGCGGGTGTGATCGCGTCCAGATACGTTGTACATTGACTTGCAAGTTTTTTTATCGATGGCGACTGGCTTTTGATCCGGCGTTAAATATGTGACGAGACAAAGAGGGTTCTGTCGCCGTTCTGCGCGGGCTAACGCGCTCATATTCGGATCGAAACAGAAAACTGCTTAGTGATTAAGTACCAAGTCGCTGGAACGGGCAGCGATTTTTGCGTTCGCGGCGCCGGTTTGCCGCCGGGCGATGGGGCGGGCAGTGAGCTGACCCTTCAACGCTTGAAGGGCGACCCGGACCCGCGCGGACGGACGACCCATCTGCGCGCGTTGACCGTCCCGGCTGGCCAGTCGGGCCGAGAACAGCCGCCTATCGCCGTCCAGAAGGGCCGTGATCTTTGGGCTCGATCTGTTCCACATCGCCATATCAGGCGGAAACAGGATCGCCGCGGAACCGTCCCGCTGGGCCTCCTCGCGGGCGCAGCGCGCCGCCAGTTCGTTCAACGCCTTGAGCGTGATGTCGAGATTGGCCTGGACCTGCGTCTTGTCGAGGCGGATCAGGACGTCGCCGGCCCTGACGTGATCGCCATCCTTGACCAGCAATTCGCCGACGCCGCCGCCGGTGGGATGCTGAACCTTCTTGATCTCGGACTCGACCACGAGCTGGCCGGGGGCGATGATCGCGCCCGCGAACGAGGTCATGGTGGTCCAGCCGGCCAGACCCGGCACCAGCGCCACGGAGAGGACGCCGGCGAAGACGAGCTGGCGGCGGATGGAGGCGCGCGGATGGCGTCGCGGCCGCGTCCGGGCGGTCAGATCCAGGCCGGATCCGGTGAGGATGGGGGATCCTGCCGACATCACGCGCTCACCCTCTGTTGATCGGCACGCTCTGCCCCGACGGGCCGCAGAACACGCTTGAGGACATCATCCTTCGGGCCGAACGCCTGCAGGCGTCCGTCCGCCATCACGAGCACGGAATCGACGGCGGCCAGCGCGCTCGATCGGTGGGCGACGACGATGCAGATCCCGCTGCGGCTTCGCACCCCCTGGATCGCCCGCGTCAGCGCGGCCTCGCCATCGGCATCGAGCTTGGCATTTCAGGCCGACCGTATGTTGAGGAACACGCTGCGGCCCGGTCGGGTTCGCGTTCCCCGATCCCTCGACGACGACCCTCGAAACGCGCGAGATTCCCCAACGTGACTTATCGATACGATGGGCCTTGGGCCGATGAAGGATCAACCTTCGGTTCAGGCTCATACCAAAACCGCGGTATGACCGGGTGCAGCCCGCTGGGGGTGCGCAGGGGGTGGCGTGTCGGATGTGGGGCACTTCGTCCCTCGAAAGGCGAGGACAAACGATGACGCGGAAGATTATCGAAGCGCCCGATTTCGGAACTCTGGGCTTTCCGACAGCGCCGGGATTCGATGCGCCGATGGTTCAGGCTCCGATCGTGACGCCGGGTGACGTCGCCGATCAGTCCGGTGATCTCTGGCTCGATGTGCTGGGTGATCGGCTTGTCCATGGTGAACTCGCCGTCACGCCCGAGCAGGCGAACGCAGCCGCCCGTTATGGCTGGGCTGCGGTTCCGAACAGCGAGCATGCGGGAAAGATCACGGTCCGGAGATCCGATCCGCATCCGGATCAGGATTGAGAACACCGACGCTGCCTGTCGAGGCCGGCAACACGACCGGTCTTCAGGCCTTGCCCTGCGGATCCGGCGAAGGGCGTGATGGCCCGTGTGAGCGAGGGCCTGGCTGAGCAGGGCCTGCCGCGAAACGCTGTGTGCGCTGACGGCGGGAAAGGGCCTGGCTGCGCGATCTTCGAAGGTCTTCTGGCTTACGAATACCTTCAGACCATCAACAAATCCGATCCGTTACGGTATCGCGCCCGCTTCCCAGCCGCGCCGGGATCGGGTTAAGCAGGATCGGCACAGGTCACCGCCAGAGATGACCGGCTCGCGAGGAAGCCCGAGAAGTCCGTCACGCCGCCGTCGCGGCTTTGTTCGGCCTGCCTCGAATCCGCGCGGACCCCGCGACGCGCGACGAGGACAGGCCCCATGACCGGCCCCATAACTGGCTCTGCGACCACCGACCCCACACCCGGCTCCCCGGACGAGACCGCCCTCGAACGCTCGGCGATCCGCCGGATCAGCTGGCGGCTCGTGCCGTTCCTGATCCTCGCCTACTTCATCTCCTTCCTCGACCGCGTGAATGTCGGCTTCGCGGCGATCCAGATGAACCACGATGTCGGCCTCTCGGCGACGGTGTTCGGCTGGGGGGCCGGGATCTTCTTCATCGGCTACTTCCTGATGGAGATCCCCAGCAACCTGATGCTGGAGCGCTTCGGGGCACGGCTGTGGATCGCCCGGATCATGGCGACCTGGGGGCTGATCTCCGCCGCCATGGCGCTCGTGCAGGGGCCGTGGTCGTTCGTCGGACTGCGCTTCCTGCTGGGCCTGGCCGAGGCCGGCTTCTTCCCGGGCGTGATCCTCTACCTCACCTACTGGTTCCCCTCGGCCTACCGGGCGCGGATCATCGGGGTGTTCATGATCTCGATCCCGATCTCGTCGTTCCTCGGCTCGCCGATCTCGGGGGCGCTCCTTAACGTGACCGGCTTGGGGCTCGCCGGCTGGCAGTGGCTGTTCATCCTCGAAGGGCTGCCGGCGGTGCTGATTGCCGGCGCGGTCCTGTGGCTGCTGCCGGACGGCCCGCGGGACGCGGCCTGGCTGCCGGCGGCCGAGCGCGATTGGCTGGAGCGGCAGCTCCAGGCCGAGGCGGCACGCAACACGAAGCGTGGGCAGGCAGCCAAGCCGCCCCTGTGGGAGATCCTGCGCGACCGGCGCCTCGCCCTGTTCGCGGCAATCTATTTCGGCTCGACGGCGAGCAGCTACGGGCTCTCGTTCTGGACCCCGCAGATCGTCAAGAGCTTCGGCCTGGGCAATTTCGAGACCGGCCTGCTGAACAGCATCCCGTACGGTTTCGCGTCGGTCGCCATGATCCTCTGGGGGCGGCACAGCGACCGGATGGCCGAGCGGCGCTGGCACCTCGCACTCTCCTTCCTGGTCCTGGCGCTCGGGCTCGCGGGCGGCACCGTGCTGACGGGCCTCGGCCCTGTGGTCGCGGCGCTGACCGTGGCGGCGGTTGGCGTCTATATGCTCAAGGGTCCGTTCTGGGCGCTCGCCACCGAGCAGATGCTCCCCGCCACGGCGGCGGCGAGCATCGCGGCGATCAATGCGGTCGGGAATCTTGGCGGTTTCCTCGGGCCCTACCTGATCGGTGCGATCAAGGACGGGACCGGCAGCTTCACCCTGAGTCTCCTGCCCCTAGTGGTCTTCGCCCTGGTGTCGGCCGGACTGTCGCTGGTGCCGGGGCGCGCCTCGCAACCGGACTCGGGCGCCCGCCGGCCCTCGGTGGCCTGAGCGGTCGCCTGCGAACCGGCGCGACGAATGGGCGGTTAGCCTCGTGTCGCTGCCGGAACCATCGAAGGATTGTGCTCTCGGCTGCGCGGCCGACGGGGAGCCAGCTCGATGGACCTGAACACCACCGTGCGCGACGCCATTCTGGCGGAACTGAAGCGCCAGTCGGAGGCGGAAGACCCCGCGCCGACGATCGACCTGTCGGAGTCGGGCTACGCGCGGATCGAAGGTCGGATCGATATCGAGGCGCTGATCATGGTCGTCGCGGGCGCGCTCGCCGGCGGGCCATGACGGGAGAGGCCGCCGCCGAAACGGCAGCGAGGCCGCTCCCTTGCGGAAGCGGCCTCGCCGAACGTCAGGTCCGGGGCGCGGCCTGAGCCGCGCCTGGGATCGGTCTT
>NZ_JALNUL010000080.1:0-11915 GCF_026540775.1 Methylobacterium sp. GC_Met_3
GCAGCGCATTCGTGATCGCAGGGCGTGGCCTCACGCGGCTCGCGGAAGTACACGGCGAAGGTGCCGACGATCCGACCCGCTGCGGTTTCTGCCGAGAACGACCAGACGGCCCGGAAACCGTGCTGTTCGGCCAACCAGAGCCATGGCTGCCAGCGCGGCTCCTTCCGCACGTCGACGGTGATGACCGGCTGGCCGGTGAAGACAGCCAGACCGCACGCGAGCGAGTCCGGCCCGATCGTGATGCCGCTCACGGCCACGGCATAGGGCTCGGGCATGCCGATGACGTGCTGCAGCCCGGTGCCGCCCGGATTGGTCAGGTAGAAGGCGGAGCGGAGGCCGCCGCCGGACTGGGAGCAAGCCGTGTCCACGAGAATGCCCAGCGACTCTGCGAGCGGCGCGCCTTTGATGGCCGTCTGTAAGGCTTCCTTGCTGGGCCGAAAGCCGAGCCGTGTGCTCGACCAGACTGCCGAATGCGTCGGCGCCGTCAGGGGCTCGCAACAGGGAGTCTAATAGATCGCCCATGATCATTCACGGCATATCGCGCGGCCAGCGGCTTTAATCGAGCGTCGGCGCGCACTGGATACGCAGACGCTCCGCCGAAGTAAGTGTTTTTAGCCTCTACCGTAAGGATATACTATAACCCGGTACAGGAATGCCGTCCGACGGCTGACAGGAAGCTCCAGGCGTTGGCCGTTCCCGACTCCGGCCGTCCAGGACCAGGATATTAGTTAGGTACAGTGACGACGATCTTCCCGAACTGCGAGTTCGATTCCATGAAGATATGCGCCTGAACGATGGCGTCGAGTGGAAACGTCTTTGCGATGATCGGCTTGAGGCCTCCGCCAGCGAGCCCATCCTCGATGAAGGCTGCGGCGCGGCCCAGCCGTTCAGGGTCCCGGATGAACTCGAACAGGGTGTAGCCGCGCAGCGTGAGCGCCTTCTGCATGGCGGCGATGACCGGAAACGGTGTGTGTGCGGTCGCGAGCGCGCCGTAGATGAGGATGACGCCGCGCTGGCTCGTCGCCTCAGCAAGCGTCTCGACCTGAGGGCCGCCGACCGGGTCGAACACGAGGCGCGCGCCCTTGCCGCCGGTCGCGCGTTCGACCTCGGCTACGAGGTCCTGCTCGGACGTGACGACGACGTGCGCGGCGCCCGCCTCTTGCAACGCTGCCGCTTTGGCACGCTTCCGGGTCATCGCGATCGGGATGGCGCCGACGCTGTTCGCGATCTGGATCGCCGCGAGTCCGACACTTGAGGATGCTGCCGGAACGATGACCGCGTCGCCCCGCCCGAGACGACCGATGTCGATGAGTGCCCCCCAGGCCGTGAGATAGGCCATCCAGACCGCCGCCGACGCGATCGCCGAGACGCCGGTCGGGCGCTGGACCACGGCATAGGCCGGCACGATAGCCCTGTCGGCGTAGACGCCGTAATCGTTCATGGAAAAGGCCGGGATGACGCTGACGGCATCGCCCGGAGCGAAGCCGTTGACGCCCTCGCCCACAGTCTCGATCGTCGCGGAGGCTTCATAGCCGAGGCGCGCAGGCAGGCGCGGCGGTTCGAGATAGGCGCCCGATCGGAACATCGCCTCGGCGCGGTTGAGACCGATCGCCTCGATGCGGACGCGCATCTCGCCGCGCTGCGGATCGCCGACCGCGAGATCGTCGAACTGCATCACCTCCGGTCCACCGGTTCGATGAAACCTGACCACGCGTGCCATGGCGATGTCTCCTGCGGTGCTCGCGCCGCGCGCGCGGACGCGGAGCGGGGGCGCGGCGTCCGCGCGCGCCTCGAGCCGCCGGTCGCCAACGAACGTGCTGGACGAACCCTGATCAAGAATCCGATCCATGCCTCAGGGCAGCTTCGACGCGAGCACGTCGAGCTTCTCGATTTGCGGGGCTGTGGCGAACAGATTGGCCGCCTTCTCCTTCAGGGCCGCCGCCACGCGGCCGGAGAGGTGGGCGTCCCGTCCCGCCTCGTCGGGAAATGCATCGAAGATCCCGAAGGTCGACGGGCCCAGGCGGAGGCCGAACCACACGATGGTTCCCGGCTCGTTCTGAACGACGGGCTGGCTGTCCCTCAGAAACGCCTCGACAGCCGCTTCCTGTCCGGGCTTGGCGTTCAGGATGACGAGAAGAGCGAACTTGGCCATCTGCCTGTTCCTTCCGAAGAGCCCCGGAAAATGCGGACGTGACCGCCGTTCCGGATCCGGTCCGGCTCGCATCCGCGCATTAGATTAACCGGTCGGCCGCGAAGCGGCCCTGACGCCGGTCAGTTCGGCGTCAGGATCGGCGTTGCGCCGCGCAGGCCTCGACGATCTGCCGACGGACGAGGTCGGGCTGCGCCTGCAGGGCCCGCACAATCGCTTGCAGCACATGTCGCAGGCCGCCCACCTGATCGATAAGGTCGAGCACGACCGGGATGCCGTCGTCGTTGATCCCGAGATCGGCCTGCAGATCCCGGATCAGTTGGGCCCGGGCCACATCAATCTCGACGTAGTGCCAGACGCCCTCCCGGAACGCCGGTCGGAGCCAGCCGCTTTCGAGCCAGATCGCGAGCGTGTTGGGGGGCAGGTCCGACCGGGCCTGGAATTCGCGCGCGTCCATGCTGTCCCCCACTTCACTCAGCCCAACGCCACGTGGCGATCATGCGTTCGAGTTCCGGATCGGGCTTGTCCGGGAGCTTGATCAGCAGCTTGACGTAGGCGTCGCCCGCGGTCCCGTCCGACCGCGGGACGCCCTTGCCCTTGAGGCGAAGCACTTTGCCGGACGTACTCCATTTCGGGACCGTCAGGGTCACGGGCCCTGACGGGGCCGACACAGCGATCCGGCCGCCGAGCACCGCCGCGTGCAGCGGAACGCCCTGCTCGAAATGGATGTCGTCGCCCTCGCGCCGGAAGACCGGGTGCAGTCGGACGCCGATCGCGATCAGCGCATCGCCCGGCGGCGCGCCGTTCCTACCCGGCTCGCCCTTGCCGCGCAGGCGCAGGGTCTGTCCGTCGCGCGTGCCCGGCGGGATGCGGACATCGAGCCTCGTGCCGTCCGGTAGGGTCACCGAGCGGGTGGCGCCGTTGACCGCATCGAGGAAATCGAGGTCGAGATAGTAGCGGATATCGGCGCCCGGACGCCGGACGTCCGACCGACCCCGGCGTCCGAAGATCTCGGCGAGTAGGTCGTCGGTGTCGAAATCCGCAAAGCCGGCATCGCTTGTATAGGCATGGTCGGCGGATGGCTCCGAAGAAAAGTCGCGATAGGAGCGCTGCCGGGGCCGCTCGACGCCGGAGATATCGACCTCGCCGCGATCGAACCGAGCGCGCTTCTCCGGATCGTTCAACAAGTCGTAGGCCCGCGACACGTTCTTAAACTGCTCTTCCGCCTCCGCGTTGCCCGGGTTCAGGTCCGGATGCAGTTTGCGCGCGAGCTTGCGGTAGGTCTTTTGGATCTGCTCTGGGGAGGCATCGCGCTTCACACCGAGAATCGCATAGGGATCGTCGCTCAACGCATCCTCCCTGCGCCGTCGTGTGGCGAAGCCCGCACCCGTTGCGGACGATGCCTAGGGATTGGCCTCTTTGTGATCGTCCCCGGCCATGCCGCGACGAGTCACGGTGACCCGGGCGGGGCGCAGCAGCCGATCGTGGAGGAGGTAGCCGTCCTCCATGACGTCACGGACGGTCCCGGGCGCGGCCGCCGGATCATCGACCTCCATCATGGCCTCATGCCGCGACGGGTCGAACGGAGCGCCGCGGGCATCGACCCGCTGTACGCCGACGGCCTCAAGGGCCCCGATCAGCAGACGCTCCGTGGCGCGCACCCCATCGACGAGCGACGCGCCCTGCGACTCCGGCTGCTCCGACGCGGCGATGGCCCGGCGCAGGTTGTCCAGAACCGGCAGAAGCGCCCGGGCGAGGCCCGTCACGGCGAAAAGCTGCTCATTTGCGAGGTCGCGCGCCGCCCGGCGCCGGGTGTTGTCAGCCTCGGCCAAGGCCCGCAGGACGCGGTCCTGGAGCGCCGCGTTCTTGGCCTGCAGTTCTGCGGTCGCGTCCGTGCCTGGCGCAGGGGCCGCGCCGGCCTCCGGCGGTGCAGACTGGCCGGTGGGGGCGGGCGGAGCGCTCGCGGGATCGAGAGGCGTCTCGGCCATAACAGGTCTCCTGTCGGCATGGGGATGTCAGGCCGCCTGAGCCAGGCTCGCACCCCTAACGGCGAGCTGGCCGTTGAGGACCGAGACCGGAACCGTCTCGCCGTTCCGGAGCGCCCCCGTCAGGAGCATCTTGGCCAGCGGGTTCTGGAGATGGCGCTGAATCACCCGCTTGAGGGGCCGCGCGCCGTAGACCGGATCGTAGCCGGCATTGGCGAGCCAGTCCTTGGCCGCCGCCTCGACCCGAAGGACGATCTTCCGCTCGGCCAGCCGCTTTTCAAGGCCTTCGAGCTGGATGTCGACGATCCGGCGCATGTCGCTGCGGCCCAGGCGGTTGAACAGGATGATCTCGTCGAGCCGGTTGAGGAATTCCGGCCGGAATGCGCGGCGCACGACCTCCATGACCTGCTCGCGGGCCGCCTCGGCCGGCTGGCCCTCCATCAGCGCGGCCAGGAACTCGGCGCCGAGGTTCGACGTCAGGACGATGATCGTGTTGCGGAAGTCGACCGTGTGGCCCTGCCCGTCGGTCAGCCGCCCGTCGTCGAGCACCTGCAGCAGGATATTGAACACATCCGGATGCGCCTTCTCGACCTCGTCGAACAGGATCACTTGATAGGGACGCCGCCGGACCGCCTCCGTCAGGACGCCGCCCTCCTCGTAGCCGACATAGCCGGGCGGCGCGCCGACGAGCCGTGAGACCGCGTGCTTCTCCATGAATTCGGACATGTCGACCCGCAGCATCGCCCGGTCGTCGTCGAACAGGAATTCCGCCACCGCCTTGCACAACTCGGTCTTGCCAACGCCGGTCGGCCCGAGGAACAGGAAGGAGCCGATCGGCCGGTTCGGGTCCTGCAGGCCGGCGCGGGCCCGCCGGACCGCGTCGGACACGGCCACGACCGCCGGTTCCTGGCCGACCACGCGCTGGCCCAGCTTGTCTTCCATCGCCATCAGCTTGTCGCGCTCGCCTTCGAGCATCCGCGTGACGGGAATGCCCGTCCAGCGCGCGACGACGGAGGCGATGTCCTCGGCCGTCACCTCCTGCTTGATCAGCCGGCCCCGGCTCGCCTGCATCGCATCCGCGAGGCGCTTCTCCAGCTGTGGGATCACGGCGTAGAGGAGTTCGCCGGCGCGCGTCAGGTCACCGCGCCGTTCCACCTGCTCGAGTTCGATCCGGGCCTGCTCGGCCTGCGCCTTGAGCTGCTTCACCTCTTGGAGCGTCGCCTTCTCGGCTTCCCACTGTGCAGTCAGCTCGGCCTGCTTCTCTTCCCGCGCGGCCAACTGTGTCTCGACCGTCTTCAGGCGCTCCTGGGCGGCCGGATCCGTCTCCTTCTTCAGGGCCTCCCGCTCGATCTTCAGCTGGATCACGCGGCGGTCGATCTCGTCGAGTTCCCGGGGCTTCGACTCCGCCGCGATCCGGAGTCGGCTCGCGGCTTCGTCGACGAGGTCGATCGCCTTGTCGGGAAGGAACCGGTCCGCGATGTAGCGGTGGGACAGCGTGGCGGCCGCGACGATCGCGCTGTCCGTGATCCGCACGCCGTGGTGGAGCTCGTACTTCTCCTTCAGGCCCCGCAGGATGGAGATCGTCTCCTCGACGGAGGGCTCGCCCACGAACACGGGCTGGAAGCGGCGGGCGAGCGCGGCATCCTTCTCGATGTTCTTGCGATACTCATCCAGGGTCGTGGCGCCGATGCAGTGCAACTCGCCCCGGGCCAGGGCCGGCTTGAGCATGTTGGAGGCGTCCATCGACCCCTCGGCCTTCCCGGCGCCGACGAGGGTGTGCAGTTCGTCGATGAACAGGATGACGTCGGCCGAAGCCGAGACCTCCTGAAGGACAGCCTTCAGCCGCTCCTCGAACTCGCCTCGGTACTTCGCGCCGGCCAGGAGCGAACCGAGATCGAGGGACAGGAGACGGCGATCCTTCAAGGTGTCGGGCACGTCGCCGTTGACCATGCGTTGGGCCAACCCTTCGACGATCGCGGTCTTGCCGACGCCCGGCTCGCCGATCAGCACGGGATTGTTCTTCGTCCGGCGTGAGAGCACCTCAATGGTGCGCCGGATCTCCCCGTCGCGTCCGATCACCGGATCGAGCTTGCCCTGGCGGGCATCCTCGGTGAAATCCCGCGTGTATTTCCGCAGGGCCTCGTAGTTGTCCTCGGCCGACGCGCTGTCGGCCCGGCGCCCCTTCCGGAGCTCGGCGATGGCGCCCTCGAGGGCGGCCGGCGTCACGCCCGCCTCCCGGAGGAGCGGGCCTGGACCGTCCGCGGTCTCGGCCAGGGCGAGCAGCAGGTATTCGACCGTGACGAAGCTGTCCCTGGCCGCCCGCGCCCGCGCCTCGGCCTGGTCGAACAGGCGCGCGGTTTCGGGCGCCATGAAGATCTGGCCGGCACCGGAGCCCCCGACGCTTGGAAGCTTCGCCAGGTCGCGGTCCAGATCCGACGCGAGCGCCTCGGGGCGGCCGCCCGCGGACTGGATCAACGCCTTCGCCAGGCCGTCCGCATCGTCGAGCAGCGCCCTCAGGAGGTGGAGCGGCGTGATCCGCTGATGGCCCTTGCGCTGAGCCAGGCTCTGGGCGGCCTGGAGCACGTCCTTGAGATGATCGGTGTACGTGTCGATCTGCATCGCTCACCCCGGATGATGGACGCTGACGGCGCGGCGTGGCCGCCGCGCCGCGTCGCACGCCTCTAGTGCGCGCCTTGGTCCTGCCGGCCGTGCTCCTCGAATTCCGCATCGACGACCTCCGGCTGCGGGCCGCTTCCGCCGTCGCGCGCACCGGCATCGGGTCCCTCGGGCGGCGCGCTCATGACCTGAGCCAAGCGCTGCGTCAGCTGCGACAGGCCCTCGGTCGCCTGCTTGATGCGGTCGACGTGCTCGCCGCCCATCGCCTCGCGCAGGGCCGCGATCGCCTGTTGCAGCTCGGTCTTCAGGTCGCCCGGCACGCGCTCGCCCGCCTCCTGCTGGCTGCGCTCGGCGGTGTAGATCGCGGCATCGGCCTGGTTGCGGGCATCGGCCAGCTCCCGGCGCCGCCTGTCCTCCTCCGCGTGCGCCTCGGCTTCCCGCACCATGCGCTGGATCTCGCTCTGATCCAGCCCGCCCGAGGCCTGGATGCGGATCTGCTGTTCCTTGCCGCTGGCTTTGTCCTTGGCGGTCACGTTGACGATGCCGTTGGCGTCGATGTCGAAGGTCACCTCGATCTGCGGCGTGCCGCGGGGCGCCGGCGGAATGCCGACGAGGTCGAACTGGCCGAGCATCTTGTTGTCGGCCGCCATCTCGCGCTCGCCCTGGAAGACCCGGACCGTGACGGCGATCTGGTTGTCCTCGGCGGTCGAGAAGGTCTGGCTGCGCTTCGTCGGAATGGTGGTGTTGCGCTCGATCAGCTTGGTCATCACGCCGCCGAGCGTTTCGAGGCCCAGCGACAGCGGGGTCACGTCGAGGAGCAGCACGTCCTTGACGTCACCCTGGAGCACGCCGGCCTGGATCGCGGCGCCGATCGCCACGACCTCGTCGGGATTGACGCCCCGATGCGGCTCGCGCCCGAAGAGATTCTGGACCACCTCCTGCACCTTCGGCATCCGCGTCTGGCCGCCGACGAGGACGACCTCCGCAATGTCGGAGGGCTGCAGCCCGGCATCCTTTAGCGCGGCCTCGCACGGCCCGATCGTGCGCTTGATCAGGTCGTCGACCAGGGCCTCGAGCTTGGCGCGGGAGAGCTTGATGTTGAGGTGCTTCGGCCCGGCCTGATCGGCCGTGATGAAGGGCAGGTTGATCTCGGTCTGGGTCGCCGAGGACAGCTCGATCTTGGCCTTCTCGGCTGCATCCTTGAGGCGCTGAAGGGCGAGCTTGTCCTTGGTCAGGTCGATGCCCTGCTCTCGTCTGAACTCGGCCCCGAGGTATTCGACGATGCGGTTGTCGAAATCCTCGCCGCCCAGAAAAGTGTCGCCGTTGGTGGACTTCACCTCGAACACGCCGTCGCCGATCTCCAGGATCGACACGTCGAAGGTGCCCCCGCCGAGGTCGTAGACCGCGACGCGGCCGCTGCCCTTCTTGTCGAGGCCGTAGGCGAGCGCTGCGGCCGTCGGCTCGTTGATGATGCGCATCACCTCGAGACCGGCGATCTTGCCGGCATCCTTGGTGGCCTGACGCTGGGCGTCGTTGAAGTAGGCCGGAACCGTGATGACCGCCTGCGTCACCGATTGACCGAGCTTCAGCTCGGCGGTCTCCCGCATCCGCTGCAGGATATAGGCGGAGATCTGGCTCGGGCTGTAGGTCTTGCCCTTGATCTCGACCCAGGCGTCGCCGTTCCGTCCGGATACGATCCGGTAGGGCACCATCTCGATATCTTTCTTGGTGACCGGGTCGTCGTACCGCCGTCCGATCAGCCGCTTGATCGCGAAGACGGTGTTTTCCGGATTCGTGATCATCTGCCGCTTGGCCGGCTGCCCCACGAGGACTTCGCCGGACTCCGTGAAGGCCACCACCGACGGGGTCGTGCGACCGCCCTCGGCGTTTTCGATGACATTGGCCTTGCTGCCATCCATCACGGCGACGCAGGAGTTCGTCGTGCCGAGATCAATGCCGATCGCCTTCGCCATGGGAGAGACTCCTTCCTGTCTGCGCCTTACGGACCGATCGAGATCGAGGCCGGGTCGATGTGCGGTGCGGGCGGGCTGCGTGGGGCCGACCGCCCGCAACGCGCGCTACGGCCGGGGGCGCACCGCCTGAATGGCTGCCGCCAGACTCTGGTAGTCGAACGGACCGTCATGCCGGCGGCCGTTGATGAAGAAGGTCGGCGTCCCGTTGACGCCGCTCCGAACGCCGCTCAGGAAGTGCTGCTCGACCTTCGGGGCATAGGTCTTCGCCTCGATGGCGAGTTCGAAATCGCGCTCCGGCAGGCCCAGCGCCCGGGTGGCACCCAGCAGGAACGGCAGGCTCAGCTGACTCTGATGCGCGTAGATCGCATCGTGCATGTCCCAGAACCGACCCTCGGCCCCCGCGAACTCGGCGGTCTCCGCAGCCGGCTCCGCGAGCGGGTGGATCTCGGTGAGCGGGAAATGGCGGAACACGTAGGTGAGGTCGTCGCCGAAGTGGCTGCCGAGCTTCAGGACCTCGACATGCGCGAGGCGGCAATAGGGGCACTCGTAATCACCGTACTCGACGAGCACCACCCGCCCTTCGGCACCGCCCCGGACATGGTCAGCCGCCGACACTGGCACTCTGAGTTCGGCCATCGCTTGTCTCCTGGTTTTCGAGCCGATCCAGCGCATCAAGGATGCCGTCCGCGCCGGGGTTGACGGCGATCGGGGAGCGGTAGCTCCAGAAGATCAGTCCCTCGCGATCCACCACGAACAGCGCCCGCTCGCAGACGCCGTCGCCGTCCCGGTAGGCCCCATATTCCCGGGCGACCGCGCCCTTCGGCTCGAAATCCGCGAGCAGGGGGAAATGGAGATGGCGCGTCTCGGCGAAGGCCTGATGGCACCAGGCACTGTCGACCGAGATGCCGACGACTTCGGCCTGGTGCCGCCGGAATTCCGGCAGAACCTGATTGTAGACCGCCATCTGATCGCCGCAGACCGGGCTCCAATCCGCGGGATAAAACGCCAGAACGACTGGCCGTCCGCGCAGATCGGCAAGCGAAAGCGTCTGGTCGGGCGTGACGTGAAGCGTGAAATCGGGCGCCGCAACCCCCGGCGCTAAGACGTGTCCCATTCTGAATCTCCCGGCCAGCCTGCGTAGAGGCCACGGTGCATAAGATGACGCGGCCGGGCGTCTCGGCACTGACGAACATCAGTTCCGATGGCGGATCTCGGTCCGCGCCGGTCCCCAGACGCGCGGGGCCAACCGCTCCCGTGGACGCCGCCGCGCCGCAGGAGGGCGTTCGAATCCGGGATACACCCTAGGCGCCCTCCGAATGGTGCGACCGGCGGCGATGTCCGATCTTCGGGATCTCGCGCGTGAGGATCATCATGCTGCAATATGGTCACGTCGTGCCCGCGCCCGGCCCGTACGTTCATCGACCGCCTGCTACGGCCCTGGCCGCCGGCGATCTCGCACTGGCGCGCATCACCGCCCTAGGACGGGTCGAGCATTTCTCCCCCGGCACGACCCTGTATGCCGAAGGCGATATTGGCGAGTCCGTCTACTGGGTGGCTGCCGGGATGGTCCGCACGATCAACGTCGGACGCGACGGCAATCGGGTCGTGCGCGGGTTCCATCTGTCCGGCGAGTTCTTCGGGCTGGAGCGGGCCTCGTTGCATGCCTCCTCGGCCGAGGCGGTCGGCGACACGCGGGCGATACGCTGTTCCCGCGCCCGGCTGAACGCGGTCGCGGCATCAGATTCGCAGATCGCAAACGAGCTTCTTCTTTGGCTGCTGCGGATGACCGAGCGCGCCCAGGATCTCTCGGCGCTCGGCCGCGCCAGCGCCACGCAGAAGCTCGCGTATTTCCTGATCGACCTGATGGACCGGGTTTCGGCCGGTCGATCGATCGCGTTGCCGATGTCGCGCACCGATATCGGGGACTATCTCGGCCTCTCGAACGAGACCGTGAGCCGGACATTCACCACGCTGCGGCGTGATGGACTGATCGCCACGCGCGGACGCGGCGTCACCCTCCTCGAACCCGGCACCCTCCGGCACATGAACGGCGGCCTGATGCGTGATGGGGGCTAAGCCTTCAACTGCGGCAGCACCGCGAGGCCGATCTCGTCGAGCACCTCATCCGCACTGCGGGCACCGTATTTTAAATTCAGGATCACGTGATGGACGCCGATCGCGCGGAGCGCGACCAGAAAGTCCAGCAACGCCCTGCGACCGCTACGGAACCCGAGGTGAATGGGTTGCGGCGGATGATCTGGATCGCTGTGCAGATCCACGTAGAGGGATTGGGCGAAGGGCTTGAACGTCCCCGGCGCCACCGCTGCGACGGTAGCCCGCCACCGGGCCGCGAGTTCGGCTTGGCGCTCGAGCGAGCGCGGGTAGGTGATCCAGCCGTCCGCATGCTCGGCGATCCACTCCAAACTCTGCCGGCTCGATCCGGTGATGAGGATCGGCAGCCGTCCGATCGGCTTCGGCACGAGGTCGACGGTGCCGAGCATCTCTCCGAAGCGCGAGCGCAGGTTGGGGAACGTCTCTTCGAGAACCTGACGGATGACGCCGAAGCTCTCGCGGAACAAGACGTCGCGCTCCTCCTCGGGAACGCCGAAGGCTGGGAATTCGATCGGCCGATCACCCGAGGCCACCCCCATGACGAAACGGCCCCCCGACAACCGATCGACAGAGGCCGCGCCCTTCGCGGTGTGGATCGGATGGCGCAGGGGAAGGACGATCGATCCCGTCGCCAGGGCGATTTCCCGAGTCTGCGCGGCGATCCAGCCGAGCCAGACCCACGGGTCGTAGACCTGCCCGATGTCTCCGAAATTCGGGTCTCGCAGGGGCACGTCGCGGGTCCAGAGCGATGCGTAGCCGAGTTCCTCCGCTCGAACCGCCAGGCGCTCCTGATCGCGCATGGTCGGCTGGTCGCGCTGAAAGGCCTCGATGGGGAAGAAGACGCCGACCGTCAGGTGGCCCGGAGCGAACATGCGCTGGAATCCGAGCGTGCCACGCGGGTCGGCTGAGCCTTGACCATGAAGCATCGGGCGATTCCCGCGTTGAGCTGTCCCCTCGTCGGGGTCAGCAACCACGTTCCGGATCGCCGGGCCCTGACGCATATCAGCCGGATCCGGGCGCCCGCTCGACCATCGAGCGCTCTGGATGTTCAGTGATTCTGTCCGACGCTGCGGCGATGCG
>NZ_JALNUL010000081.1:0-11740 GCF_026540775.1 Methylobacterium sp. GC_Met_3
CCTAGGTGGCGGATTAGCTTCCCGAGCCGCTGGATATCCAACAGCGGCTCCTCAAAGCGCAGCAGCGTGATGCTGAGGTCAGGCTGGGAACTGGGCGCGTTCATGCCACCCTCCCGCTGTTGAAGTAGTGAGCACCCCGACCGGTCCACTCGGCCGCGCAGCCGTCCTGCTCGGCGGGTTCACGATCCACGTCGGGTTCGCGGTCGGTATCGGGCTCCCGGTCCGTGTCGCCGTCCATGGCGTCGAGGAGGTCGATCAGGCCGCCGATCAGATCCTCGATTTCGATGCGGGACAGGGTGCGGATGCCGTGGGTGAACGCGGGCGCCAAGTTGGCGCTTGCATCGGCCCGCATTGCGCGAATGGCCTGTGTGACCGGTCCTACCTCTGCTGAAGGCAAGCGCGGGCGTTCACCGCCGCTGAAGGGCGGTGTAAGGTGGTGGATAGCCATGTGACGTAGATCCCAGACGTTGCACGGTTAGGGCTGGGGAGAGGCTGCAACCTTGCTCCGGCCCGTTTTATGTCGTACCTTTATAGGATGCTGATGTCAATTGAGGTCACACCTAAAAAGCGAGGGCGTCCTGCCACTGGCAAGGATCCCGCGACCTCAATTCGACTGTCGCCCGAAATGCGTGCTGAGATCGACGCTTGGTCCGATCAGCAGCCTGATCGACCTGGGCGCTCTGAAGCCATCCGCCGGCTCGTCGAGGAAGCCTTGAAGGCCAAGCGGTCCTGAGCCGATCGGCATGGAAGAGGACTGCGAATTCGAGCACTCAGGATTGTCCGGCTATTTCAGCCGCGATGGGATCCGGGTCGAGGTTGAGATTTACCGGACTGCCGGAACGCAGGAGCTTTGGCGCCTGGAAGTTGTCGATCAGAACGGCAGCTGCACCCGGTGGCACGAACGCTTTGCCACCGAGATCGATGCCTTCGAGGCTTTCGCTGCCGTGATTGAGGCCGACGGCATCGCATCGTTCGCGGGCGTTAAGCCGAAGTTTCAGCACTGACGGAGATGCTCAAAATTTTTCGGAGAGCAATTTGGCATTCACGCCGGATTGCAACACTGCCATGCTAGGGACGGTACTAATTCAGATCACAAGAGCAATCTCAGAGAGCTTTGTCGATAAAAAGCTTGATTTAAAAGACCGATTACAAACCAGAGTCATAGTAAAAATGCATTTCAAGTTCTAGAAACGCAAAAAGGCGGCCGGAGAACCGGCCGCCACTCATTCGGTCGCGGTGAAACTTACCGAAGCAGCTGGAGGACGCCCTGCTGTGCCGTGTTGGCGAGAGACAAAGCCGAGACGCCAAGCGACTGGCGGGTCGACAAGGCCTGCGAGTTAGCAGCTTCTGCGTTCATGTCAGCATTCGTCAGATTATCGGATCCGGTCTGAAGAATATTGATAAGCTGCTTCGAAAAATCCTGCCTGTTCTGCACAACCGTAAGGTTTGAGCCGAAAGTCGAAGACTGCGCGCGAAGCGTGTTGCTGGCTGTCGTCAATTGGCCGATTGCCGTATTGACGTCGGTGTCACTCTGGAAGCTGGTGGCTGATGCAATACCGAGCCCTGTCGACGACAGGTCGACGCCAGCGACATCAAGGCTGGACGAGTCTTTTTCGTTGAACGAAACATGCAGCTTATTCGAGCTTGCATCACTGTTGATCAGATTGATGCCGTTGTAGCTAGCGTCATTAGCAAGCTGATCGATCTGCCCCCTCAAGGAGTTGAACTGCGCGACAAGGGCCGTGCGAGTCTTGTCCTCAACGGTCAAATCTGCGTTGCTTGCGGCGAACCCCAACTTCGCACCCTCAGCATCTGCAAACGCGAGGCCGCCGGTGCCATTCACCTTGACTGTTCCAGAGTCATTGCTGAACAGCGTAGTTCCAGCTGCGGTGTTGAGTGCGGCGACCGCGTCAGCAGCAGTCGCATTGGCCGCTATGTTTGCAGTCTTAGTGGCCCCATCCACCGTGAACTCTACAGTTTTCGCCGTCGTTGAAACGGTGTACGCGGCGGCTGCCTCACCAGTTGTGGTGTTATTTTTGCTGGCAAGGGCCTGAGACCCGATCGACTTTGCCTGATCTACCAGCTTTTGGATCGAGGTGATGCCTTGGTTCGCGGCCTGAATAGCCTGAACGCCGTTCGAAATGCCGTCAAGCAGCGAGCTCAGATCGGACGAGCGCGAGGTCAGCGACTGTGACGTGAAGAAATTTACGGGATTATCGAGTGCTGAATTGACCTTCTTGCCGGTCGCGAGGCGGTTCTGGTTTGTTGACGCAAGAGCAGCGGTATCCTGCAGCGAAAGCAGGTTCTGGCGGGTCGCAGACGACAAGGTAATATCGTAGCTGGACATTCGAGCGATCCTTCTGGGCGCTATCTACTGCCTTATTGGCAATAAATACGCTTTTAGGGCCCACCCCTTGCCGATACCTTAAACTGATTGCTGAGCGGCGGCAGGCGTTAGAAGATCGTTAACGACTGATGACCAAGGTGTCTTGAATTGAGAAATTGAGGTCCGTCACCATGCCGCTGCGTATCGCTCTGAAGCCGCTGGAGCGCCTAATCATAAACGGCGCATCCATCCTGAACAGCGATCGGCCGTCTGCGTTTTTGGTGGAAACGCAATGCAAGCTGCTCCGTGGTTCCGATATCATCAGCCAGGATGATCTAGATACAGACTGCAAAAAGTTGTGCTTTCTACTCCAGGATATATATTTGATAGACAATCCCCAAGACAAAATACAAATGTTTTATGAATTTGCCCGCCGGATAATGATGTCTGACATAGAAACAGTTCCATATCTTCTAAAAATCCAAAATGAAGTTCAAAGCGGCCAGTTCTACAAAGCAATTAAATACGGGCAAGAGCTTCTTGCTTATGAGCAAGGTTGCCTTGATAGAGATTTTCTGCGACGCAGTGTTAAATAGTCTTCTCCAGCGCCACCTAGTTCTATAAAACAGCGCTTTAGAGCGCAACGGCGCCTCACGCCTGCCCGCTATTGATTGCCATTGTGCGGGCTCGGCTGGTTAATTGCGCTCTCAAGGCATGAGGAGCTGTCGAGACGCCTGGGCCTGTAGCTCAATGGTTAGAGCCGACCGCTCATAACGGTCTGGTTGCAGGTTCGAGTCCTGCCGGGCCCACCTCCGCGCTAACCGCCTCGTGGACGAGGTGCTGAAGGCTGCGCGGTACAACGCTCTCGATGACGGCGCCGCCTTGGCTGTCGCAACCCTGATGTGGACGGACTGTTCAAGCAGGCATAGACGCTGCATCATCCCCAGCTACCAGAGGAACGCGAGGCGATGGGATGTCACTTGCGCTGAAGGTCGTCAGGCTGCTCAGGCGCCTCCCGCGCACCACGCGGTTCGATCGGCACCTGGACAACTGTGCTGCTTACGAGATTTGGTACCGAGACTCAGACCCGACGCTGCCGCCGCTCAAGGTGGCGCAGGCGCTGGGGCTTGTTGTGCTCGGCGGCCTCAACTTGCCCAGCCCGGAGCCAGTGAGCAAGCGCATCAAGCTTACCGTGGTCAGTGACAACAGCGCTCGGAGCAGGATGCAGGGCGAACCGCTCGATGCTGCCTGAGTCCTTCAAGCCTTCCAGCATCGGCCGAAGCCGATCAAAAAGCTGATCGAGCGTTTCAGGTGTAACTAGAACAAACTTGAGCAGGCGCTTTGCGTGAAATCCCGGCTTGCACCAGCACTTCATGTTGGTGACGATCCTTGCTTTCAGGCTTCCCGTATCCTCAAGGTCGTTTTTCGTGATGATCTCTAAAAAGAACACTTCGTGCGGCATATCGATCTCGTCTGATATACCGGTCTAGGCGGGTTGACGCAGAGACGTCCGCGTGCAACAGAAAGCGTGTGAGCACTAAAGCCGCCGTTGATCCGGTGGTTGCAACGGTCGGGCAGTCAAGCCCGGCCGTTTTCTTTAATACGCTGACGTTAACCTTTGCGCAAGTTTACGGCCGTTGCGAAGACTAGATCCATGGATCTTGCATTGGCCTGTGGAGTTTTGCTCCTCCCTCAATCTTACCGGATATCTCGACACCGCCATCCCGGCGGCTATCCTGCCGGGATGCGCTACACGAGGCGATGGACCTACGAGCTAGCTACGAACAGGCCGTGCGCCGCCTTGAGGAGCGCGCTGTCCAGATGCGCCAGGACGGTGCGTCCGCTGAGACCATCGCTCGCGCCATCCATGCGAAGCGCCTGCGTTTATCGACACGGTTCAAGGCTCTGACGCCTGAGCCGTACCGAAGCCGCATCCGAGAGCGGACGATCAGGGTTTACGGCAACGAGCACGGTCCATCGATTGAGTTCCTGAGGGCTAAGGGCAAGTCTTGGGACGCGATCATCGAGAGTGCGACGCGCCCAGGGCCACCGGTCGGGCTTGACCGTGAGCAGTCGAAGGAAGCCGACCCGTAATCTCGCCGGCGGCTTCCGCTCACCCCCCATCCGCCTTTGCCCTCTACCGCCCGTGGTTCTGCACCACGTCGCGGAACAGGTTGCCGGCTCGACCCACAAAGAAGCCCGCCGCGGCGCTGTGCCGGGCGGGCTGAAGGTGGTCTCATTGGAGGAATGTACGGTAGACCCGAGATCGTCCAGACTGTTCCCGCTGCCCATAATCTGCGAGCTGCACAGCGTCACGTGCTCCCGGCCGGCGCCATCGTACGCCCCCGGCTCAGCACCACGTCCTTGAACAGGTTGCCGGACGCAGAGGTGCGGACGTTCGTGTCCGGTCCTGGCCGCTGCACGACGACGCTCACTGAGCCGTTGTTCTCGATGTGCGGGCCACCGACGACACCGGCACGACCGGCGGCAGCATCGAGGCGGCCCTCGCCCTGCTGCATCGTCTCGAACGACTTCCTTGCCCTCTCCCGGGCTGCCCAGCCTTCACCGTCGGCCTGGGCGACTTCAGGGCGTGGCATGCCCGCCGGGCGGCCTGCGGCAAGCTTAGGGACGCCACCGATCGGCGCCCGCTCGCCCCGGGCCAGTGCGCCTCGAAGCGCCGGGTTGTAGTTCGACCAGTTGCGGACGCCACCGTTCCGCAGGAGGTGGAGCGCCACGCGGGTCTGCTCCTCCAGGCTGCCGGACATCGCGTTGGGCGCCGTGATCCCCAGACCCGGCGCGATCCGGCGCCAGTTCGAGTTCAGCATCTGGTAGTAGCCCTGGGCGGTATAGCCCTTGGCCGCCAACGGGCTGAGCCCCTGCTGCCGTCCCACGTAGTTCATCGTGTTCTGGCCGTGGCTCTCGTACCGCATGATGAGCCCGAGCGTGTTGCGCTCGTCCGCCGACATCGGCACCGAGTCCGGGATCCCCGGGATTGAACCGCCTCGCCCAAGCCCAGGCAACCGAGGCGTGCCGCCGGAGCCGGGCTTGTAGCCGAGACCGGGGATCGTCCCGTCCGGCAACGTCGGCACAGTGCTACCGCCGGTGTAGCCTGGCACGCGCTGCATCAGGTAGCGCCGGAAACTCTCCCGGGCGGCATCACGCTGTGCCTCAGGGATAGGACCGTTGCCTGCAGGGCCACCGTAGATCCTGGCGCCGCCCAGAGAGGCCGCCTGGACCCGAGCCCCACCGAACAGCTCGTCTGCGTCCAGGCTCGATTTCTGCGCGGTCGCCTCCTTGCCGTTCTGCTGCTGCTTCAGCTGTTCCGACAAGCCATCGACCGACTTGCGTAGGCGCTCGGTCGAGGTCTCAAAATCCTTCTGCCGCTGCTCAGGCGTGCGGGACTGGAGCCGCGCCAACTCGGCCTCGGCATCCTGCAGTTTCTTCTGGACGGCTTCCGGCGCCTCAATGAGGCCCATCCGCTGCTGAGCGCGGCCTATGAGGTGGTCGCCGGCCTCCTTCGAGGCATCGAGCAGACGCCGAAGGTCGGACACGTTCTGTTTGGCCGCGATCTCGTCGTCACCAACCCGCGGGGCTAGGCGACGCCGCAGCGGTCCATCGGCACCAGCTTCCTTGCCCGGCAGCACCGGCCCGGAGGCGCTGTCGGCCCGGGCGAGCGCGTCGGCGTACTTGCCTTCGCGCAGGCTATGGATGGCCTCGGCGACATCGTGGAAACCCTTGGCCATGCTGCCGACAAGTGCCGTGGTCTCGCGCAGCGCTGCGAGGCTGTCGTCCCCGAACTGCTTCCAGTTGATCGCCTCCAACTCGGTTTTGATGCCGCGGATGCCCTCGCGCAACCCGGAGGTGACATCGCCTCGCTTCCCGGCGACGACCTCATCAACCCAAGTCGTGAAGCGCTCGGCCGGACCCAACAACTCGATGGCGATGCTATCTCCGACCCGGGACATGGACGAGCGCAGGTCACCCAACGCCCGCTCGTATCTTTCCGCGCTTTCGAGGGTCTTCGGATCCAAGGGCCCAAGCTTTTGCTCGGTGGTGCGGTTTAGGTCGGCGATCGGGCCGCGAGAGCCGTCGCCGATCCGGCCGAGGTCCGCATTGCCATAGATCCGCGCAGCCAACCGTGCTCGGTCAACCGGGTTTGGGACATGCTCCAGCATATCCTCGGCGATCTTATTTGCCTGATCGTTGTCCTTCGTGCCGCGTAGCTTCTGATAGTACTGCGCGATAACGGTGTTCTGCGACTGAAGAAAGCCGGAGATCTCGCCGGCACCGCGCCGAATGTCGCGCATGTTCTCGGAGAAGGTCTTTGCAGCCGCAGAAGAAGCGTCACTCGATATGCCGAACTTGCCGGCCACGCTCTGGAAGACGCGCAGCTGATCGGCAGCCATCGAGGTTTCGCGGCTGAGTGCGCCGAGCCCTGACAGGTTGCTCCCGAGCGAGTTCAGCGCCGAGACGATGCCGCTCACCGCCGCGCCAGCCCCGAGGCCTGTGACGCCGATCGCGGCCAGCGCCGGGTTCAACACGGTCTTCGCCGTCGCGGCGGTTGCCTGGGCGGCGGCCTCGGCCTTGCCTAGGCCTTTGGCTAAAGCCTCGCCGTGCTTGGCACCTTCACGGCCGGTGTCGAGCAACTGAGCACGGAGGGCCTTCAGAGGTCCAGAAAATCGATCCTGGACCTCCGCCTGCATCCTCAAAACTTCATCAGCCATCCGCGGGGCTCCTGTGGGTTGCCAGCGCGCCGGCATTCAGTTGATCGGTGGTCGCTCGCAGCAGCGCGGTGCCGGTCTCCAGCATCACGATCTCGAAGGCCGCGGTCAGTTCAGCCGCCGTGACATCCGGCCAGCGGCTGGCAACGGTCTCCTTGACCTCAGCCTTCCACGCCGCCTCGGTGTCGCCGATGCTGGTGCTGAGCAAGTAGTCAGCGACTTCAGTGACGCAGGTCATGCCGAAAGCTCCGCCCAGTTGCCGCACCTGGGCGAACTACGCATGCGCCGCGCTACACTGATCCCATCGATACAAAGCAGGGGGGCGCTACGATGGACGATTGGCGGTTGATCGTGTTCGCGGTCTTCATGATCGCGGTCGTGATGGTGGGCGTGGTCGCCCTGCAGCGCCGCCGGCGGGCGCTGCGGACCGGCGGCGATCCGATCTACGGCGTAGCCAGCCTGGCCCCGGAGACGATCAAACAACCGCCGCACCGTCGGGGTGTCGGCACAAGCCGCGACTGACACGATCGGCCGTGATTTAGGCTGGCTGTTCATACCGCAGCCTCGGGCAACATCCGCCAGTAGTGGGTCAGGTTGAACCAGGCATCGAGTGCTTCGAGGTCGAGTGGCTCTCCTGCTGCCTTGGCCAGAGTCGCCCAGTCCGGATCCACGAAATCGAGGCCCAGGCTCTCCAGCGTGCCGTAGCCGTTCGCGGTGGCCGAGTGACCGTGCCGAGCCAGGAACCGGGCCGCGATCCCGTCCACCTCGACAGAGACAGCTTGGTCTAGCCCGTAGGCCGTCTGCAGCGGTGCGCCGAACTCCACCGCCATCCGGGCGGCATAGGGACCGATAGCGCGGATCACCTCGGCGAGGCCGGCGTGCGCCAGCGCGAGCGGATCAGCGGTTGAGGTTTTTTCCTGAACTGGAGAGAACTCCTGGCGAGCCGTCTGCGCGCTCGGGCCCTTAGCCTTGCCACCGCGGTAGGTTTCCGCTCGGCCGCCCAGCAGCTGCTCCGACGCCTCGACGTTCACCAGCCCGTCGACCGTCAGAACGATGCTGCCCTTGGCTTCCCAGCGGCCGACCGTCGAACGGTTCACACCATGGCGGCGGGCGAAGGCTGATCGGGTTTCAGTCGTTGCCATGTTGAGTGATGCCTGTTGCGCTCGGCGTTGCGTGTTGCGGGGTTTTGAGGGTCGGCGTCGGCAGACTCATCGATCTCTCGCGGACCCTCGGGGGTGGTCACCATGGGGAAGAACCTAGAGTAAACTTTACAACCCTAATTTGGCCTGGTTGGTCTGTGGGTCCCACCCTCTGGCGGTGAGGGAAGGTCGCTCACCGCATCCCTGCCAATCGCCACGCCAGCCAGCGGGCCTCGGCCTCAGCGGCCGTCTCGTGCAGGAGATCAGGCCGGATCGGCGCCTGCTCGACATTGCCGATGCCGTGAGCGTCACCATGATCGACAGGCGTGGTCTCGATGACCGGCACGTTGGGCTGCGTGGTGGTGTCGGGCTTCTTGGCTGCCATGACGGCTCTCCGGCTAGCGATGGTGAGGAGACCGCAGCAGGCCACTACACCGCCGCGATCTCCGATGGTCCGTCGCTTGGTCGACGGGGTGCAGCTGCGCCGGCCTTTGGATCCCCGGGTCCATGGCATTCGAGGCAAGGGACAGGCTGGCTTGTCGCTGTTGGGCTAGCTGCATCGCCCTCAATGGCGCGGGTGAAGGAGGCCCTTGCGGGTCTGGCCCACGCAATTCCGTTCAGGCGACGCGCTTCCAGCGGGTGCCGTCCATTGCGAAGCGCTCGGCGCCGACCGTGTAGGTGACACCGGGAGTCGCGACGGCCGCGCGGGTCTGAGTGGCCTTGGCCTCGTTCTGGCGGTTCTGCGCCGACCAGGCCGCGAGGCGTTCAGCCTGGGTCGGCTTGCGCTCAGTGGTCACTGGCTCGGGCTTGTTGAGGACACGGCGCCAGAAGGCGGTGTGCTCGCCGGCATTGCCTCGTTCGATGCTCATCGGGCTTCTCCGTTGATGTAGTGACGGGCACCCCAGATCGGCGACGCATTGGTACCGAGGCCGGGCAAGTAAGGGCGACCGCTCAGGGGGGTGTGCGGAGTGCTAGGCGTGGCGGGGATGCAGACCTGTTTGGGGATCCGCTTCTCGACCAGCTTGCCGGGAGCGCTAGTGACGCCAGCCCGCGAACCATCGGGGTTCACCCGCACGACGTCGTATTGCGTCTCGTAGTGGCTGGGGGTGCCTACGGTGCCGTTGAATGGTTCGCCAGGCGGCACGGGCTCAGCACCGTCAGGCAGGCAACGATTAGCCTCGGCTATAATCCGCTCCTGCTCGCGCAGTTGACCGAGCAGCGAGGCCATCTCCTGGGCCACCGTGACGTACCGCTCGGCAAGCTTGCCGGCCTCGGTGCTGGCCTTCATGCCGGCTTTGCGCAGGGCTTTGCAGCGGGCCTGCTCGGCCTCGTTCTCGGCCTTCGCATCGGCCTCGGCGATCACGGCGGCGGCGTGCTGCGCCTCTGCCTGATCCTGCTTGGCCTTCGTCAACGCGATGCGGGTGTCGAGGGCGAGCAAATCCTCGACCGAGCCGTTTCACCAGCACGTCGGACCGAGAGGCCTCCAAGGACTTCCGCTCGGCCTGAGCGAGGTCGCGGTCCACTATGATCTGTGCGGTAGTCCGGGCTTCGGCCGGAGCCGTCACCGGAAGACGGTCGATGTAGCTGCGACCCAAGCTGACGTGCGGTGCGACGTTACCGTCGTGATTGTTGTGGCGGATGTTGACGTGGTGCATGCCGGTCTCCCTCAAGCTGCACGAGCGAGGGCGGGAGCGGCCGGCGGGGTACGGGACCCGTCGCCGTCAAGGGAGGGTAGAGCTACACCGTCAGCGGCAAGGCGATCGCGCAGCGCGCGGCGCATCCACTCGGCGGATGAAGTACGAGCCTGACGGGCGGCGCGAGCAACGGCATGGTTCAGGCCGGGCTCGGCCCTGAAGCGGACAGGTTCGGAGAACTCGATACGGTCGGCGGACATCTCGGGCGCACTCCGTGTGCAAGTGATGACCCGAGATGTGTTGTGCTTTAAGATCCAATTGCAAATAGACGACTTGCACGGACCAACCGTCCGCCGTCGTTCGCCGTTGTGCCTAGTTGTTCGCTGTTATGTTTTGTTACGTCTGGACCGAGTCGTTCTGCCGCAGTATAAATTACCTGATCAGTGCCGATGCCTGTGCTGGGCCGGTGTGCGGGATGTTGATCCCCAAGAACTCGGCTCTTGCCGTTGTGGACTGACAACGCATCATCCTGAGGTAATCCGCCCGCTCGATCAGGCTTTCAGCGACGATGCTACCGGGCCGCCGTTTAGCGAGGGCGCGCGCCGTCGCTTCCATCGTGTCGGGCTCAGTGCCCCACTGAAGCTGGTTTTCAGCAGCTGCAAGCAACGTCCAAAAGGGAGTGAACTCGTCCGACATCAGAATATGCCTCGGAACTTGCGGGCTTCGAAATGCTCCAATGCAATTGACGAGCCCCGATTATTACAATCAGTCGCTATGGTTAATCATGTGTTAACTCACCTCTCGGAATGTGCGCATGCACATCCGAACAGCCGGGATTGATGCCGGGTGCAAGGGTCGATGCCAGGGTTGGCTTAGAACTGAGTAGGAGGCGCACGTGCAGCACACCTATAAAGTCGACGCGGCACTGAAAGGCCGGGCGCGGAAGTCCCTACACTGCGCTTCGGCCTGGGTGGCTTATGAGCAGCAAGGCCGCTTGGTCCGACAAGGCTGGACGGTAAGCGTCCTCGACCACGAGATGAAGCCGGTTGCGGTCGACCATCTGGAAGCCATTGCGCAGGCCGAGAGCGGCAGCGCGATGCTAGGCGCGTAGAAGCCGGATAACGTCCCGGTCAGCACCTGCGTCCCCCTAGCCGAAATTTTGGATCCGGCACTTCAACTCGACCGCCGAAGCGCCTTTTGTCCCTTTCGAGCTTCCTGCACGTCTCCCATGGCGATAGCGATATCGCCGGCTGGCACGTGCTTCAGTCTCGGGATGAGTTTGAGCAGCGTTTCCCGAGGGATCTTTTCGACCAGCATCTCAGCCGCACGCTTCGCAGCTTCCTTCCGATCCGCATCGGTCAGGTGAGCATAGTGTTTGGCCTAGACCCCGCGGATGATGTCGTTCCGCTGCGGCTTGGTGATGTACGGGCCCGATCTGCCGCGCGTCCAAATTTATCTTACCCCCCTGTGCCGTTTGTGCCGTTTGTGCCGTTAGGTCAGATTTTGAGGCTATTGGCGCTAATGGCACTATCGGCACAGGGGGGTAAGATCGCGCCGAAGCCGGGCTACCGGCAAAAGGGCGGGTGACGACGACCTCCGGATTGACCTCGTAGCTCTGAGACTTGCGGCCCTTCACTTCGCCGGCCCGAGTGAAGCGCGGCCGGATCAATCCGGCCTCGACCAACTGCTTGCAGGCAGCATCCATGTCGGCAGCCTCACGCAGCATGCCGCCGATCTGCCGGCGGACCTCGCGGGCGTTGAACTCCGTCACCCGGTTCTGCCGGAGATGCTGTGCCAATAGCATCCCGCGGCGCTCGGCCACCGGGATCACGGCGTCCCCGAACACCCGCTCGGCCATCGGCAGGAAGTAGGCGTTCAACAGGTCGGCTGCCGCCGTCACCGCATCGGGCGATATCGCCT
>NZ_JALNUL010000082.1:0-11714 GCF_026540775.1 Methylobacterium sp. GC_Met_3
TGAGCTGTTCGAGCGGCTGGAGGCATCGAAGGCGTAGCCGGCGTTGATACCGAAGTAGGCGCCCGACCAGGTGAACACCGGCACGGGGGTGAACACGGGCGGCGGGCCGGGGCGGCGCGGCAGGTCGGCTGCCGAGGCAGCGGCCGTCAGGGCGGTGAAGGCGGCGAGCGAGGCGAGAAGCTTGGTCATCACGTCAGGTCCAACATTCAATCTGGAGCTATGACTACCGGACAGTGAGCCAAATAGCTGTAGTTTCACGGACACACCCTTGGGTGATGAGGGGGCGTGTCGTAGTAAACCGCCTCTTAACGCGCTCGAGACCGCCGTAATACTTCGCATTCTACATGCAAGAGCGCCACAACATCTCAGCGCCGCTTTAGTTCCGAACTAGCAGAACGTGGTCGTTCGGCTGTAGCCCTGATGCTACAGGGTCGAAGACCGCTTCACTGCAGAGTGGGTCGCGTTCCGCATATCCAGCATCAGCATGCCGATCCGGCCCGAGCACCGCTTCTTCTACCCGATCGACTGGGCGCAGCTCTCGGCCGTAATCCGGTTCGGGCGGGCGAAAGGTTGCTGCGAGGGCTGCGGGCGGCCACACGGGCGGATGGTCTACCATCTGGGCGATCGTCGCTGGTGGGACACGGATGCCGGTCGGTGGCGCGATGGGTGGGAACGCAGGATCCGGGTCGGTGCAGAAGCTGACATCCTCGGTCGGGTCCGTCGGACGCGGGTGGTGCTGGCGACGGCCCATCGTAATCACGACACCTCGAACAACGTGGACGCCAACCTCGCGGCCTTCTGCCAGCGCTGCCACATGATCCCCGACCGGCCAGAGCATCAACGGCGACGCTGGCGCACGCTGTTTCGGCGGAAGGCGCTCGGGGACCTGTTCGGTGGCCCTTACGTTTGATCGGCCGTCAGGGCGATGCCTGTCGGGCGCGATGAAGATGACATCTTAGCCCGAACGAACTTGATGCATTCGCGGCGTACCTGCGGATCGCTGATCTGTGCGAACGCTTCCAACAGCTCGCTGCTTTCCTGCGCAGCTTAAGCGACAGGCCCGATCGCCCGTGTCTCACGCGGATCATAGAAGGCGCTCGTCGGCACATTGAGCAGACGCGCGATCTGCTGCAGAACTCTAGGATCTTCATCAATGGCCATGAAGCCTTCTTGCCTGACGCAACCGCGGCGTGGAAGTAGCGCCCCCCCCCCCGCTTCTCTCGCACCTCACGGAGAGTTGCATCTGCGGCGATGTGGCCAATTTTAGGTAGTATGATTTATTGTTGAAAGCTCTAACTTGTTTTGGGTTTTGCGCTGCCGAGCCCGCCCGCTGAGGGACAAGAACCACGTGTCATTGCCCCCCGCGATTGAGCTTGCGTTGCAGGCTGCCGGCCTCGTTGGTACGTGGAGTACAGACGTAGAGGCGGCACAATTCGTCCTCGACAGCGGGGCTGTCGCGCTGCTCGCCGGAGATGTTAGCCTCGCAGGGCAACCGCTGCCGCTGGAGATAGCTTTACAGCGCACACATCCAGACGACCGAGATTGGGTGTTCGATCGCATATGCAGGCTGCGTCGCACGGGAGGATCCTTCTCTGCTGAGTTCCGCGTCGAGACTGCGACCCGCGAGGTGAAGTGGGTGCTCAATCTTGGCACCCCGGTGTCAGATGAGACTGGGAGGATGCGCGGCCGAGGCTGCTACATCGACACCACGAGCGCCCATGCCAAACCGTTCTGGCAGGGCGGCACGACAGAGCAGAAGTCAGTTATCGCCCCTGAGGCATTGGACCCCCTGATCGTGGAGAGCGACTGCTCCATCGAGGCGCATGAGGCGCTGGTCCAGTTGGGTGACCGAACGCTAATTCAAGCATCCGAATTGATCCTGTGGCTGCTCGGTCGAGCGCTCGCGCGAAGCACGCGCGCCTGAAGGCCGGCTCGGCCCCACCGCCCGATCTGATCACGGGCTGGCGGGGGAGGTCGTCTATCTCACCCGCGGTCGGGCCGATACGCGAGGCGGCCCTACAGCATCATGCAGACGACAGGTTGAAAGCCTGTCATTAGGCCAATCGCGCGGTTGTCCCGGGCTGGGGCTTGAGGTTCAGGACGCGCTGGCAGCCTAGTGCCAGGGAGGGTAAAGCTGCCGGCGCGCTCGCGTGCTGACGCGTTCGGAGCTCGACCGCTTCGAAGACTGGAAACGGGGCTAGATGGGTCAAGGATCCCGGCCGACCGACGAGCGGGCGTCAATCCACTCCACAGTCGAGTAAATCGCGCTGACGCTGTTCCGAGCTTTCCTGCGCCTGGTCCTGCCAACTGACTTCTGGCGGATCTCGGTCGGCCTGAAACGGGTGCTGGTCCGGCAGGTAGACGCTGCGCGGATCGGCGGCCAGCGAGCCCGTGGTTTCCGGGTCCAGGTCGCAATTTCGGGTCGGCTGATCGGCCTGAGCGAACGTGGGACCAGCGCACACGACCATGGCCACGGCGAACGCGAGCAACGCTTTCATAAGGCAGTTCCTGATCAGCCAGGGCACGCGCACGTGCCTCCCCCTGCAGTGGGGCCGGGGGGCTTAATGCAAAGCTTCAGGTGCACGCCACACCCGCGTCGGCGGGGCAGCCATGCGAACCCGGGGGCCGGGTCGCGACGCTCGGTTAGCGGGCTATCAGTGGCGCCGGCGGGGCTTTGTGCCTGAACATGGCGCCTACGAGCCGAAAGGGCAGGCGTACCAGCTTGTAGGCCGCGTGGGCGGCCATGACAGAGATGACGGCGAGCAGTGCCAGCAGGGTGTTGAGCAACGTAGGTACTCCCGGCGGAATGATCACGGCGGGCCGCCTCCACCATTGCCCCCAGGAGGCGCGCCGATCGCGGCGGGACTGTGATGCCCGCCGAGATGCGGCGACTGCGCCGGCGAGGCCGCACCAGGGCCCGCCGTCTCAAGACGACCCCGGTGCTGCTCTTCCACCGCGCGGCCGAAGCCGATCACTGAGGAGATACTTGAGCGGAAAAAAATTAACGGATCCTAATCACGGGCGAACAGCTGAGTTCACTGCGGTATGCGCAGAACATGTCCGAACCAAAGCGGTTCTACGGGCCAATGTAATCTCTGACCGATCGACTTTGGCTAGGCAGCCAAAAGTTTGGACCGGCGAGACCGTTTTGCACCAACGTGGCAGCCAGGTAGCAGGATTGGTGCATCAATCCTTCTACCCACGATGCTGAGTGCTACAGTGAACACCACACGTCCGGCCTCGTTCCGCACCAGCGCCAACAGGTTGCTGCAGGCGTTTTCTCTGGGCTCATGCAGCGCAATCTCCGAGAGGATCTGTGCCGCGCGTTTGCCCGCCTCGTCAGAGTTTGCAAATGGCTCGCCCTCGGTGTCGCTCAACGCCTGCACGTCGTCATGAATGTCGAAGAAGTAGCGTTGCACGTCGAGCTTCCTTTTCGTGGCTGATACGGCCGATCCCAAAAGACACGCCGGGCGCGCGATGCTCTGCCGGTCACCCGGCTTCGGTCCGTCCGTCCGCGGCACGGAGAGGTTCGACTTCGGATTCGTTGCGAAGCTTCAAAGTGTTGCCGGTTCAGCCCACTCCCGGTCATGCCGAGCAGCAATGCGGTAGAGCGGTATCATCCACGTTGCAGTTGAGCGCTGCGGATGTGAGGACCGGCGCTGTCCTAGCGGATGGCTAGAGCAAAGATGAGGGGCGCCGCAGCTGCCAGAAATCGACCTTGGCCGGGAACAGCTCCATGGGTTCACCGACCGCCAGGGTCAGCGCGGGCAGTAGAACCGGCATGAGGAAGAGCACTGCAGCTGTGATTGTCACCGCCCTCCTTCAGCGCTGGGCGTAAGGACCCGGATAGATCACCCGCACCGTGCGGCCGGAGCGGTCCTGCGCTTCGCGCGGGGCTGCAACTGGTAGCGAGGGGGCACGGCTCCGCAGGGCTACTATGGCCGAGAGCGGCTTGGGGCTGAGCGTCTCAGCATGACCGGAGCCTCCAAAGGCCAGCACACCGAAGATGCACAAGCCGACACTGGTCCCAGCGGCGGCAGCGAGCGTGAGCGGCGTCGCATTGCGCGGCATCGTTGGCCCCCCTTGCGTTTGTGGCCTAACGATTAGATCACAAATCGTTAGGTGTCAACGCCTAAGTGAGCTATCCCTTGTCGTGCTTATCGTGCTACATCCTGCCCATGACACAGACCGCTCGTCGAACTCAGTCTCCGACCGCCGTGGACCAGGCGGATAAGGCTGCACCTGGCCCCGACGTTCTGCCGCTGGACCGCCAGCTCTGCTTCTCGGTTTACGCTGCGGCTCATGCGTTCACGGCCGCCTACAAGCCGCTGCTTGAGCCGCTCGGGCTCACCTATCCGCAGTACCTCGTCATGCTGGTGCTCTGGGAGGAAGATGGATTGGACGTGAAGAAAATCGCGGCCCGACTGCATCTCGACTCTGGCACGGTGACGCCGCTGCTCAAGCGCTTGGAGCGCGATAGTCTGCTGCGCCGCGGCCGGGATCCGGCCAACGAGCGGCACCTGCGTGTGGAGCTGACCGATGCGGGCCATGCTCTACGCTGGAAGGTGGGTGCTGCTCGGGAGCAGATCGTGTGCGCGCTGGGAGGGACAGAGGAGCCGCTCCAGGCGCTCAAGCACGAGATCGATCGGATTACCGCCCTACTGGAGCGCTCCGGAAGCTAAGGAGATGGCGTAATAGCGTCCGGACTCATAACCAGTAGCTGACGGTCGCGGCGAGGCAGACGGCGGCGAGGTAATTGGTCGCCGAGCGGTCGTAGCGCGTGGCGATCCGGCGGAAGTCTTTCAGTCGTCCAAACATCCGCTCGATGGCGTTGCGCCCCCGATAAAGCACGGGCGAGAAGCACGGTTTCCAGCGCCGGTTGACCTTGGGCGGGATGTTGGGCGCGGCTCCAGCCGCCTCGATCTGTCGGCGGATGGCATCGCTGTCGTAGCCCCTGTCGGCCAGCACGACGCGGCAAGTCGGTAGGCGTTCGAGCATCAACGCGCCGGCCTTGCAGTCAGCGACCTGCCCACCGGTTAGCAGGAAGGCGAGCGGGCGGCAGGCGCGGTCGGTGAGGGCGTGGATCTTAGTCGTGCGCCCGCCCCGCGAGCGGCCGATGGCTTGGTTCTGCTCCCCCCTTTACCCCCGGCGGCGCAGCGGTGGGCCTTCACGGCGGTGGAGTCGATCAGCACCTGGGACGCCGGCCCGCCGGCCTGGGCCAGGGTCTCGAATTGCCCGACCCAGACCCCTTTGGCCGACCAACGCACGAAGCGGTTGTAGAGCGTCTTCTTCGGCCCGTAGACCTCCCGTGGCGCGTCTGTCCAGCGGCCGCCGGATTTGAGCACGTGGACGATACTACTGATCACGCGTCGGTCGTCCACGCGCTCCTTGCCCCGCGTGTCGGTGGGCAGGTGCGGTGCGATCTTCGCAAACTGCTCGTCCGTCAGCCAAAACTGATCCATCGGCCCCTCCCGTGGGAGCCGTGAATCACACCTACGCCGTCCGCACCACCGTTATGGGTCCGGACGGTAACGCGAGCACCAGCTCTGACCGCATGCATCGCGGCAATCTACGTAACAGCATCAAATGTTATGGGCGCGCCCATCGCATCATCTTGCCATAAATGTGGCACATGCTGGCGCATACCAGCCCCGCATCGATGAAACTCAGTCTGGTCATAATTGATCTTCTTTAGCAGACCCGTCTTCAACAACAGCGGGATTACCAAGTGATCTTCAAGTGCCAACCGTATTTTCTAGCCGCTCTCGCGGCTGTGTGCATGACCATTTTCGGCAATAACGCCAAAGCAGAGTCCGATCAGCAGGCGGGCGTGGCATCCTGGTACGGCCCTGGCTTTCATGGCCGCAAGACGGCTAACGGCGAGCGCTTCAACATGAACGCGCTGACTGCTGCCCACCGCACTTTGCCGCTCGGTACGCAGGTGGTGGTAACCAACCGGAGCAACGGCCGCTCCGTGGTGGTACGGATCAACGACCGTGGTCCTTACGTCGGCCGCCGCTTGATCGATCTGTCGAAAGCTTCTGCGCAAGCCATAGGGGTATCAGGCCTCGCCAAGGTCTCTATCGCACGCTTGTGACCTGCGAACCCAGGCAGCAACGCTATTTCCCAGTTGAGGTACCCGATCGACCGGGCAAGAGGCTGCTGCGAGGGATGCAGCCGGACACACAGGCAGATGGTCGACAATCAAGTCGCTGCTCGGGGTGTAGATGGGAAACACATTTTGCCCCAAATGATGGATGGCAATTTGCATCATCTGAAGTAGCTTATGTTAGGCTCGGCTATGCCGCAGGCGTGCCGGACCTACCCGATGAACGGGGTCGTCAATTGGACGAGCACAGGCCAGTTAAGGTCAGCTTTACGGAGGTCTGCGCCGCGACACGGCAAGCGTCCGAGGACGCAAACCTTGTCTTCGCCGATCAGTGTCTTGCGGCCGTTCTCGTGCCAACCGATCAGGGCTGGTTCATGCATGCCGGCTTCGGCCCCTGCGATCAGGAGGCTATCTTCTTCGACACCCTTTCCTCGGCGGCCGATTGGGTGCAGGAGCGCTTCGCAGAGTAGGTTCAGTCGAGAGCTTAGGGCAGGGCGGCCAAGCGTGAGACCAGCACCACCAGTTCGGCTTGACGGTGGGTGTGGGTCTTATCGAACACGGCCTTGAGCTGACTACGCACCGTCGCAACGCTGAGGTGCAGCTTCTGAGCTATCTCGTCGAGCGTCTTGCCGCCGACCAACAGCAGCGTCACACGCGCCTCAGCAGGCGTCAGGCAGAAGATCCGCTCCAGGCAACTCGTGCTGGGCAGCGGGGTCGCGTCGAGGTCAATCAGAAGTAGGACCGAGTGCGGGCCGTCGTCGCTGAGCACGGGAACTGGCACGCAGTTCATGATCAGCGGCCGCCGACCGCTACGCTCGATCAGGATCCAGTTCTCGCTGTCGAAATGGACGCGAGCCCGCCCTCGATTGAGCAGTTGCTTGATGATCTCGCGCCCGGAGCTCTTCAGGGCAGCGACTGCAGCCTCGTCTAGATTGAACATATCCTGCAGGATGAGTCGGGCGCTGGTGTTGATCGCGAGGACATGGCCGGCAGTGGATAGGATGATGCCGCCACAGCCCATGCGGTCGAACACCCGCAGCAGAGGCATGCCCACCAGCATAGTTGATGGTCTCCCATCGGCCGCCCCCCATCTAGTAACACTTGGTGCGGCGCATACGATACAAAATAAGAATAAACGCCTCCGCATCCTCCAAATGAGGTAAGCGCCGATGCTGGTGCAATTACAAAGCGCCGGCGGCCGCCTTGCCCAGAAGCGATACAGCTACGCTTTCTTCACCATGGCTGGCACAGTGCGGCTGTCATGCCGATCCGTCCCGAGCACCGCTTCTTCTACCCAATCGACTGGGCGCAGCTCTCGGCCGTGATCCGGTTCGGCCGGGCTAGGGGCTGCTGCGAGGACTGTGGGCGGTCGCACGGGCATATAGTCTACCACCTCGGCGATGGCCGCTGGTGGGACGCGCAAGACGGCCGGTGGCGCGATGGCGGGGGCAGGCGGATCCGGATAGCTACGGAAGCTGACATCCTAGGCCGTGCCCGTCGAACCCGGGTCGTCCTAGCAGCTGCCCATCGAGATCACGACACCTTGAACAACGCAGACGCCAACCTCGCGGCCTTCTGCCAGCGCTGTCACATGATCCACGATCGGCCAGAGCATCAGAGGCGGCGGTAGCGCACGCTGTTCAGGCGGAAGGCGCTCGGGGACTTGTTCGGCGGCCCCTACGCCTGACGCGGTGATGCGAGCGCATCAGCGGCAACACGAGGCAGCGCCGCACCGGCGCATACCCACGACCGATCCCGTCACAGTCGGATCGTCGACGAGGCGTCGATCCCCTGCCTTTGGCTTATTTGCCTCGACCAACATGACCGCGGAGATGCAGCACAGCACCAGGGCGGAGATCCATAGATAGGCTCGGAGGGTGCAGGCGGTACGCTTCGACATACTCACCAGCGTGGTGCCGTAGCGCTAACGAACTCTTGCACACCGTTTCAGGGAAAAACCTGTGCTCACTTCGTGTCAATATTCACGTTGCGGGCCATAACCGAGCCGTGGTCGCAAGGACCTGTGTAGGTTTGTTCGACGGGCACGAGGATCGTCGTCCGGCAGCCGAGTAGGTCTACCCCGTAGACGACACCCAGCCACGGCCCGAGCTTCTCACAAATCACGAGCACGTCGCCCTCGTGCAGCCGCCCGATCTCGCGGAACGGCGCCTCGCCTGGCCCGCTCTGCACCGGCAGGAAGCCTTCAGGCTCCGATCCGACTTCGAAGACGCGGCCTTTCTCAGGACAGGCATCGTTGCCGATCGAGCCGCGCAGCAGGATCGGCACATTCAGGGGCGCAGTCTCTGCGAGGGCCATGCTGGGCAGCATAAGTACGAAGAGCGGCCCAAGCCGTGATGCAATCGAAGGCATGAAGGTGCCGTGCTGTTGGGTGCTCACAAGGGTCGGCAACGCGATTGCCCCACCGACGAGAGGCCGAACAACGCACCCGTTCGTGAGAGGATCCAGGCCATGGGCCGGTGCCCCGCGGTGTCCAGATCCCCCGCCGCACCGACCCTCACGCGACTGCCCGGCCTAGGCTTCACGGGCGGAACGCAGGGAACTGGCCCACGATTGCCTGTCGTCGCGTGCTTGCCCGCCGCATGCCTTGAGATGTCGCGAACGCCTCAGGCGCACTGACGGGACGAAGCGGAGCTTTAGCAGGTGTGGGAGAGGCTGGCGCCGTCAGCTCACTGGCGGCTGAGGGACGGCCATTGCGTGATGACCGCCTCGTCAGCCGGCATGTACGCGTCAACGATAGCGCCCTTGCGGCTCACGACGCAGATCATCGCCGCTTGGCGCACCTCGTACATCATCGGCCGGTCGTAGGTGATGCGGAACAGGACCGGCGCGAAGTAGTCGCCCTTCTTGTCGGTCCTGTCGGCCCCCGCCGAGACCGCCTCCACCTGCTTCATCCCGGCCTTTCCAGCCTCGCTCATCACGGTGGCGCGGCAGGTGTCGACCGTGCGGTTCCGACCCGGCACCTCCGGCAAGGGTTGCCCGATGGTCTGCAGAGCCGTCGAGGTACCTTTCACCAGGCCGGTGCCTGGCACCATCGACAGGATGGTCTGTTCGCCGGCGGCAGAGGAGGCAGCCCCGATCGGTGCGATCTGCCACGGCATCTGCCAAGTGGCTGCCGACGTGTCCGGTGCGGCGGGGGTGTCCTGCGCCAGCGCTGGGCCAGCCAGGACGGAGATGAGGGTGGCACAGCAGATGGAACGTAGAAGCATCACGGCTTTCCTTCTTCGCGGGGGTGAACGAGGAGCCGCGGCATCGAGCTAGTCCGTCGGCGCGAGGGCGGATGGCAGCGTCCAAGGCGAGGACGGTGCTGTAGTAGGCGAGGAGGCGGGGCGATTGGCTCGCGTCCGGTGCAAGGAGGCCTGCGCGATCGCGCTGGCATCGATCCGCCCTCGAACCCAGATCGGCCGGCTGATGATGCTCGCCGTCTGCTCGGCAGCGCGGTAGGGCGCTCGTGCCCGAGAGGCCGCTGTCGCCGTTCTTGGTCTACTGAGAGACCGCGCCTGCTTCACCGGTCCGGGGTTCTGGATCGGCGCGACCACAATCCCTGTTTCAGAAGGCGGTACGATCGGGCTCGTTCGATCCACTACCTGCTGCGCATGATCAGGGCTTAGCGTCGCCACGTGTCCGAGCGGGAGTACAGTGGGGATCGTCGGTGCGGGGCGGACGATGACTTCGGTAGGAGCTCGCGCCCGAGCCGATCGAGGTGGCAGGATCGGCGTCGATGCTGGATCGGCCGACAGAGGTTGTGTCGGCCTCGGCTCAGCTGGATCTTGCGATAGATCAGGCAAGTCCGGTTTGAGCGTCGCCACCACCAATGACGGGCGCTCCATCGCAATGTCCTGGCGATCCGGGCGTTCGTTCCAGGCGGGCGGCTGCTCATGCGTCAGACGTCCCGCATCGAGAGGCGCTAGGCCGAGGAGTGGAAGGCGTGGGTTAGCGCGTGGCGGCAGAAAGGCTGGCTGCTCGACCGCGTCCGCTGGGTTCGGGTCCAGGAAGGTGCGGGGTGCGTCGGCGACATTGAAGGTATCCGGATCGTTTGCGTGGGAAAGAGGTCCCGTCAGGTGCGGAACCTCGACCCAGGTCGGGAAAGTAGATGGAGGCTGTGGCTGAACCGATGCCGCCGGTGCCAGCCGCTGGGACAACGTTGTAGAAGACCAGTCGCCGTGAGGGACAAGCCAAGCCCCGGCTGCTGTGAACAGCGTGAGGGTGGAGAGGCACGAAATTGATATCGTGATCCAAGACGGCAGGCCGCGGTCAGGCCCGACGACTGCGAGTGGTCGCGCCGTGCCGACGGGCTTCAGGTCGCCCACAAAAATCGGACCACGCTGTAACATCCACTCAGAACTAATCTGGGTAAGAAACAGTTCAAGGTCGAGATATTTAGAGTCGTGGCGGGGCGAACATATCGAAGCGCCGATGCGCGCTGATGATGCAGAATGCCCAATCATTTCGATCTGAGACGTCGCTCGCTAGCCAACGACTTTCGCCATTGGCGCTCGCGTTCGTTATTTCGCCCGACCGCAGACCCTCACCGCATAGCTCGGCCCGTTCTACCGGCCGCGCGAATTCTCACGGGATCGCTTCGGCTGAGGTCGACCGCTGCCCCTCAACAGCCCTTCTTTGGTTCAGCGTCCACAACTTGCCTCTGTGGATCTCCCTTATCCGTGGGGTGAATAGGTTTGCACCCTTTACCGCCGAGCAGCGCCGGGGCCGCCGATCGCCCTCCCCGCCGGAGCCACTGCAGCCACTCCCGACTGATGATGCGCACCATGTTCGGGTTGGACTTCCGGCCTTGGTGGCGGCGCTCCTGGATGGTCAGCAGGCCGTCGCCCTCGGCCAGTCGGATCGCTCCCTGCGCCAGCCGACGGCACACGCCTGCCCGCGCCGCAATGGCGTCGATGCACAGCCCGCACGCGTCGTTGCGGGCCATCTCGTCGCCAACGATCCGTAGGACCGCGAGCTGCCCCACGGTGAACCTGCTGGCGAGCGCGGGGGGCATCGGACCGGAGCAGGCCAGCCGTCGGCGGCGCTCGATCGCCACGGATCGCTCAGGAGCCCGCTGTAGGCGCTTGGGCGGGAACAGCGTCACACGGCCGAGCGGAATGCCGACGGGCACCACGGCCTCGCGCATGGCGCTCCTGCGGACGTGCAGCGCCTCGGCCAGCCCCTGCGCCTCTGAGTCGGTGACGGTCTCTGCGGCGTGGGCCTGCCAGATGGTGCGCGACAGGCTGTCGAGCTGCGCGAGCGTGCGCGCGCCCTCGATCGCCGACCGCATGGTGGCATGAAACATCGATCCCGGTCCCTCACGGGCCGCGGCTAGGGTCCAGGCAAAGCCTTCCCGGTGCGAAAAGCGGTGCTTTCGCTTGACTCCCGGCGGGAGTTCATGGCTTATGGGGGGTAGTTCGACCGGCCCACAAGGCCCCAGGTTTTTCAGCAGGCTCCCGTTTGGCGACGGGGGCCTGTTGGCTTTTCAGGGTCTATCTCGCGGCGCTGATCTCTCCTGATGCCGGCTCACGACTCGCCAGGGCGGGTCCGGCCGGAACGGTCCATGTCGGCCGGGCAGCACGGTTAAGAGCGCCTAACAGAA
>NZ_JALNUL010000083.1:0-11455 GCF_026540775.1 Methylobacterium sp. GC_Met_3
TGGCCTCGGCATCGACGCGCTGGTTGCCCTGGACGAAGATTTCACCGGCGCTTGCCGGTGCCGTACACAATAGCGCGTGTAGGCTGAGGATTCCTGCTGCGTAAGGTACGGCAGATTTCATTTGAAGTGACGCCACTTGGCTGACTTGAGCGAACGGACCAAACACGAAGTACACTCGGCGAACGCACACCTCAGGACGCCTCTTATCCGTGGGAATTTTGCCCACATCAAGGGGCAAGTTGTGCGTCGGAGTGCGCTGGGACACTTCTCAGCCTTGTTCGAAGCGGTGCCCTATCTCCTTTCGCCTCGGCGAGGCCGTCTAGGATCCTTGGCTCCCGTAAGACTTATTCGACGATGAAGCCGACGCGGCCGCGATGGGTCTGTCCGACCGGAGCCGCGCCGGTGGGGACGACCTTGCCGTACAGGCGGTTGATCTGGCCGAGCAGCACCGCCTGGCCGTCGGTCGAGTCGACGAAGTTGTCGTCGGGCCGGCTGACCTGCTTCGGCTCCATCGCCCGGGCGATGTAGGGAGTGACCATGATCATCAGCTCGGTCTCCATGCGCTGGTAGTCCCGGGAGCGGAACAGGGCGCCGAGGATCGGC
Source organism: Methylobacterium sp. GC_Met_3 (assembly GCF_026540775.1). Taxonomy (NCBI): domain Bacteria; kingdom Pseudomonadati; phylum Pseudomonadota; class Alphaproteobacteria; order Hyphomicrobiales; family Methylobacteriaceae; genus Methylobacterium; species Methylobacterium sp. GC_Met_3. Next base: position 604 of record NZ_JALNUL010000083.1, read on the forward strand.
AGGTTGATCAGGCCGGGCAGGCCGGAGATCGCCTGCTTGTTCACCTGCTGGATCAGGCCGGCGGTCATCATCACGCCGCCGGAGGGCAATTCGACCGTGGTCTCCGAGCGGCGGACCCGCGTGCCCGGGATGGCGGTCGTGACGCCGTCGTTGGTGTAGTTGAAGCTGTTCTGGGGATCGATCTCGGTCACGTCGGTAGCGACGCGGATCGAGATGCGGTTGTCGGCCAGCACTACCGGCGTGAAGCTCAGGGCGACGCCGTAGGGCTTGAAGGTGATGCCGGGGGCGGAGCAGACGCCGCTGACACAGCTCGATACTGAGGCGGGCACCGGGAACTCGCCGCCGGCTAGGAACTTCGCCGCCTCACCCGAGATCGCCGTCAGCGTCGGCTCCGCCAGCACCCGGGAGACCCCGGCCTGCTCGAAGGCTTTCAGCGTCGCCTGGAGCGAGAAGCCGCCCGCCTTCACGGACGCCTGGATCTGGTTGCCGGTGGCTAAATCACTGTTGATCGGGAAGGGCACCGAGTTGCTCAGTGCCGGCGAACTTGAGGAGCCTAGTGGGTTCAGCGCCGACCAGTTGCCGTTTAGGTTGATGCCGAACTGCTTCAGGACGGTGCGCGAGACCTCGACCACGGTGACGCGCAGCATCACCTGATCCTTGTTGCGGATCGAGAGGTTGTTGATCACCGCCCCGCGCGCGCCGGCCGAGACGCCGCCGCTCGACCCGCCGGAGGCACCGCCCGCGCCGCCCAGGCCCACGAAAGCGTTCGAGATGTCGATCGCCTGCTGGGCGTCCGCCGATGAGTTGACCGAGCCCGACAGCAGCACCGAGGCTCCGGAGGAGCGCACGTCGAACCGCCCGCCCGGGATGCTCTGGCCGAGCAGTTCGCGAAGGGTCCCGAGATTGAGGTCGCGGGCCACCGTCACGTCGAGGGCGGCGATCTGGCGGCCCTCGGCATCCATGATGAAGATCGAGGTCGCGCCGTCGGCCATGCCGATCACGAAGACCTTGCGGGTCGAGCGGACCACGGCGTTGGCCACCGCCGGATTGGCCACGAAGACCTCTTTGGCGTCCCGCGGCAGGTCCACGATCACGGAGCGGCCGGCGGTCAGCTCGACGCGGCGGGTGGAGGCGGCCTCCGCGGCGCCGACCGTCAGGACTGGCGCCGGGCCGTGGATCGGCCGCTCCTGCGCCGAGGCCGGGTTGGCCAGGGCGGCGAGGAGGGCGAGGGCGTGGGCCGGGCGCGCGTGCCTCCCCGTTTTGCTGGCCTGGGAACGGACCAGCAGCGTTGGCATCAGCGTTTTCTCTCCTATCATCTTTTTAAAGCCTTGGAAGTTCGAAACATTAATCGACGATAGTGAAGTGCTGAGGCTGGCGCTCATAGCGAATTTCATAGGCAGCACTTTCATAATCATACGACGTGACTGTGTGTGAAAATTGCCCACGCAATCCTTAATGGAACGTTGCAGCAAAGGTCGCCTGATACCTAGAATCGTAAGCCTAGAGCCGAATCCGATCATGTTGGATCATATGCGTCATAACCTGCGGCGGCGAGATAACGACGGCATTCGGCCGACGTGAAGCGTCGGAAGGCCCGTTGGATCGTGATCCAGAGGTGGCTGATCGTGCGAGCGGCCTCGGCACGGAGAATGGCCTTGAGCTTGGCAAAGGCGAGTTCGATTGGGTTAAAGTCGCAGGAGTAGGCCGGCAGGTAGAGCAGCTTCGCTCCCGCCGCCTCGATGCGCTCGCGGATACCGCTGACCTTGTGGGCGGGTAGATTGTCGAGCACGACCGTATCGCCGGTCTTCAGGACTGGGATCAGGGTTTCTTCGACATAGCCGCGGAAGCGAGCACCGGTCATCGATCCGTCGAGAAGCGCGGTCGCGATCAGGCCGCTGGTGCGTAGGGCGGCCGTGACAGTGGTGGTCTTCCAGTGTCCGAACGGCGCGGCGACCCGGCAACGCTCGCCGCGCGGGGCGCGTCCGTAGCGCCGGACCATGCTGGTGTTGGCCGCGGTTTCGTCCAGGAACACAAGGGCGTCCGGGTCGAGGTCGAGTTGCCCCTCGAACCACCCCACGCGGGCAGCCTTCACGTCCTCCCGATCCTGCTCGGTCGCGTGGCCGGTGTTTTTTTTCGCGTGATGCCGTGACGTTTGAAGAAGCGCGACAGGCTGCTCACCCCGACCCGCAGGCCGCGCTTCGCCAGCTTCTCCTGTAGCTCCGGAAGGAAGATCTCGGGCTTGGCCTCATAGGTCGAAACGATCAGGCCGGCTTGCGCTTCGATCGTCTGCGAACGCTGATCCCCGCCCATCGGCTTGGGTGCGATCCGCCCCTCTTGCGCGAAGCTCTCGGACCAGCGGATCGCGCTGGTCGGGCTTACGCCGAACCGCTTGGCAGCCTGACGGCGCGACGCGCCTTCCTCGACGGCGGCCACGACACGCGCGCGCAGATCGACGGATAGAGCAGATGGCATGCGGCTCTACCCCTCGGAACGCAGAGCATCGAATCACACCGCCGTCCGCTCTGAAACCCCGGATGATTCAGACCGGTCGGTTCGCGCTCTAGATCAGTCGCGCAGTGCACTCGACAGTGCCAGCCTGCCAGCAGAAGAGTACTCCTCGACAGGCCGAACCTAATGGACCGGCACGGCCCGGTGACAAAGCGCCACTTCGTCATGGACGTACGCGGCATGCCGCTCGGCTTAAGACTTAGCAGGGCCAGGTGTGTGTAGACCAGTAGCCGCATCGCGCGCGAAGCTATGGTTGGGTCGTCGCGTTGGAGTCCGTGCGGCCGTGAACTCGACACCTTGGGCGCCGGTTCACGGCCCGGATCCTGCCATGAATGGGTGCGTTGTCCGGTCTCTCGCCAACTGGGCGATCGAGTCCGTCCTTCGCGGAGACCTAACAGCACGGCACCCGCATGCCTTCAATAGCGTGGCGACTTGGACCGCTCCTCGCGCTTATGCTGCCCGAAATAGTCTTGGCGGAGACCACGCCTCTGAGCGTGCCAATCCTGATGCACGGGTCGATCGGAGACGATGCCTGCTCGGGAAAGGGACACGTGGTCGAGCTTGGGTTTGACCCGGACAGCTTCCTACCCCTGCGAAGCGGCCCCGGCGGAGCGCCATTCTGTGAGATCGGGCGCCTGCATTACGGCGATACTGTAAAGGCCTGCGAGAAACTCGGTCTTTGGCTAGGCGTCGTCTATAGGTCAGCGCTGCTGGGATGTCGGACAACGATCCTCGTACCGGTCGAGCAGGCGTACACGGGACCTTGCGAGCACGGTTGGGTTCTAGCACGGAGCGTGAATGTCGAATGAAAATAATGCTGGTCTGAATGGTGACTTCGCAAGCGTCTGACCTACCGAATTGGTCACTAAGCGCGTTGCGCCGGTACAACACGCGCCGTCGCCGGTTACGGTTCAAGCTTTCGTGGGTCATATGATGTCCCTGGCAAAAGATCGCGAAGTTTGCCTGCTCCGAGTGGAGGTACCGTATTTCTAATTGACATTGGCAAAAACAATCTAAGTCTACCGACCGGAGCCGAGATGTCAGTTTCAGACGCTAAGCCGATCCGGCCACGCCGACAGAATGAAAAACCGATGAGGCGGGTCGTATTCTACACGTATACCGGCGCAGTGCTGGCACTCCTGTCCAACTTTGGGGGAAGAGTAGCAACGATTCCGGGCATTCAACTTGGCTCGGATAAAGGTGGCAGCACGTATGGCTTCGACACGCCCCCTTTGAGATCTAACGCGCCGACAGAAGCGTTATGACGGGTCACGCCACAGTTCGCCTCCTGCGCGTCAACTTCTACACTCAAGATGCAAAGGGGCTGATCGTGTGCAGCGGCGGTTTCACGCTTGACCGTGAGCATGCATCAGTGCCAGCGAGCGTAGAAAGCACCGGCAGCGGCATTCTGCACGGGGCCGTAACGACAGCGCGGTCTAATCGCGGCGAGGGCACGTTCACCGGACCGTCCGGGCGAACCTCGACGCTTCGCTACGGCGCGTTGACCTCTCCCACTCAACTGATTGAACCGAAGGACAACCTCTTTCCGCGTTGACGAGCGAGGCTGCCGCTCGCTGATGCGCACGAAAAAAGCGACCTGGGGATCAGCTTCCAAGGCACTGTTCAATCTCACGGCCAGTCTGATCCGGCTGGAGATCTGATACCGAAGTACAACTCTGGGAAGCCGTCTCTACTAATCTACCAACGGCAGGGTCGGTGTGGTGCCCCCGAGACCTGTAAGCGATCGCGCACCCGGCGATTGATGAACCTCAGCGTACTCGCGTTTGCGTCAGCGCCGCCAGGAGAATCGGATCAGTCCGCAGAATCCTCATTTATTTTCAGAAATGCCCAAAACGCATCATCGGCTCTGGCGAGTTTGGCGGCTTCAACCACAGCAACTTCGAGAGCTCGGGTCTTGAGGCTCTTTCTGATTTGCTCCTTGCCGCCATAGTGAGGCTTCGCGTGCTTCGGTATGCGCCGGACATACCATAGAAGCCCATTGCCCTTGTAGTCGCGAACGTACCGAACCTTCGACACAACGTGCCCAATATCAGGAAATTTACCAGCCAAATCGGCACTCAGAACTTTGGCTGCAACGACGGGCCATGATATAGATTCCGCTGTGTCTAATTCTGCTGATTGTCGGTGCATGTCTGCCTCTAACAATGCCGCGTGGTTCGGGAGAGCCTGGGACACATCAGCTTTGCCCAATGATCTAATATTGCTCAGCGGCCGTCCGGGGTGCGCAGGCCGAACCACAGGTCCTTGACCTGATCGTAGTGGACCTTGGCGCTGTAGTACTCGACCGGCAGGGCGGTGAACCGGGCCGTGAGCTGTCCGATCGCCTGAACCACCCCGTAGGAGTAGATCACGCGATCGCGCTGGGCGAGGATCAGGTTCACGCGCGAGTTCAGGAGTTCCTGCTGCGCGTTCAGCACGTCGAGGGTGGTGCGCTGGCCAACCCGGGCTTCCTCGCGCACGCCGTTCAGCGCCACTTCGTTGGCCTGGACCTGCGCCTGGGCGGCGATGACCTGCGCCTTGGCGGCTTCGAGCAGGCCCCAGAAGCTGACGATCTGCGCGCGAACCTGGTCGCGGACCTGATCGACCAGGATACGCGTCTGGCCGACCGTCTCCTTCGCCTGCCGGATCTGTGCGTAGGTCTGGCCGCCCTCGTAGATCGGGATGTTCAGCCGCCCGCCGACGAAGCCGACGAAGTAGGACTGGTTCGGGCCGGTCTGATCGTAGACCTGGCTCAGCGAGCCCTGGAGGCTCAGGTTCGGGGCGAGCTGGCCCTCGAGAACCTTGACCTGGGCCTCGGCCGCATCGACGGCGTGAATGGCCGACACGATCTGCGGATGCTCGCGCAGGCCGATGGCGATGGCCGCATCCAGCGAGCCCGGAACGAACCGGTCCAGCGGCCGGCCGGGCGCGAGCTGCCGCGGCTCGACGCCGATGTTCTGCCGATAGATGCCGATGCTGGTGCGCAGGGTCGATTCGGCCGTGCTGACCTGCGAACGCGCCCCGGCGAGGCGGGCCTCGGCCTGCGCCACGTCCGTGCGGGTCACCTCGCCGACGTTGAACCGGTCCCGGGTCTGCCGCAGCTGCTCCTCCAGAACCTCGACGTTGTTCCGGTTGAGTTCGAGCGTCGCCGTGTTGCTCAGCACGTTCATGTAGGCCTGAACGGCATTGTAGAGCACGGTCAGCTCGGTGAAGCGCAGGGTCTCGCGCTGGCTGTAGACGTTCGATTCGGCGCGGCGGGTCTGGTTGTCGGTCTGGAAGCCGTTGAAGATCGTCTGTGAGACGGTCAGGCTCGCCGTGGTCGGGAGATAAGTCGTCCGGGTCGTGCTGCTCGTCGTACCTGTCGTTGACGTGCTCGTCGTGCCTGTCGTCGAGGCGCTCGTCGTACTTGTCGTTGAGGTGGTCGCCGTACCTGTCGTCGACGTGCTCGTCGTCCCAGTGCTTGCCGATGTCGCGGCGGTGGACGCGGTGCTCCCGGTGCGGGTTTGAAGGTATTGCACCCCGATCTGCGCGCCCACGTTGACCTGCGGCCTGTAGCCCGACTGTGCGATCGCGACGTTTTCATCGATTGCCCGCACGCCGGCCCGGCTTGCGTTGAGCTGGGGATTGCCCTGGTAGGCCTTAGCTAAAGCGCTCTCTAGGGTCTCAGCTATGGCGGCGGGTGGGGCTGCTAACGCCAGGACGATACCGGTGGTAAGGAGCCAGTCAAATAAGCCTGTTAGGCCAAGTACAGGTGCGCGTACTTCCACAACCGCAGCCTCTGAAATTCAACGACAAGGCAGATGCCCGCCCCGCTGACGGACGCGCTAACACCACTGCAAGGTTAGCCGCGTACTCCTCATGGATGGTTAGCACGACAGGGAGCAGTACGCCTTCCTAAAGGTCGAGGATTAACACAATCCCCGGTTGCTGAGGCATTTAGGTGACATCAAACGGCGTGCCCAGTGATCAAAATTGAAGAGTGTTGATACGGCAAGCAGGTAATTCAGGCTCTATATCGGAGCATCCGCCTCGTACAAGCGATGGTGGATTAAAATTGCCATGAAATAAAACATCGTTGAAGCAATTTGTGGCGCTTAGCCCAACACCGCATTCCGGAACGACAGACGCCCCAGGAGGAGGGGGGACTCCTGGGGCGCTGTTCGACCTCGCGGCCAGTCTGATCAGGCTGGGAATCCGGAGGTCAACCGTCTGATCGAAAAATTCTAGTACGATCCGAACTTGTAGTTCAAGCCAACGCGGCCGAGCACGCCCTCGTTCTGGTAGCGAGCCGTGTAGGCGCCGCTTCCCGAACCAACCGCAGTCAGTGGGACCGTGTGGTTGCCGAGGTCGTAGTACAGGGCCTCCGCCTTCAAGGTGACAGCCGAGGAGCGGAAGAAGTTCAGGAACGAGTCGGTTGGCAGGGCATACTCGATGCCTCCGCCTGCCGTCCAGCCGATGTCGGTTTGGCTGCGCGAGCCGTAGAAGTTCGGGTTGCCAGCCGCCGTCTCGAAGAGACTGCGGTAGGTGGTGCCGCCGTAGGCAAGGCCACCCGTTGCGTAGACGAGGGTACGGTCGAAGGCGTAGCCGATGCGGCCGCGCACGGTGCCGAGATAATCTAGCGACTGATTATAGGTGCTGATCCCGCCCAGTGCGCCGGTGTAGCTGCGCGTGCGGTTCATCTCCGTGTAGGCAGCATCGGCCTCGACGCCGACCACGACGCCTGAACCCGGCGTGAACTGATAGTTGTAGCCGACCTGACCGCCGCCTGTGAACCCACTCTGCGGCAGGGGCAGTGCGCCCGGACGATTACCGGTGGTCACGCCGGTGTTGTTGGCGAACACGCCTGCGGTGTTCACCGTCTCCTTGGTCGAGGTGATGTAGCCAGCGTTGATGCCGAAGTAGGCGCCGGTCCAGGTGAACACCGGCACGGGGGTGAACGCCGGCGGGGGCGCCCGGCGCGGCAGGTCAGCGGCCGAGGCGGCGGCGGTGAGTGCAGTAAGAATAGCAATTGAAGTCAGAGTTTTGAACATGATGGTGTCTCGAGGAGCGTTAGCGGCCCGATTTCGCTCTTGATAGAGCAATTTTCAAACTTGGCTGTAACCGAGAAAGCACAATTTCCCGTTTTTGTGGGAAATATGCCCACAATTCTTATCATCGCGGCCGGCTTGGGCCTCCGCCGCCTAGTCCCCCACCCCCTGGTCCTCCGGGATTGCCACCAAATCCACCGGGCACCCCGCTGGGTGCGCTCAACGGCCCCCCACCCCGGCCGCTTCCACCACCTGATCCATTGCCGAAGCTGCTTGGGTCGTCAAAACCGTTCCCGCCCGTCGAACTGTCTGCCCCAGTTCGAGGGTCGACACGCAGGTCGCTTTGCTCCCTGTACCCTGGCTCAGCGCCGAAGCGCCTCGGCGCGTCCTCGGGCAGGCCGCGCAGGTCGAGCCGGTCCCGCTCGAAGCGCGGGCTGTCCAGACGCGGCGCCTCGGGTTCCTTGTGGTTGTCGATGCGCAGCCGGTTCACTGAAAGACCGCCGCCTTGCGTCAAGCCCGCGGTAATCACCGCGCGCACGCTGCCTGTCGGCGGCACTGAAGGGCCTGCCCGAGCCGTGACAGCGAGGCCCGAGCCAAGCTCGAGCTTGTTACCCGCGCGGCCAATGTAAGCCTCGATCGACACCTGCCTTACACTCGGCGGGAACGGCAACCCAATCTGCGCGGCGTTGGTCACGTTGAGGACCCTATCTGCCGCTGTTCCGGTAACCAGGGCACGCTTGCCTACCGGCAGTATCTCGGCGCCGGTCAACCGTAGGCCGCCGATCATCACTGCGGGCCCATCCCGGCGCACCGGACCGGCGACGCGGTCAGGGCCCGAACCCTGCGGTTCGATCAGACTCGCGACGATCACTCCGTCTTGCCGGCGCAGCCCGCTCACGGCGACCCGCGTGCCTGGCTTCCAGTCGCCGGTCAGCCCCGCGGTAGAGACCCGCTGGCCGAGCACGACCAGTCGCCCCGGCGCTGCCGACTCCACCGTCCCGACCACCTCGCTTGCCACTTCGATACGCTGGGTCGCGAGACCTCCATTCTCATAGCGGGCCACGACCTGCACGACCTGGCCGATCTTCAGATCCGCTGCGGTAGCTGGCTCCCCGTCGATGCGTACGGCTACAGTCGGCGAATAGGCAATCCGCAGGTCGTTCACGATGATCGAGCCGAACTGACGGATCGTGCCAATCACCCCAGTCCCACCGATGCCGCGGTCGCCTTCGCCCAACGGAGATGGGGCCTGGGGCTCCGTTCGCATCATGCCGGTGCCGCCGATGCCGTGGTCGCGCGGCGTCTCCTGGCCTCGTGCCGCGCTCGGCGTGAGGGCGCACTGCAGCAGTGGGGTCACGCCTGCAAGTAGGCGCAGGACGGACCGGCGATGAACCGAGTTTCGCACCAGCCGATCCTCTAGCGTTCATCCGCTGGCTGAGCAGAGGGTGCGGTTTGGGCTCCAGCCTCCGTAAAGACGTAGAGGCCGAAGTTCCAGCGGTGATCGCCGCCCGGGTCGGTCTGGCAGGCGGCGTGCGCCTCGCGATTGGCCTTCTGCAGGGCCTCCATGGCGATCTCGCGCGCTCGCGCTTCGAGTTTGGTCGCAAGCTCTTTGGAGAGCCCGTCATAGTGGACAGCCCGCTCCAAGAACCGCGGCTTGTCTCCGACGATGTTGGCCACGGCCGCCGCAATATGGTCGTGCAGGTTGCGCCCGAAATAGTAGAGCTGGGGTCCTTCCGCGCCGTCGCCGCGCGGGACGTAGGCGGCCTCCGCCAGCATGATCCGGTCCTGTGCATCCGTGAAGGCGAGGCCGCGGTCGAGCCACTCATCCAGCACCGCGCGGGGGCGCAGATCGCGGGTCACCCCGGCCACCAGAGTCTCGAACGAGGGCGCGCTGCCCTCAGCCGTGCGGGGCAGCGGCAGGGGATGGCCCTGCGGATCGGTGAAGGCCGGGTCGGCGATCCAGCGCGCGATGATGCGGCTGGTGCGCGAGACCACGGCGGGGACCGCGCTGACCGGGGCGCCGGCACCACGCAGGCGCCGCACCTCTTTACGGTGGATGCCGGTGAGCAGGGACACGCGGCTGTCGGTCTGCTCCTTGCCGGATAGCGCAAAATCGTACTCGGCCACGTTCACGTAGAGCTCGCGCAGCAGATCGGTCAGGGCCGGAAAGGTGATGCCCCGGGCGACCAGCAGGCGCACGAGCGGCCGCAGGAGCCGCGCTAAGGGTGCGTGCAGGCTGGCGCCCTCCCGCGACGTTTCGGCAGTCTCAGACATATCTACTCTCGTAGAAGTTTGAGCGTGGGAAGCAATCCCACACGGTGCGCAACCGCGCCGTGTGGGCGAATTTCTCGGTTGACGTGGGATTTTTGCACACGTAAATTAGGTGGGCAAATTTCCCACGCATATCGAAGCCCCCTTGCTATGCCTGACACGTCTCCCCGTCTCGTATGCACACCCCTGCCGCCGATCGCATCTATTCAAATGGCCGTACGAGCCGACCGAACCCCTGACCTCCCGACGCGTCTTATGCGCCTTGCGTACGCGCTCACCGCCCTGGCCCTACCCGCCGTTGGGATCTCCGTCGTGGAACTGGTCCGCCCTAGCAGCGCGCAGATCGCGCCGCGTGCGGCCGTCTCCACCGGGTCGTTAGCCGGATTGTCGGATCGCCACCGCTTCGGTGAGAAGCAATGGGACATCACCCAGCTCGCACCCTTAGGAGCTGCCTTCGGTCGGATGCGCCGATGATCCGAACTCTGATCAGCTTGTCTTACCGCGACGGCGCTGCGTCCAGCCATCGGCGACTGCTTCCCAATTTCGCCCTATGCCTATTCCTCGCCATTGCAATCGTCGGCCCACTCATTTCGGCGGCGACGCGAGCCTCTGTGAGATTGACGCACGATCAAAACCCGACGCTGCACTGTGCCAGATGACGTACCCCGCTGCGCCTACGGGACGTGATCGGGGGCCAAATCGCTATCGTCGGGTCGAACACGCCTGAACATTAGCGAATGCGCCGCCTGCACAGGTCGCCCAAGCCATCGAATAGCCGCGCCTATCCTTTCAGCGGCATATCCCGTGAGGCCAAAATGTCGAACAACCCGTACAGGTCCTTGCCGTCCAGGCAGTTCTGGTCCAACGCCGTCACGAACGTGCCGCCCTTCGCCCTGGATCTGCGCGCGGGCGACGCCTTCACCATCTCGCCCGACGACCGGGTAGCCACGGCCGGTTCCTGTTTCGCGCAGCGCGTGGCGGCCGCTCTCCGTGCCTCGCAGTTCAACTACTACGTCACCGAGACCGCGCCTGCTGGCATATCGCAC
>NZ_JALNUL010000084.1:0-10801 GCF_026540775.1 Methylobacterium sp. GC_Met_3
CTTAGGCGCTCGGCCGAGAGCAAGACGATGCCAGCGCGCTGGATGTGCTTGAGGGGATGGGAGCGGTCGCTGGCGATCGCAAACAACCGTGCCGCGTCGCTCGCATCGGAGAGTACGCAGACCGCTGAGCCTTCGCTCAGACTCGCATGTCTCCTCGTCAGCGTGAATTCTTCGTTCGCGTCACTGCACGAGAAGCTGGCGGCTGCCGCACAGGCTTTGGTCGAAAAGCGGCGGCAGGCGGGACACTGCGCTTTACGAAGAGGGGCAACACGAGCTCACAATTGGCCTTCACGTTGGCGGTGACGATCTTGGCGACCTGTGGGCTCGCGGGGCTGGTGCCATGACCTCGACCTGGGGTTTTCTCTGAGATTGGGGACGGGAGCCGATCGCAGAAGCGCAAGGCGCTATGATGGTAGCTGTTCCAACCTCCTGTTCCTGTGGAGCCTGGCCCCGGGCCTATGGGCCCGCCTCTGCGACGAACGCTCAGTAGCGGTCGTCAACTGCGGCCCCTGACCCAGGCTCAATCCCAGTTGGAGCCTCTGACTCAGGCTGCGGACGAGCTGGTTCCCGTTTGGTCGCCGAACCCGTCGCCGACGGAGGTTTCGCCGTGGTGTGGGTACCAGGCGGGCCCATCTTCCCTACCGGGCCAGGAACACCTTGGGGTCCTCGTGGCCCAGAAGGCCCGGCTGGTCCGACCTCTCCAGCTATACCGGCCGGCCCTGCGGGACCAGCTGGCCCGGGTTCGCCCAGTGCACCAGCAGGACCGATCATCCCCTCAGGGCCGGGCGGACCCATCGCCCCCACGTCGCCTTTTGGGCCTAGCTCTCCCCTCAGCCCTGTTTCACCGCGCGTTCCGGGCGGTCCCGCCGGACCAACAAGCCCCGGCGCCTGCGGCCCTTGCTGGCCGCAGCCACTCACCACGATATCGCGCGACTGTTTGGGCGTCCGAAGCATCACGATGCAGGTGGCTGGGTGATAAACTACCCGAAACTCGAAATAACCTCGGGCATCAGTATGTTGGGGAAATTTGCCGTCGAGGGTGATTTCACTGTCTGGCTCGTCGGCATACCCGAGTACCCAAAGGTACCCGCCCGTGATCTTAGCATCCTCGACTTTCACGTCAGCATAGGCTGACGTCATACATGCCGCTATCAGACCCGCGCTAAAGCACATGATCACTTGCCAACGCATCAAATCTCGTTCCTGAAGCTATGGCATCCGTGAGACACCATTTTGCGGCTGCGCCCAAGGCGTCATTTCCGGCCGGTACACTCAGCGCGCGTCGGAGGCATTCCGTTCCAACGGGGCTCTGGCATTCGCTGCTTCTGCGTCAGAAATGAAAGGATATGACGCTACCTATGGGACGGGCTCGTTCGGCCCCCTGCGTGTAGGGGGACGGCGTAGAACCTGCGTAGCTGGGCAGGCCGCGCATTTGTCGAACTGCTTCATGCCTCGTTTCTTCGTCGACCTGCATGACGGGACTGAGGTTGCCCATGACGAAGATGGGTACGAATTGCCCGACCTGGATGCAGCCCGTGCGCAGGCGGTGAGTTCGTCGACGCCTACGATCACGCAAATAGGCACAAGATCCTACACGACCTGATACCCACCCAGTTCGTCCTGAACGCCTGGACGAACGAGCTCAATCGCTTCAGGATCGACCCGTCACACCTCATCCCGGGACCATACAGGTAGTCTCTTTTACGCTTGAAACATCATCCGGGAGGATCTAGTGTTCTTCTGCTCGTCATGTGGCGAGCGCTCACAAGCGACCGATCGCAATCGGTAGCTGTGCTTCACCAAAGTCTAGCAGCGGCGGCAGCCTTCCACATGCCGCAGCGGCTTCGACGATTTCCCTCATAGCACCCGTGCACCTTGCGGGGGGAATCGTTGATGGTCGTTGCGCGGTTGGGTTGCTTTCGGTCTCCGAACTGGAGGCCTACAATGTCTAGATTGACGTCGAAGCTCGCGACTTCATCAGCTCAGCCCAACGCGTTTCCGCTCGATGACGTCCCTCGGGTCGAGATACGGCCGGGAGTTGAGGCACGATACGGCCTCTGCCCGTGCAATACGCTCAAAGCTAATCCAGCCGCCGTCGGCGTTCATCCAAAGCAGCAAATCAAGAAGCTCCGGCGCTCTATCGCGCGGACAGGTCTGCTCGCCCCGGCGATCGTTGACGAGAACTACGTGATTCTATCCGGTCACGCGCGAGTTGAGGCCGTCAGCGCGCAATCTGCGGCCATACCCATCGTGCAGATCTTCGGATTATCCGAAGCGCAGAAGCGCATGTTCCTGCTCTCCGACAATCGCATCAGTGAGGATGCGCGGCTCGACCGCGAGCGGCTGGCTGAGCAAATCCCGAAGCTGACTGCCCTCTTCGAGGATGCGGGCTTCGAGATCTCCGATACGGGCTTCGAGATCGCGGAATTCGATGCCTTGACTGTCGATTTTTCCGATCAGAATGAGGTCGACGACGCTATCGATCCCACATCGCTGCAAGAGCCGGTCATCCTTCGCCCTGGAGACCTATTTCAGCTCGGAGGGCATCGTATCGCCGTTGGCGATGCCCGCGATTGCGAATTACTAGACCGATTGTTGTCGGGGACCGCGGTCGAGTGTGCGTTTCTCGACGTGCCCTACAACTTGGCGCAGGCCGCGCTCAGCTCGCGCGGTAAAGTGCAGCATGCCGATTTCGCGTTCGCGTCCGGGGAGATGGACCAGCAGGAGTACGAGACTTTCCTATCCGCCGCGTTGGGAAATGCCGCACGGGTCTCTGCGCCGGGTGCGGTGCACTTCATCTGCATCGATTGGCGACATGTGCAGAATATGATCGCTGCGGCCTCCAGCATCTACGGCGACTACCTCAACCTCGTCGTGTGGAACAAGACCAACGCCGGCCAGGGCGGCCTCTATCGCAACCAGCACGAGTTGATCGGCGTGTTCCGGGTTGGCCAGGCGCGCCACCTCGACAACGTCCAGATGGGACGGCACGGCCGCAACCGGTCGAATGTCTGGACTTATGCCGGGGCCAATGGTTTTGGCGCTGAGCGGCTGGCAAATCTCGCTACCCATCCGACCGTGAAGCCGGTCCAACTCGTCGCTGACGCTCTGAAGGACGTCACGCGTCTCGGGGCTACGGTACTTGATACGTTCGTAGGCTCCGGGACCACGATCTTGGCCGGCGAGCAGGTCGGCCGCCGCGTGCGTGCGGTCGAGATCGCGCCCCGGTATGCGCAGATTGCAATCCGGCGCTGGGAGCGCATGACCGGGCGTGCGGCGGTCTGCGTCGAGACCGGCGCAACCGTCGACGACTTGCTTCAAACGCGTAGCCAACCAGCCGCTGAGGGGCCGCATGGCGTACGGGAGCTGAATGACACGTCGGCAGCGCGCGAAGCTGTAGCATCGGCCGTCCTCCCAGAGGATTCGCCCGCACCGCCTCCGCCGCGTGTCCGCATCCGCACTCGGGTTGCCTGACCGATCGATGAAGTGACTTACCTGGAGTGGCGCTGTCACCGCTCCGGCGGATTGATGGTCGTATCTGCGTACCAGCCGGAACGCAGGTGCGCGTTGTCATCGTAAGGTCTCTGCGCGGGCCAAGTTTCTTGACAGGACGCGATATTAATTAGCGCAGAATCGGTGCTGTGCTTTGAAGTGTCGCAGACGCTTCTGCTTGTGGTCGGTCTGTAGATTTACTAAGATTTTCATGTAGATTTGCCTCAGGAGCCGTTGGAATTGCGGCTCTGTTTGCCCGTTCTGTTGGGAGCGTTGCAGCGCTTAGCAGGAGCGGTAATTCAGAGACGTCGTAAGTACTTCCCGGTTCGGGAGATTGTGATGTGGTCTGACGTTTAAGATCAGAGCTCCATTCGACGCCGATATGCTGGAGAATCCACGATGAGTGATGATGAGGATGAAAAAGTCGGCCCCGGTCGTCCACCGCGGAAATATCGCTTCCAGAAAGGACAATCTGGCAACCCCCGCGGGAGGCCAAAAAACAAGCTTAATATGAATACGATCGACGAGCACTACTACGACGCATTTTTTGACAAGAAAATAACTATTCGCGGCAAGAATGGCCCAGAGCTCGCTAGTCCTTTCTCGGCAATGTTGATGTTGCTGCGCAAGGAAGCTTTGAATGGCGACAGCACACTGACCGAGAGAATTCTAGATCGCATCGAACGTAGGGCGGCAGCTGCTCCACCCTCAAAATTCGAAGCGGATCGATCCGAGGATGATGAGGCGGTCTTGCGCCGGTTTTTGCGCTACAGCCCCGATCGACCTGTTGACGATGAGCCATCAGACGGCGCCGCGGCAGATGACGAGGGTGACGATGGCTGATCGGGCTCGCCTCTTGAGGGCTCTCCTCCGCCATGAGCTCTCTGCGTTCGTTCATCGGACGTTTCAGACGCTCGAGCCTGGAACCCTCTACCGACACAGCTGGCACCACGATCATCTGGCTTGGCAGCTCAAGCGCATCGCACGCGGCGACATCAAGCGGTTGATCATCAACGTGCCGCCGCGCTCGATGAAATCGATCACCGTCTCGGTCGCGTTCTCCGCTTGGCTGCTGGGGCATGTCCCGAGCCGACGGATCATCGCGGTCTCGTACGCCGCCGATCTCGCCAGGAAGCTCTCACAAGACACGCGCACCGTGTTGGAGAGCGATTGGTTTCGCGAGCTGTTTCCCGACTGCGTCCTGGTTCCTGGCCGGCAGCGCGATCTGGAGCTCACCACGACGCTTCGGGGCGGACGACTGGCGGTCGGCCTCGGCGGCGGCCTGACCGGGCGCGGCGCAGACATCATCCTCATCGACGATCCGATGAAGGCCATCGACGCGGTCTCGTCAGCTGAGCGTCGGCGGGTGATCGAGTTCTACGAGGGCACACTGGTCTCGCGCCTGAACGATAAGGCTAAGGGCGCGATCGTCATCGTGATGCAGCGCTTGCATGCCGACGATCTATGCGGGCATCTCCGTGACCGGGATCCGGAGGCTTGGGAGGTGGTAGAGCTACCCGCGATCGCCGTCCGGGACGAGAGATTCTGCCTCAGTGACGGGGTAAATGACATCTACTTGCGATCGCGTGGTGGGGTGCTTCAGCCAGAGCGTGAACCCCTCGACGTGCTGGAAGGTTTGCGTCGCCAGCTCGGCGTCCTGACCTTCAGCGCGCAGTACCAACAAGCACCCGTGCCCGCCGAGGGCAACGTGATCCGCCGGGATTGGCTGCGCTTTTATACGGATGATGAAGTGCCGGAGACCTTCGAACGCATCGTCGCATCCTGGGATACCGCTTCGACTCTGGGTGAGGCCAGCGACTGGTCTGTGGGCACGGTCTGGGGTGTGATAGGGTTGGACTACTACCTGCTCGATGTCGTCCGCGAGCGGCTCGAAGCGCCGGAGTTGCGGCGCGCGATTGTGAGCCTAAGTCGGCATTGGGGCGCAGCCGCGACCTTGATCGAGGATACCGAGCTGGGGCGAGCCCTGAATCAGGATCTGCGTCGCACCGGGGCCTTGTCGACGCTGCTGCGTCGCTCACGCTACGATAAGGAGGCTCGGCTGTTGGCGCAGACGGCTCGCTTCGAGGCCGGGCAGGTTCACTTGCCATCCGAAGCCCCGTGGCTCGCCGACTACATCGCCGAGCTGCTGGCGTTTCCAAACGGCCGGCACGATGATCAGGTCGATAGCACCTCTCAGGCGCTGGATTATCTGACGACGCGCGCGGTGCCGCCGCCCTTGCGGCGTCGCAATCCCGTGCGGCGTGAGATCGAGCGTCGCTGATATTGGGGCCGCTTGATCAGTCAGATCTGGATGGCATAGCAGCGGTCATTGGCGACGTCTTACGCTTGCCTCTGCGCGATCATCCAATCGTCCGTTCAGAGCCATTCCTTGCAGGCATCGTCCGGGCAGTTCCACTGCTAACGCTCCCTGCAGCCTAGCTGCACCCCCGAATGACCCGCGTCCCTCCGCGCTCGCAGCGTGCGGGCGGCAGTGTTGACACGCCGCGTCTCTTGGGCTGCCGCATTGCGAGCGCTCAAGGCTGAACGACCGAGCAGATGGAGCTGCGAGCTCAGGCTGCCGAGATCTCGGGGTCAGGAGTAGACGGTCGCATCACGATTGCCGCGGTCGCAGTCCGAACATGCATGTTTGGTCGTGCTCTCGGTCGACGGCGTGGACTTGCACGGCTTTGCCAGGTGCTCGGCAGCCCCTCACGCTGAAGCCCGCGGGTCGAACAGGCTGATAATAAACGCCGTCAGGCTTGAATCGGGCTGTTCGCCCGACGAAATCGGCGCGGTTTCGAACCCACCCAGCCTCCGCGCGATCCAGTATCCGGACGTATCGACCAGCGTTAGGGGCCGATCTCGCTCCTGGACTGGCGCGGGCCCCCCGTGAGGCCGACAGCTCGACCTGTCGCCTGCCCATCCCGCAATCGGTCTCTCGAAGTCCTCCTCTCCAGGAACTCCACTACGTGCTCTCCAGGAAGCATTGGTATCGAGGTCATGCGATCTGGTCGCGGTAATTCGCATTGCGGGAGCGGCTGTCTTTTTCTCACAATTCGACTGGACTTATCGGTCGATTGGAGCGGTAATACTCGTGCGGTTGGGCAATTGACCTACTCCATCGCGACGAGAAAAGAATGAGTACGCGTCATCTCAATTGCTCTGCCGGTGATAACTCGTCACCCGGCGATGCGAGCTCCTGCATGTCGTTGGACTGAGGCGCCTTCGCACAAGCTGTAAAAGGTTTCCGGCGATCACGTCGCCCCGCAGGGTCTCTCCTGGCCATGTGCGGGGCCAGGTCAGTGGCGGGGCTGGTCCCGCCGCTAGCCTGAGGCGCATTGCCGTGAACATCTACACATCAATCCAAACCCATCCTTTGTCGCCCCCGTCCCTGGTGGTTCCAGGTCCGGTATCGCCCGGAACCTCAGCCGCGCGCTCGTGCGTCCCGCGCGCCTCAGCGCTCACAGCGTGAGGGCGGCTATGTCGAACCGCACAATCTCATGGGCTGCCGCCCTGCGCGAACTCAAGGCGGACCGCGCTATCCGCTCTCCAGTTCGCGAGGAGCGCCTGCGCGCGAGCGCGGGCCTGCGCGGCGTGCCCCCGCTCGCCATGAGCGTGTGGCGCGGGCATTCGAGCCGGCGCTACGTCGTGGTGGTGCAGCCGCTCGACGCTCCCGATCCGGTCGCCGAGCATCCCGCGGTCGTCCTCGCGATCGCTCGCGATGAGCGCGGGCAGGCAGCGATTATCGCCGCCCGCGCCTGCGATACCGGCGATAGCGGCCTCCTCGGTTGGCTCGCTGCCTGTGCCGGGCTCGGCGCGCGTGAGCTGCATGCTTATCGATTGGCTGAGACGGCGCCTGAGCGCGCGGCGGTCGTGGCCGACCTGACCGGATCGGCTGCTGTAACCGCCACGGGGGTGGCGTGATGGTACGCCGGGAGTTCAGCAAAGCGGTGCTGCGCACCGCCCTCGCCCGCGCGGACGGACGCTGTGAGGGCGTGCTGGCGGACGGCAGTCGCTGCCCATGCGCGCTGCAGGCCGGGCGGTTTCACTACGATCACATCGTCCCAGCCGCGTTGACGGAGGATGCTTCCCTGGGGAACTGCCAGGTCCTGTGCCGCCCTTGTCATGCAGCCAAGACAGCGGTCGACGTCGGCGTGATCGCGCGGGTGCGACGAATGCGCGACAGGCATGCGGGCATTACCGATCCGCATCGACGAACGTTGCCGGGCGGCAAGGCTAGCCCGGTCAAGCGGTTGATCGGCGGTGGCGTCATCCGCCGCGATACCGGCGAGCGTCTAGATCGAGGCGGGCGGTGACCCGGATGCGGCGCAGCCTCGTCATCACCCGTCCCGATGCCGTGGGCAAGAGTTGGGCTGGCCTGCGCGGTCAGGCGCTAGATCTGGCCGCTGCCCGTCCCAGCGCGTCGATCACACCATGGCCGCCGCTGCGGCGCTCAGCCCCCATCGGACGAGATCCTGGGCCTCGCTCGCTGATTTCGCTTCGGCGTAACAGCGCAACTCCGGGGCGTTCCCCGAGGCCCGGAAATGGATCGCGCGTCCGCCGTCGAGCCCCATCCGGACCCCGTCCTGTTGGTCGACATCCTGCGGCACGCCGACCGGCTTCAGGAAGGCGGCGCGGAAGCCAGCGTCGCCAAGTCGTCCCAGGAAGGCGCTGCTCCGCTCGGCGGGTGTGTTGGGGAGCCGGTCGCTCGCCATCTCGCCGGCATCGAGCGACGTCACGAGGTCCGCCAGGGACGTGCCGGCCGCACGCGCCGCCGCGAGGGTGGCCAGGATCGGCAGCATCGCGTCCCGTGTCGGCAGGGCGGGCAGGGTCCGGCCGTCGCGGGTGACGTCCGATCCGAGCAGGAAGCCGCCATTGGCCTCGAACCCGACCACGATCTCGGCCCCGGCGGCCTTCGCCTGCTCCATGCCGGCGATGACGAAGGGCGAGCCCACCCGGGTGCGCAGGACCTGCCGGAAGCCGCCCGCCTGTTCGAGCGCCGAGCCGGCCGTGACCGGAACCACCACCGTATCGGCCCCGAGGAACCGCGCCGTGATCAGCCCGAGCACGTCCCCCCGCAGGATCCGCCCTGCCCCGTCGGCGATCAAGGGCCGGTCGGCGTCGCCATCGGTGGTCACGAGGGCGTCGTAGGCGCCGGACGCCATTACCTCGGCGATGTAGGCGATGTCCTCAGGACGGTGGGCTTCGGTGTCGATCGGCACGAAGGTGCCGGACCGGCCGATCGGTGTCACCGCCGCGCCGAACCCGGCGAGCAGGTCGGTCAGCAGGTCGCGGGCGACCGAACTCTGCTGGTAGACCGCGACGCGCAGGCCCTGCAGGATGTCGGGCGCGAAGGCCGCGCCGTAGCGCTGGTGGTAGCGCTCGACAGCGTCGGGTTCGGGCGTGGCCGGCGGGGCATCCGGCACCGCGCCGCCTGCTGCGACATCTTCAAGCGCCGCCAGGATCGCAATCTCGTCGGCCTTGGTGATCTCGCCCTCGGGCCGGTAGAATTTGAGGCCGTTGCGGTCCTCCGGGATGTGGCTGCCCGTGACCATGACGGCGCAGGCGCCGCGCCGCATCGCCTCCAGGGCGAGCGCGGGCGTCGGCAGCGCGCCGCAATCGATCGCCGTGAACCCGGCCGCCACCGCGGCGCTCGCCACCGTCGCGGCGATGCCCGCGCTGCTGTCGCGCAGGTCGCGCCCGATCACCACCGCGCGGCGGTCGTCGCCCGCGGGGACCGACCGGAAGAACGCGGAGGCGTAGGCATAGCTCGGCCCGCCGACGAGATCCGTCACGAGCCCACGCAGGCCGCTGGTTCCGAATTTCAGGCTGCTCACGGCGATTCCAAAGGCTCGGATTGGGTCGGGCTCGGGCGACTGATGCCGTAAATTCCAGACGATCTCAATGCCCCGCTCCAACGATGAGGTCTACGAAGCAGCAGAGTGTTGCCTGGTCGAGAGTGCGGATGCGGGGGTGGATCGCCTGTCTACGCGTTCCAATGCTTGTCGACGATGTCTTTGACCGCATCGGAGATGGCGGCGTCGAACACCAGCATCTCTTCCACCGGGCGAAGGCTCCGCAGCTGCTGCGCGAGGTCGCGCACCGCGGCGGGTGGCTCCGGCAGCACCGGGAGCGGGGCATCGATGTAGAGCTGGTCGAACAGCGTGCGCGCAAACGCCTGGAAGCGGGTCTTGTGGCCGACGATGCCGACCCGGGACAGGACCTCGATCGCCGCGATCGAATTGCCCGGGTGCAGCCGATCCTCCGGCATGCGGGTCCCCAGCTGGCGGGTCAGGGGATTGTACAGCAGGCGGTAGGCCGACTCCGGCATCATGCGGAAGAAGCGCTTGAGGCTCTTCGTGTCGGTCAGATCGTAATCCTTGATGAAGGCTGCGGCTTCGTCCAGCGCGCCGAGGCGCCAGCTGCGCGCCGGATCGGCGGCATCGTCGGCCCGCGCCTGCAGCCAGTGCATGCGGGTCGCCATTTCGAGGTGCGGGTCCTGCACTAGGAGTGCCGTGACCATCAGGTCCGGGGTCAGGTAATTCTCGTAGCGCGGGATGACGAGGGAACCCGACAGGAGGAGGGAGCGCACCGGGTTCAGGAAGATGCTGGTCAGGATCTCGTCGGACATGCGGTGCATGCCGAAGTAGCTGCGCGCGTAATGGGGGAACATGGCGCTCTGCAGGACCGACTCCGGTTCGATGCCGGTGTTGATCAGGCAGGTGCGGCACTGGATCTTTCCGTCGGCCGGAATGCGCCGATGCACCAGCACGTTGGTGTCCGCGTCATAGAGTTCGAGCTGTTCCAGCGCCGCGAGGCCCGGTACCTCGGCCTCGGTCACGATGAAGATGCACTGACCGGTCGCGTGCCAGCCGTTGTTCCGAAACGTCGCGTCGATATGGCTCGCCGCGACCTCCGCGACGCGCCGCCCCGCGACGGACACGACGACGCGACTGATTGCGAGCTGGTTGTCCGGAACGATCCAGCCCCGGATCGAATGGCCGTCGTCGTGATCGATGAAGAAGCGCACGGTGAGGCTCTAAGTCGTTTCTGGGGCGCGATCCGTCTTGGCGCAATCCGTTCGTCGGGGACGCTCCCGAGCGGGGCCATCGTTCCTCGGCCCCCTCCAGGCTTGGCGGCCCTACCATTTCGCCAAGTCGAGCGCAAAAAGCACCCGTGCCGCCGCGGGATCTGACGATCCGGTCGCCACGCGGCTGCGCCGGGATGGATGCCGGTTCGGCGCAGGCGGGCGGGCCACCGCAAGGGCCCGGAACCGTTCCGATTGCAACACGATCGGGAACGGTTCTAG
>NZ_JALNUL010000085.1:0-10572 GCF_026540775.1 Methylobacterium sp. GC_Met_3
ATGGCTGAACGACGGCTCCTGCGTGCGGCTACGACCGCTTCACCGCAATCACGTCTGGAGCTTCGACTTCGTGCAAGCCCAGACGCACGATGGGCGCTCTCTGCGCATCCTGACGCTGATCGACGACAGCAAGTCGAAGGTCCGCCCCGCCTCGAACATGCGCAGGGCGTCCGCGCCGCCCGGGGCGTGAGAGACGTCGTATCCGAGCTCCCGCAGGGACTCTACCGAGTAGGCGCGCATGCGCTCGTCGTCCTCCACCACGAGGATGGTCTCGGTGCCGCGCGAGCCGCGTCCGGCCCGGAGCGGGGCTTCGGGCGGCGGCTCTTCTGGGCCGTGGAAGCGCGGGAGGTAGATCTTAAGCGTCGTGCTGTGACCGGCCTCGGAGTAGATCTTCACGTGGCCGCCCGATTGCCGCACGAACCCGAAGACTTGGCTGAGGCCGAGCCCGGTGCGCTTGCCGGGCGCCTTGGTGGTGAAGAACGGGTCGAACGCCCTGGCGACCACGTTGGCGGCCATGCCGGTGCCGGTGTCCGATACCGCCACGAGCACGTACTGCCCGGACGCGATGTCGTGCTCGCGCCCGTAGTCGTCGTCGACGTGGGCGTTGTTGGTCTCGATGGTAAGCCGGCCGCCGTCCGGCATCGCGTCCCGGGCGTTGACGCCGAGGTTCAGGATCACGTTCTCCAGCTGGCTCGGATCGGCGTGGGCCTTCCACAGGCCGGCCGACAGCACGGTCTCGACACGAATCTCCTCCCCGAGCGTGCGAACCAGCAGGTCGTGCATCCCGGCCACCATGCGGTTCGCATCGATGGCCTCGGGCGCCAGGGGCTGCTGCCGTGAGAAGGCAAGCAGCCGATGGGTCAGGGCGGCGGCCCTGCCCGCCCCGTCCAAAGCGGCGTCGACGTAGCGCCCAACATCGGTCTCGCCCTTGGCAAGCCGCCGCTCCAACAGGTTCAGGCTGCCGGCGATGACCGCGAGCATATTGTTGAAATCGTGCGCGATTCCGCCAGTCGACTGCCCCACCGCCTCCATTTTTTGGGACTGCCGTAGCTGCCCCTCAGCGGCGCGACGCTCGGTCAGGTCGACGGCCTCGACCACCACGAGGGTGGTGGTGCCGTCGGGTCCCGGAACCGGGAGGAGTGCGAGCTCAAAGGTTCGCATCCCGTCCGGCAGCCGTGCCTCGATCTCCTCGCGGACGGTGGAACCCGCGGCCGCGGCTGCCACCGAGGCCCGTAGCCTGTCGGGCAATCCCGACGTCGCCGCGAACCACGGCCCTTCTTAGAACGGCTTGCCGACGACCTCGTCGAGCCGCCGTTCCACCACTCTCAAGGCCGTCTCGTTGACGTCGACGACGGTGCCCTCGGGGCTCAGGAGTCCTTGCAGCTGGTAGATGGTCTGGAAAACGGTGCGCAGGCGGCTCTCGCTCTCGCGCAGGGTCGCGGTCCTTACGGCGAGGTCGGCGACCGAGCGGCGTAGTTCGAGTTGCGCCATGACCTGCCGGCCAAGCATCGTCAGCGCGGATGCCTGGTCCGGCGTCAGGCCGTCGGGTCGCGGGACAGTGTCGAGCACGCATAGGGTGCCGATGGCCACGCCCTCTGCGGTCGCGAGCGGCGCGCCCGCGTAGAAGCGCAGGCCGCCCGGATCGGTCACGGCCGGGGTGGCCCAGGTCCGGGGATCGCCGGCAAGGTCCGGGATGACCGTGAGGCCAGTCTCGGCGATGGCGTAGAGGCAGACCGAACGCGCCAGGTCAGTCTCGCATGCCTCGAAACCGATATGCGCCTTGAACCACTGGCGGTCCTCGTCGACGAGCGAGACCAACGCCATTGGCGTCCCGCACACCTGGGAGGCGAGCAAGGCAATGTCGTCGAAGGCGGGCTGGGGCGGCATATCAAGGATCGCGTAGCCGGCGAGAGCCTCAGCGCGGATGCGATCGTCTGTATCCGGTGACATGGCGGGAGCGTGTCGATGACGGATCGACCGATCAAGCCGAGACAGGGGAAGAGAGGCGCGCGACAGATTGAACCGGGACCCAAGCGCCAGGGACAAGTTCCGTATCGGTGTTTTGTGACTATATGGAGCCCGAAAGCGCGCTGGTAAAAGGAGCCCGAGGGTCCGCATCCGGCCCACACCGGGATGCGATCTCCGTGAGCCAGCCGAGCGAACAGGTCCAGCAGCAGGTCGACCTCACGGCATGCGACCGCGAGCCGATCCACGTCGTTGGCAGCGTCCAGCCGCACGGCTTCCTTCTCGTCCTCGACCCGCCGTCCCTGACCGTCGTGCAGGCCAGCGCCAACGCCCCGGCCGAGGTGGTCGTCGGCATGGCCCTCGACGCGGTGTTCCCGCACCTCGCGGCCATCGTCCGTCGTCATCTCGACGATGCCGGCCAGCAAAAGGGCGCGGCTTACCTCCGCACCGTGACGCTCACATCCGACGCCGCGCGCCTGACCTACGAGGTCGCAGCGCACCGCGTCGACGGTCTGGTGGTGCTGGAACTGGAGGAGGTCGACGCAGCGGCGACGGACCTCGGCCTCGATGTGTTCACGCCGCGGCTGCGCACCTTCGTTGAGCGGCTGCACGCAGCCCGGGGCATCGAGGAGCTCTGCCAGCTCGTCGCGGAGGACATCCGCGCCGTCACCGGCCTCGACCGGGCGCTGGTCTACCGGTTCGACCGGGACTGGCACGGCACCGTGCTGGCCGAGGACGGCAACGGCGCGCTGCCGAGCTACCTCGACCTGCGCTTCCCGGCCTCCGACATTCCCGCGCAGGCGCGCGAACTCTACCGCCGCAACCGCATGCGCATCATCCCCGACGCGGGTTACGCGCCCGTGCCGATCCTGCCGGCGACGACGCCCTCGGGAAAGCCGCTCGACCTCAGCCAGTCCGTGTTGCGCTCCGTCTCGCCGGTCCACGTCGAGTACATGCGCAACATGGGCACGATGGCGTCCATGTCGGTGTCCATCCTTATCGACGGCGCCCTGTGGGGCCTGATCTCCTGCCACAACGCCGAGCCCAAGCGCGTGCCTCTGCACGCCCGCAACGCCTGCGACGTGCTCACCCAGATCTTCGCCTTGCAGCTCTCGGCGCGGGAGCGCGGCGCCCAGGCCGAGCAGCGGCTGGCGCTCGGGCAGGTGCAGGCGCGTCTCCTCGGGTTCATGGCGGAGGAGGACAGCTTCGTCGACGGCCTCCTCAACCATCCCGACGACGTCATGGCCCTGATGAACGCTGCGGGCGCGGCCGTCGTGACCGCGGACCGCTGCCGGCTCATGGGCACGACGCCGGACGAGCGGGATGTGCGAGCCATGTACGATTGGCTGTCGGCACGCGGTAACACCGACGAGATCTACGGGTCCGAGGCCCTGTCGGAAGCTATCCCCGGGGCGGAGGCCTACGCCGACCGGGCCAGCGGGCTCCTCGCGATCTCGATCTCGAAGAAGTACGCGAGCTACATCCTCTGGTTCAGGCCCGAGGTGGTGCGCACGGTCAAATGGGGTGGCAACCCGGTCAAGCCGGCGGTGCCGGACCCGCAAGGCGGGCCGGACCGCCTGCATCCGCGCAAGTCCTTCGAGATCTGGAAGGAGACGGTGCAGGGCCGGGCGCTGCCATGGTCCGTCCCGGAGGTCGAGGCGGCCAAGGACCTGCGCGCCTCGGTGCTAGGCATTGTGCTGCGCCGGGCCGAGGAGCTCGCCGCGATGAGCGAGGAGCTCCAGCGCTCGAACAAGGAGCTTGAGGCGTTCTCGTACTCAGTCAGCCACGACCTGCGGGCGCCGTTCCGGCACATCGTCGGCTACTCGAACCTCCTCAGGAACCGCGAGGGCGCGAGCCTCTCGGAGAAGGGCCGGCACTACGTCGACACCATCATCGAGGCCGCCCTCTCGGCCGGCACGCTCGTCGACAACCTGCTGAGCTTCTCACAGATGGGCAGGCACGCGCTGAACAAGAACTCGGGCGAGATGGGCGCCCTGGTCGACGAGGTGAGGCGCAAGGTCGAGCGCGACATCGGCCCCGACCGCAAAGTGCGTTGGGAGATCGGCGCCCTCGGTCGCGTCTATGCCGACCCCTTTATGCTGCGGCTCGTCATCGAGAACCTGCTCTCGAACGCCGTGAAGTACACCCGCGACCGGCCCGAGGCGGTCATCGAGATCGGGCGCCTGCCGCCGCAGGATGGCGAAGCGGTGTTCTTCGTACGCGACAACGGCGTCGGCTTCGACATGGCCTACGTCGACAAGCTGTTCGGAGTATTCCAGCGCCTGCACCGGGTCGAGGAGTTCGAGGGCACCGGCATCGGCCTCGCCAACGTGCGCCGCATCGTCGAGCGCCACGGCGGCCGGGCCTGGGCCGAGGGTCGGCTCGGCGAGGGCGCGACCTTCACCTTCACCCTACCGCTCCGAGAGGAGGTACGCTGACATGGCCGGCCTGAAGCCGATCCTCCTCGTCGAGGACAACCCCAACGACATCGAGCTGACCCTGGCGGCGCTGGAATCGAGCCAGCTCGCGAACCAGATCGTCATCTGCCGCGACGGGGCGGAGGCGCTCGACTTCATTTACCGCCGGGGGCCGCACATGAACCGGCAGGTCCAGGACCCGGCGGTCGTGCTGCTCGACCTGAAGCTGCCCAAGGTCGACGGCCTGGAGGTGCTGGCGAGAGTGAAGGGCGACCCGGCGACACGTGGCATACCGGTGGTCATGTTGACCTCGTCGCGGGAGGAGACCGACGTGGTCCGCTCCTACGACCTCGGGGTGAACGCCTTCGTGGTGAAGCCCGTGGCCTTCGACGAGTTCTTCGCCGCAATCAAGGAACTCGGCGTGTTCTGGGCGTTGCTCAACGAGGCGCCCCCGCACAGGGGAGGATGGCCATCGAACGGGTGATTGGGCCCTCCGCGGGACCGCTGCGCATCCTGCACCTGGAGGACAGCGACCTCGACGCGGAGCTTATTGAGGCCGAGCTGGACAACCTCGGCCATCCGTTCGTGATTGAGCGGGTAATGACGCGCGACGCGTTCGCCGCCGCCGCCATGCCGGGCCGGCATGACCTCATCCTGGCGGATTACGTCCTGCCGACCTTCGACGGCGTCAGCGCTCTCGGCATCGCCCGCGAGCAGTGCCCGGACATCCCGTTCATCTTCTGCTCAGGGACGCTCGGCGAGGAGGTGGCGGTCGAGGCGCTGAAGAACGGCGCCACCGACTACGTCACGAAGCAGCGGCTCGACCGCATGGCCCGCACCGTCGTCCGGGCCCTGTCGGAAGCGCGCGGCCGCACTGACAGACGCGCGGCCGAGGCCGCCCTGCAAGCCCTCAACGGGACGCTGGAGGCGCGCATCGCCGAGCGAACGCGCGAACTCGCCGAGGCCAACGCCGATCTTAAGCGCGAGATCCGCGAGCGCGAGCGGGTCGAGGACGCCCTGCGGCTGAACCAGCGACTGGAAGCGGTCGGGCAGTTGACCTCCGGTGTCGCCCACGACTTCAACAACCTGCTCACCGTCATCGCCGGCAATATCGAGTTCTTGGAGCGCGCGGTCTCCGACGACCGCTCGAAGCGCCGGCTCTCCATGATGAAGGGAGCGGCGGATCGTGGCGCTCGCCTCACGGCGCAACTCCTCGCCTTCTCGCGCCGCCAGCGGCTCGAGCCGACGCCCGTCGGCCTGAACGACACCGTCGCCTCAATGCGCGACCTGCTTCAGAGCTCCATCGGCGGCGCAGTGCAGATCGAGACCACGCTCCGGGTCGACCTGTGGCCGGCGCTCATCGACGCCACGCAGATCGAGCTCGTCATCCTCAACCTCGCGATCAACGCCCGCGACGCGATGGCGGTGGGCGGCCGCCTCACCATCGAGACCGCCAACGTCATCGTCACCGGCGCCCCGAGCCGGCCGGAACAGCCCCAGCCCGGCGAATACGTCATGGTCTCGGTCAGCGACACCGGGACCGGCATGCGGCCGGAAGTGCTCGCCCGGGTGTTCGAGCCGTTCTTCACTACCAAGGAGGTCGGCAAGGGCTCGGGCCTCGGGCTCGCGCAGGTGTTCGGGTTCGTGAAGCAATCCGGCGGCGGCATCCGGATTGACACGGTGCTGGGCGAGGGCACCTCGATCAAAGTCTACCTACCGCGGGTCGTGGGAGAGGGGATGGCCATGATCGAGAAGGCCAAGCCCGTCGACTGCGCGGTGACGCATCCGCCCGGCAGCAAGCCGACGCTCCTCGTCGTGGACGACGACGCCGAGGTCCGGGAGGTCACAGTGACGAGGCTCGCCGAGGTCGGGCACAAGGTGCGCGAGGCAGCCTCGGGCCTGCAGGCCCTGGCCTCCCTGGAAGCGGATCCCTGTGTCGATCTCGTCGTCCTCGACTTCGCCATGCCGGGCATGAACGGGGCCGAGGTGGCAATCGAGATCCGCAAGCGCTGGCCGGGGATGCCGGTGCTGTTCGTCACGGGGTTTGCCGATACCGCCGCCCTGGCGCAGGCAGGAGCCGGAGGCGCCGACGCCATCGTGCTGAAGCCATTCCGAGACGGCGAGCTTGAACGGAAAGTCGCCGCGGCGCTGGCTCGGCAACAGGCTCCCGGACTGCGGCTAGTGTTCGACCGGGGCGGGAACGCGTGAGCGCCACTCCGACGCCCGGTCATTCAGGCCGGCGGCATCACGCCGCCGCGTCCCCGCCGGCTTCCTGCATCGCGGCGAGCGGCGCCTCGATGCGGCATGTCAGGTCGGTCGGGGCGTAGATCAGCCTCACGTCGCCGCCTACCTCGGAGGCGAAGCTGCGTTCGATCAGGCGCGAGCCGAAGCCGCGGCGGGTCGGCTGCGCCAGGATCGGCGGGCCGCCCTGCTCCGACCAGGTCAGACGGAAGTGGGGCGCCCCGTCCTCGTACACCACATGCCAGCGTAGGTCGATCGTGCCGACATCGTTCGAGAGCGCTCCGTACTTGCCGGCGTTGGTGGCGAGTGCGTGCAGGGCAAGCGCGAGGGCGAGGGCCGGCTTCGCCCCCAGGGGCACGTTCGGGCCGCTGGTTCGGATGCGGGAGGGAACCCCGCCGCGGTGGACCAAGAGCGCGCCGTCGACGACCTCGGTGATGGTGGCTTCCGTCCAGCTCGCCTGGGTCAGAATATCGTGCGCGCCGCCAAGTGAGATCAGGCGCGCCGAGAATGCCTCGCGCGCAGCGTCGACATCGGTGACGTTGCGGAACGTCCGCGCGGCGATAGCTTGGACCATCGCCAGCGTGTTCTTCACCCGGTGCTGCAACTCGCCCGTCAGAAGGCTCCGAGTCCGAGCTTGCAGGCTTCGCAACCACAGCCTCGCTCGACACCCTCGGATGGACAACCTCCATAGCAAAGGCAGCTAGCTTGCCTTCGGTTCATGCCGGCCGAAGCGCGGCCAACGGCCGGCCGCTACCGGGATGGCATGAGCTTGGACATGACGACGGCCGACGGCCTGGACGGCTCCGGTGCGTACCTTGTCGAGGTTTTCGCGCCCGAGAAGCGGTGCGCGCCCGCCCGCCTCTTCGTGGCCCTGATGCCACGCTCCGCGGCACTCACGGCGGTGCGCTCCTGCATCTCGGGAGATCACCAAGCGGTACTCTCACGCTGCGTCCTGAACAGCGATCAGGTCTCCGAGCTCGGACTGCGTTCCGGACAGGTTCGCGAGATCGACGTCGAGGCGGCCAGGAAGAGAGGTGCGAAGACCAGGCCTTGATCGCGGCACCACGAGGTGGCGACGGGGCAGCCGCGCGCACCTTGCCAAGGACGCGCCGGGTATGCGCCGCCGGGCCGGAGGAGCCGAAACCCGGCTACACGGGCCGTACTGGTAGAAACCACCGGACCCATGATGGATTGACTGGTACGGCGGGTGTGGTCGATGTCGGCCCAGGCCTTTGACCTGACGAGGCCGTGCCGCACAGATGACCGAGACCGTCGCATCCGGGTTTCCGTACTTCCTCACCGACGGCGGGCGAATGGGCGCGTTCACGAGGGCCCGCGACTGGTCGGGCTCGCCGCTCGGCCACCCGGATACCTGGCCGCCTTGCCTACGCTCGACCGTGAGCCTGATACTGAACTCCCGCTTCCCGATGTTCGTGGCGTTCGGGCCCGAGCTCGGATTCATCTACAACGACGCTTACGCCGAGATCCTGGGGGACAAGCATCCCGCCGCACTCGGCGCCCGCTTCTACGACATCTGGCCGGAGATCTGGCACGACATCGCGCCGCTGATTGAGCGGGCGCTTGCCGGCGAGCCGACCTGGTCGGCCGACATGCCGCTGACCATGAACCGGCGCGGCCACGACGAGCTGACTTGGTTCACCTTTTCCTACTCGCCGGTCCGCGACGGGGAGGACAGGGTCGTCGGCATGTTCTGCGCCTGCACCGAGACGACCGGGCGGGTGCAGGCCGAGGCGGCCCTGCGCGCCAACGGGGCGCGTCTCCAGTTCCTCGACCTGCTCGGGAAGGAAACGGCCAAGAGCACCGATGCGGACGAGATCCTCGCGACGACCACCAGGATGGTCGCCGGGCATCTCGGTCTCTCCAATTGCGCCTACGCGGACATGGACCCCGACGGGGACGGGTTCACCATCCGCGGCGACTGGGCGGCCGAAGGCTCACCCAGCATCGTCGGGCACTACAGCCTGGCCGATTTCGGAACTCGCGCCGTCCGGGACCTCGCGGGCGGCCACCCCCTGGTCATCCACGACAACCTGGCGGAACTCGCACCCGAGGAGGCGGCGACCTTCCAGGCCATCGGCGTCGCGGCCACGATCTGCATGCCGCTCGTCAAGGACGGGCGCCTGACCGCGCTCATGGCCATCCACGACCGCATTCCCCGCACCTGGTCAGACTACGACCTCGCGCTGATCACAGAGGTCACGGAACGCTCCTGGGCGCACATCGAACGCGTGAGGGCGGTTGCGAAACTCGAAGCCCTGAACGCGACCCTTGAGCAGCGCGTCGAGGAGCGCACCGCCAAGCTCGCCGAAACCGAGGCCGTGCTGAGACAGTCGCAGAAGCTGGAGGCGGTCGGCCAGTTGACCGGGGGCGTGGCCCACGACTTCAACAACCTGCTTACCATCATCCGCTCCTCGGTCGATTTCCTGCGCCGCCCCGACCTCGCGCCGGAACGCAGGGACCGTTACCTCAACGCCGTGTCGGAGACGGTCGACCGCGCCGCCAAGCTGACCGGGCAGCTCCTGGCCTTCGCAAGGCGTCAGACGCTCAGGCCCGAGACGCTCGACGTCGGGGCGCGCCTCCACAGCGTGGCCGATCTGCTGGAGACGGTTACAGGCGCGCGCATCGAGGTGGTGACCGAGTTGCCCAAGCACCCCTGCCACGTGCGGGTCGACATCAGTCAGTTCGAGACGGCGCTCGTCAACATGGGTGTCAACGCCCGGGACGCGATGAACGGCGAGGGCCGGCTGACGCTGCGGCTAGCGTGCAGGTCATCCTTGCCGGCTATCCGCGGCCACGCCAGTGCCCCCGGCCCGTTCGCGGCCGTATCGCTCACAGATACGGGTTCGGGCATCCCGAGCGACATTATCGAAAAGATCTTCGAGCCGTTCTTCACCACCAAGGAAGTCGGTAAGGGCACCGGGCTCGGCCTCAGCCAGGTGTTCGGCTTCGCCAAGCAGTCCGGCGGCGACGTGGACGTGACCAGCGAGGTGGGGGTCGGAACGACCTTCACCCTGTACCTGCCTGCGGTCGAGCAGGAGGCGCACGGGGGAGACACCACGGGCAATGCGGCGACCATCGAGCCCGGCGGCACGGGCCAGCGGGTGCTGGTGGTCGAGGACAACGTGGGAGTCGGACGGTTCGCAACGCAGATCCTGGAGGACCTCGGCTACAGCACCGCCTGGGCGGCTAACGCGGAGGAGGCCATGGAGCGGCTCGGGGCCGATGGCGCCGGCTTCGACGCCGTGTTCTCGGATGTGGTCATGCCCGGAATGGGTGGGGTCGAACTCGCGCGTCTGCTCATGCGGAGGCTGCCGGACCTGCCGGTCGTGTTGACCTCAGGCTACAGCCACGTCCTCGCACAGGAGGGCTCGCACGGCTTCGAACTGCTGCAGAAGCCGTACTCGGCCGAGCAGGTCTCCCGCGTCCTTCGAGGCGCCCTGCGCCGCAGCCGGCGTGGGGCGCCTTCGCGGGCTTGAGGAGGCAGGCTCGGAGGCTTCAGAGCTGCCGGGCGTCCCGGTGGCGGTACCAGTCCCAGACCAGGAAGGCGGGGAAAGGGATCATGATTGCGAAGAAGATCCAGTCGAACATCTGAGGCACGGTGGGACTCCGTCTTTTTGTGCAGGGGATGCCTCGTCAACCCGTTCTGTACCCGCCCAGCTCCTGATCAGCACCGCTGCCTTCGATCCGGCGCCTGCCCGCCGGGGGCCGGATCGGCCCCGGCGTGCTTCTCCGCACGGCGCTCGGACGACAAATCGCGTTTGGCCGTCAGCAAGAAATAGATCTCGAAGCCCTTGGGGCGGTTATGCCTCTCCCAGATGTTGCATGCCCTGTCGCGGATCTCGCGGTCCAAGACGGCGGGACCTTCCTCATGAGGTGCAGGGTGAGGGTCTCGCACTCCTGCAAGCGAGTCTGACAAGACGTGATCTAG
>NZ_JALNUL010000086.1:0-10527 GCF_026540775.1 Methylobacterium sp. GC_Met_3
TGCGCTCAGCGGTGTGCGCTGTCTTTGAGATCAAGCCGAGAGGAATTAGGCAGATGTCGGGCGTCAAGAGGGCGGCGTGCGCGGTCGTTGCGCTGGGACTGATCGGCTCTTCGGCGGCGAACGCCGCTACATACAGCTTCAGCCTGAGCCCCAACTCAGTACTCAGCGGCAACGCTTACTCGGCGACTGGCGCCTTCACGCTCAGCGGTTTCGGTGTAACGGGCGGGAATGCAACGGTGAGCTTCGGTGGCTCCACGTACAATTTGGGCACGGCCACGGGCTCAGTGGTCAGCCCCATTCCAACTTCAAGCATCTTGAATCTGAGCTTCAATGATGCGGTCAGCAACGTCAAGCTGAGCGTTCAGGGTACCGTCGGGTCTACCAGCGGGACTTTCTCGGGCAACGTTATTAGTACATTCACCACGTCGAGCGGCTCCTTCGCGCAGACGGCATCCTTCTCCGGGGGCCCATCCGGCGGCGGCGGCGGCGGCATGTCCGGCGGTGCTCCCGCGCCCGAGGTGAATACCCTCTTCGGCTTGGCACTGGCTGGGGGCACCTTCGCCTTCCTTCGTCGCAGGCGCAACGCTCGGTCCGACCAGGCTGCCGCCTAAGGCCGCTGTGGCCTGGATCGTCGCTCGAGGCAGCACGGGGGCGCTTGGCGGGTCGATCCGAGCGCTTGCCGCGCATCTTCCGAACAGAGCAGCCAGCTGGGCTCTTCTGACCTTCTCCTGCGGCACGGCCCTTTCTGCCGCGCTGCAGCGCGTGTTGCCCACGTCAAATCCAGGATGGCAGCGTCTCGTCGAACTCAATGTCGGCGAGCTCTTTGCGATCGCGGCCGTCGCTTCACTCCTCATAACCACACGCAAATCGCGACCAGCGCTGACGCCGGTAGATCTCGCGGTCGTGGTCATCTGCGCACTGACGTGGTTCGCGCCTGAGCCCCACGCCGTCTACGCCGGCATGACAGTCGCCGCGATTTGGTTGATCACTCGACCGTACCGAGACCGTCTGATAGCTGACATAGGCCAAATTTGGCTGGCGCTGTGCTTGTGTGAACTCTGGAGCAAGCTCGCCTTCAAGTTGCTCTATCAGGGGATTGAGCCGTTTGAGGTCCAGTTCATGGCCTGGGTCGGTCGCTTCGCCTACCCAGATCTACGCGCGACCGGCGTCTACCTCAGCACCCATCCCGAGTGGTCGATCGTCATGTTGGACGGTTGCTCGGCGTTTCACAACCTTTCACTCGCAGCATTGATCTGGCTTTGCCTGCTCAAAGTCGCCGGCCGGCGTCCAGGTGCCGCGGAATGCTCGGCTCTCGCGACCAGTGCAGTCCTGGTGGTAGCGATCAACGTCGCGCGCATCTTGGCGATGTTGCCCTCGCCGACCGCTTACCATTTCTGGCATGACGAGACCGGTTCGGTCGCCGTCGCTCTCGCATCGATCACGGCCTCGATCGTGCCGATCGTCATTCTAATCGAGCGAACGCGATGTCCAGCGGCACGCCGAGTCTGAAAAGGGCGGATCGCTTCGCTCTCGTTGCGATATGCACGCTGCTCGTTTTGTCCGCGCTGATCCGGGTTCATTCCGCTTGGGTCCGCGATCCCGTGGTCGCGGTGGAAAGCGTCTCACTCGGTGAAGGCGTATCTCTACCGCGCGCGGAAACCGGCCGTCGTGCGGTCTGGATCGCCTCCTGCGGCGTGCCAGTGCCCGTAGACTTCGTCGACCCGGCGCCGCACGGCGCTGATTTGTCGCTCGCCTCTCCTCCGTTTATTGGCGACCGTGTATACTACGCTTACCGCGGTCAGGTCCTCGATGGCCAACTCGCCGCGATGAAGCTTACCCTCTTACACTTCGCGCGGCGGGCGGGAGCTGTTCTGCATATCCTCCGCGACGAAGGACAGAATGAACGGGCGGTCAAGTTCGTCGTACCCGCAGGATGCGATGCCACGCCTGACGAGGTTATGGACGCATTGCGGCGAAATGCTAGATCGCGGGGTTGACAGGCGCCTGCAAGCTTACCGCCCCCGAAAAAGTGGGCCGCGGCTCGTTGAGGCGGGATGGCCGCGCCGCGGCTGCTCGACGCCCCTAAGTCGTCATCGCGTCTTCGCTGCGGCCCGGACTGGCTGAGCCAGAACGCGGTGAACCTCGTGCGCCAGCCCAAGGAGGCACGGACTGGGTGCCCGTTCGGACACCTCGAAGAACCATGCAGTTGCGGAGGGTTGGCTGTCGATTTGACGCCGTTCGCAGCTTTGGCGTGATCGAACCGGCGTTCTGGCGGTCTGGCGGAGGTCGAGAAGGGCTCAGGAGCCCATCCCGAGGTTGCCTCAGGCCGCCACTGCCGGGCTTCGATCCATTGGAAGCGCTTGAGGTTGTAGGCTAGGTTGGCGAGCCCGATCTTGGTCCGGGCTTGGGCCAAACCAATCGTGCGCACGAACAGGCCGAAGCGGTGCTTCTGGCCGGTCAAACACATCTCGACGGCAAAGCGGACCTTGGAGCGTGCGCGGTTGGCCTTGCGCTGCGACGGCGTCAGGTCGTGGCCGGGCTGCCGTCGGAAGTGGATCTTCGAGCGCCGGCCCCGCTTGGCCAGATGGGCTTCGTTGGCCTTGGAGCGGTAGGCGGTGTCGGCCCAGACGTTGCTTGCCGTATTGGCCGGATCGCGGACGTTGGCCAGTTGCGCCCCGTCATGCGCGGCCGCACTGGTCACGGTGAAGCGCCGGACGAAGCCGTGCCTGCGGTCGATCGAGACGTGCGTCTTGTACCCGAACACCGGGATAGCGATCTCGACCATGGCCTTGGTGCCGTCCCCCTTAGCCGGGCGCGCCCTGGCCCGCTTCAGCGTCCAGCGCGCGTCGCGATCTCATCTCGAGCGGACACCTCGAAATACCCCCTTCCGTACGGGGCGGGGTGGTGATTCCCTGATGCTGTTCTCCGGCACCCCACTAAAATAGCGTTCCTGCGATCCGTTCCGATGACAAGAAGTATCCGAATGGCGCGGTGTGAGCATCTCACCACGGCGCACCACAACTGATCTGCTACGACCACCAAACGGCATGGCGCGAATATCGATCACGCGCCAAGCGGTCGAACGAAACAAGATTTTACAATTTAGACAGTACTGCGATGATTTACTGGAACTCAAGAATGCGGGTTGGATGAATTTTCAGCCGGATTAAGTCGAAAGCCGCACACCAATTTCCCCGCAGCCGGCCGCGGCGGTCGATACCGTCCTCTGGGCGCAAAGACCGAAGATGATTCATCGCGATGTTTCGCAAGATAATGGATACGGTGAACTTAAGCGATACTGATTTTTTTTTGAAAAGATAAAGCGGGTTCGCTATCTGAGAATAGCCGAGTGAGAACCCGTTTAGTCTCGCGCCTCTTACCCCACGGTGTACGCCAAACGACGAACTAACCCTGAGCAGCTTACCACGGCACTTCAGGCGCGACGAGAAATCTACATCCTCTTGCCAACCATAGAGTGGGAGATTTTCATCAAAGCGAGTATCTTCAATAGCCGAAGCACGGAACGACATGTTGCAACCGTACAGCCCCGTCTGGCGGATCGGCGGCGCTCCCTGCCTGCTGTCATCATCGGCGTATTTCTCCACCAAATCCAGCGCCGTAGCGAATGGTATCTCGCCTGAATTAATACCATCGGCGATCACGAGCCCGTCGATACCGACCACTTCGGGATACGCAGAGAACGCGGATACAACGCCCACCAGCCAATCGTTAGATGGAACAAAGTCATCGTCGAAGAAGACGATGATGTCGTGCTCTGAGACAGCCAACTCCAGCGCACGGTTACGCTGCTTGGCTAGACCGCGATCCCCGACGACAACAGAAGAATGCGGATACAGCTTCTCAACGGACGGCAGATCTTCAGCACACGTGACCGAGTAGATGACCGTCTCCGGGGGCTGAGACTGATTCTGAAGAAGAGACGTCCATCGCTCGATATCTGCGGGTCTCCCCACAGTCGCAAAGATAACGCATAACCTTGCGCGGGCGCTCATCTGGCGACTCCAACCGAGACCGGCGAATACGCTATCCTCTCGCACACATCGAGAAGACGGCGCGCTGCGCGTGACCATGTAAACTTCTGTGCCTGAGCCACGCCGAGTGCGGAGTACATCGTCCTGTGCTGGGGGGCGTCGCGGAGATCAGCGATCGCCGCGATCCATCCCTCCTCGTCGTCCGGTTTAGCGTAGATCGCCGCGGCACCGCACACCTCCGGCAAGGAACCACACGGCGCCACTATCGTAGGGCAACCCAAGATCATGCCCTCAAGCGGTAGCAACCCAAATCCTTCCGTCGTCGACGGACTCAGCGTGGCGGTTGAGTTCTCCAGCAATCCTCGCAGTTGGTCGTCGGTCAGAATACCCGAAAAGACTATGTTGTCCGGCACCAAGATTCCCTCGCGGGCGAATTCCTCCCGCCGATCGGGACCGATCAATACGCATCGCACGCTTTCTAATCGCCGATCCCTAAAAGCATTGATTATCATCTTGATATTCTTATGGGGCTGCACACTGGATAAGCCGACAAAATATGGCAGCCCACCGAGACCTAAGGCCCGAATGATGCCGACATCGGTATTGAATCGAAGCATATGATCGACACCGTTGTAAATGACGGTAATCTTATCTGCCGAGGCAATACCATTCCTGATCAGCTCTGACTTTGAGTATTCGGAGACGGTGACGATCTCGGCATGAACTTGCCCGATCAGCGGCAACGCAGCTTGATAAGCAGCACGAAAGATCAACGGGTACGACGACGGCACATTGAAAGTGTGCGCATCGTGGATCATAGTTACTGATCTTCTCTTAAGTACGGGGGCTAGATTACACAAGTTGACAAGCACCTGCCCCCGACTGCAAAGGGGAAGCTCTACTTGTTCCCACAGATGACCATATGTTATACCGCGCCGAATCTCGAACCCATCGAGAGTCGATGTGGCGCGCCATCTTGGCAAAATTTCGCCGCCTGGCACGGAGATTTCCATGTTAAGACCGGGGACGCAGAGACGGGTCTGCACCTCATGACAGGCACGCATCAACTCGAATGCGACACGATGGACCCCGGTCAGATCACTAGACAAGAATTTACCGTTGAATACGACGCGATCTGCAGCGGGCATCTCATCTCCCCATCACGTTCGTCGCCCGCGAGAGCGCTTCTAAATTAAATATTCGAGGACGCTAGGCCCGCATCCTGAGATGAGTTTTCAATTGATGTTCCGCTGGTCCCTCTCGATTCAGATCTTCGCGTCATCAGATGATCTGTGAGCCTTAGCGCGAGAGCAACGATCGTGAGCGTCGGGTTAGCGTGACCGCTCGTGGGAAACACTGAGGCTCCGACGACATAGAGATTGTGGCTTCCGAAAACGCGACAGTTTGAGTCGACGACGCCAGATTCTGGCGTCTCTGACATACGTGTCGCACCGAGAAAATGGTAGTTTCCGGCAAGATCATGTTTGGTCAGGGGCGCGTCTGTGTATAGCCAGTCGGGTGCGACCGATTCTGCAAGACCGGCGGCCTTGAATTTTTGGGCAAGCTTCTCGCTCATAAACCGCGCCGTTCGCCGCTCGGCCGGTCCAACTTTCCAGTCGATCGCCACGCGCCGCAGGCCCGTTACGTCGGCATCTTCTGTCAGGAAGATACGGCTTTCCCTATCCGGTTCTTGCTCCAAATCGACGATGACCTCGATCACCGGCTTCGGAATACTTAGTTCAAATCCCGTGATATATTTTCGAATAGAATTGTTGAGAACAGATCCGGCCCCGAGCAGTAGAGCCCCAATGTCGCCGAGATTTCGAAGCGAGAACAATTCTCCTTTTTTTAAATTGTCCCTCAGGCGCCTGCCCACCGTCCAAGCGGCGTCATCGCCGGCTTTGTACTGCAGCGCCGCACTCGCGTTCAGCAGCTTATGTTCAATTTGAGAGGCCTTGCTGAGGCTGAAACCATATTCATAACGAATTTCATAGCGCGGGGGCCTGATAAAATTATTGAGATTCCTCTGAAGAAACCTAGCTTGTTTTCCATCTGCCAGCAAATTTAGAATACATCCCCGAGGATGCTGCATGAAGTAACGACCGATATTATCATGTTTATTCACCTGCCGTAAACAGTTGGGCCGGAGATTCAGAAGGATTCTTGCATTTTCTACGCCGCTTGCGCTGAGAACAAAGTATTTCGCCCGGACCTTTAGAAGGTTGCCGTTCAATGATTTAAATATCGCAGCTGTGATACTACTGCCATGGATATTGCTTTCGAGAGAACATAAGTTCGCATGTAGATAGACATGAGCTTTTTCGTTCGAATGAAGCATCTTCGAATACGATTCAGCGAAATTGAAGTTTCTCTGAAACCCGAGCTTCATGTAGCTCCGGACTGTTTTTATTAGATCGGGCGACGCGACACGCCAAACAAAGAGATCGACATTATCGTCGGACTCAACGATCTTCAGCTGCGGCCGCCTTTCGATCGCAAGCCTATCGCTGATCCAGGGTTTTTTAAAATTGATAAGGCGTTTTGCTTGCTCGTAATACGGATCCAGGTCAGATTTCCGGATCGGCCAGCCAGAGTGTGGGACCCAGTCGCGGGCTTCGAAATCCATCGCATCAAGTTCTGCGCATCTTCCACCCCACAGGATGGTCGAACCGCCAAACACCCGGTACCGGCCCTCGCAGGGATCGATCGGATGGCCGACGCTGTAGCCCCGATAGAGATCCTGCGTCTCGG
Organism: Methylobacterium sp. GC_Met_3; assembly: GCF_026540775.1. Lineage (NCBI taxonomy): Bacteria > Pseudomonadati > Pseudomonadota > Alphaproteobacteria > Hyphomicrobiales > Methylobacteriaceae > Methylobacterium > Methylobacterium sp. GC_Met_3. The sequence continues at coordinate 6,744 of NZ_JALNUL010000086.1, forward strand.
CCTCGCAGCTCCAGCCGCCAGCCTCCGCCAAACAGAATTTAATCCCCGCGCCGGCCAAGCGGTGCGCTATCGCTATCCCGGCCGCACCCGCCCCGACAATGCACACTTCTACATCAATCTCATCCTGGCCTTTGATATTATGCAAATCGAATATCATCGCTAAACTCGACCGCCGACCCCAGAGTGCTGACCATCGACCAAATTGGCTGATTGACCCTGCTCTAGGGATTTTCCTGCCCACGTTAGATCAATCGCCGATTTTCGAAATAGGGGCGATCGAAAAAACCACGTAGCTGAAATGCGGTAACCCGTCAGTTCGATCCCTGCCATGTCGCCTGACCAAGTCGCGAACAACTTTCAGACCCGGGGCATACCAACCGTCGAGCCGAGAAGTCGGTTTTCGTGGCTTTGGCGCCAGAGTGAGGGTAGAGAGTTTACGTGAGGACTTGTGTACATCAAAGACCGGATATCAGGCCGCGGTAGACCCGTTGAGGGCGGCAGTCAGCGGTCGAAAGGCCGCCATGACGGACGCCCAGCGATCGTTCATCGGCGGGTTTGATCGCTGAGGGTCGAAGGCTCGGGTCATTGCGGAATCTGGCGCCACCATACATTGAGCGCTACAATAGAAAGAGAGTTCGGTTCGGTCGACCTGCCCTCCGGCCCGCCGGGCGGACCGAGACGTCCGCGCGCCGGCGCGGGTCGCCGCGCCGTCAGTCCGATGGCTGGTGGCAAAGCCCTCGACCGCGTGCTCACCCCACATATGGGCGTCGCCCAGCCATGTATCGCACACGGTGCGGGTACTGAGCTCGGGTGGGAGCAGTTGGGGCGTCGAAGCCGTCCCGCGCGCAATCGATATTGCGCCCGGATAGAACGCTGGAGCAGGGCCATGCCCGGATCCGCGGACTCACGACGATTCGCGCTCCGGGCCAGCTGTCACATAGCTTTTCCGCCGGACGGGGTGAAGAGCCGATGCAGTGGTCGGGGTGGCACGTTGGAGCGGGCCGGCCATCGCGACTTCTCCGTGACGGTCTAGGAGATCGGGAGCTGATCGCGATCGTCGCCCCTCTTGGTGGCCTCGGTGCGGATGTGGTCGCAGCTGTCAGGCGAGGATGTCGCTGGGCCGCGATTCCAGGGTGGTGCGCTTGGTACAAACAGCAACGGTGCCGCAATATGCTTGACGCGCCCGGCTCGGCGAACGCGATCCGCAGCAGAGGCTTGACGCGCCACGGCGTGGGGTCGCCGCTGAGCAACGCGGCAGGTGCCGGGGCGCTGGAGACATTTACTAGGTCAGCTGGCTCCGCCGCGGGGACTCGGCTGAGCGCTTAAGCGGCCGGAACTAACATCCCAGGTTGGTCGCCATCCAGCGGCCGCCCTCTCGTCTTGCGGGATCGAAAGCACCCATCCGGCGTGCTGCATGCCTCTTTCCGGACCAAGCAGCACTCTTCGCCGCGACGTGTACAGCCTGCGTGCGCGGGTCTCGCGTCGGGGGTGACAGCGCGTGTGGTAAATGATTTGCTAATCCTCATGTGCCGCGCGCAACCTGCGCGGTGGAGGGCCCTGCTTTGAACCACAATGAACCGCAGCGGCACACTGACCCAATTTGGTACGACCGAGCCGAGCCCGACGAGCCGCCGGGTTTGATACTGGAGACGTTGGCCCACATAGCCCTGATCGTACTGGCCGGGTGGGTGACCGCGGTTCGGGTCTATCGGTTACCGGACTGGTTGTGGTGCCGGGTCTGGGACCGGATCGAGCGCCAGTGGTCCTTGAGAACAAAACGCCGGTGAACCGCCATCTGGTGGCGCGAGAATCTCGAATGTCCTGACCCGGCGGGGATTTGACGCGCTGCCGCCCACATCGGCGAGCCGCGGCTGGTGCGGCTCTCGGGGCCGGAAAGCAGACCATCAACTTGCCCTTCCGGATGCGCCGGATCGCGTCGCCATAGGGATCATGACGACCCTGGATCGCGCTCTTTCACAGTTCGTGCGAGCCTGCGGTGCTGATAGTTCTGTCGTCCGCGGATACCCTGAAATCGCGACCTGAGTCGGCCTCGGCTATGGGGCCGTCGCCACCGACGCTTCTGTCGGACGCATCGTCCATTGACGAACTTCTCGGATGCTCCCTTGCAGCCATCGTGCATCGAACTTTTAAATTAGACGCACCAGAACATCAGCCCATAACACAATTCTCTACGTTCTGCGCGGCGGCATCGCATGGCGGCTCACATCAAGGATCTGCCGCCACATTCAACGAAATTCGGCTGACTCGGCCGCTGGCGCGACGCAGGCTTGTTTGGCCGGATCAACCGTCATCTCGTCGAGCCCGCTCGCTACCGTCCGGACTCATAACCAGTAGCTGACGGTCGCGGCGAAGCAGACGGCAGCGAGATAGTTCGTGGCCGAGAGGTCGTAGCGGGTGGCGATGCGGCGAAAGTCCTTGAGCCGCCCGAACATCCGCTCTATGGCATTGCGGCCGCGATAGAGCACGGGCGAGAAGCGGGGCTTCCAGCGCCGGTTGATCTTGGGCGGGATGTTGGGTGCGGCCCCGGCCGCTTCGATCTGCCGGCGGATGGCGTCGGTGTCGTAGCCCTTGTCGGCCAGCACGATGCGGCAGGCGGGCAGACGTTCGAGCAGCAGCGCGCCGGCCTTGCAGTCGGCGGCCTGCCCACCGGTCAGCAGAAAGGCGAGCGGGCGGCAGAAGCGATCGGTGAGGGCGTGGATCTTGGTCGTGCGCCCGCCCCGCGAGCGGCCGATGGCTTGGTTCTGCTCCCCCCTTTACCCCCGGCGGCGCAGCGGTGGGCCTTCACGGCGGTGGAGTCGATCAGCACCTGGGAGGGCGGGCCGCCGGCTTGCACCAGCGTCTCGAACAAGCCGACCCAGACCCCCTTGGCCGCCCAGCGTACGAAGCGGTTGTAGAGCGTCTTCTTCGGCCCGTAGACCTCACGCGGTGCGTCCGTCCAACGCCCGCCGGACTTGAGCACGTGGACGATGCCGCTGATCACCCGCCGGTCGTCTACGCGCTCCTTGCCCCGTGTGTCGGTGGGCAAGTGCGGCGTGATCCGCGCAAACTGCTCGTCCGTCAGCCAGAACTAATCCATCGGCTCCTCCCACGGAAGCCGTGAATCACACCCAAGCCGTCCGGGCCACCATTATGGGTCCGGACGGTAGCGTGTCACGCCGGAAGCCTCGTCTTCAGCATTGCTCTACGGCTAGACCAAGGAAACGACCGAGGTTGGCGGCCCATGCGGCTGGGACGCTGGCAAGAAGATCAACGGCCTCACACGCCGAGCGCGGGTCGACCCGCACGGTGTACGCCGGTCCTCGATCGGGAACCTAACGACGTGCAGGACCAAGACGGGGCCATTCCGATGCTTCACCTGTGGCGTCGGACCTTCCCGTTCATCACCAAAGCCGCCGCCGACGCTGCTGATGCCAGCGACCAGCCGGCGATCGCGACGATCGTCTTCGTCGAGGTCGTGCGCAGGCCGCTGGATCAGGTTGGCTTTGCTGTTCATTGGGGCCGGTGGTTCGTCGAACAGTTCTTCGACTGGATCGGCCGCCACCGACGCCTCTGATGGGATCAGAAAGCGACCCTCGCCTCCGCAAAAGCCTTGCTCAAGCTATAGCTGTTGCAATCCTCAGGCGCCTCGCTCGTTTAGTCCTTCCGCTCGACCGGACACTGAGCGGCCTGCAGCTTCCAGGGATCAGCGCCCGTAGATATCCTCGACGCGGATGATGTCGTCCTCGCCGGTATAGGAGCCGACCTGCACCTCGATCAGCTCCAG